>NZ_JBIWEF010000014.1:0-188274 GCF_044762405.1 Streptomyces sp. NPDC097107 | reverse complement strand
TACGACACCCTCATGACCGACCAGCTCGACACCGCCATCGAACACAACGGCAAAGGCGACCTCGCCACCCTCCTCACCGGCAACGACACCTGGACGGTCGTCGGCTGAGACCGGCGGCGGCACACGGCTTCGAAGAGGCCCGGGCGGAAACGTCCGGGCCTCTTCGTATGCCGTTCGAGCTCAGACTCACGTAGGGCTTACCCAGACGTAAGTACCTTACTTTGAAGTGGGCACTTTCTTTTGGTTAGCGCAACTCCTAGGGTTGTGGCATCGCACCCCACAAGGAGTACTGAAACCATGAGCATCGTCGTCACCGGAGCCACCGGACACCTCGGCCGCCACGTCGTGCGGCAGCTACTGGAGAAAGTGCCGGCCGACCAGGTCACCGCGGTCGTCCGGGACCGCGACAGGGCAGCCGATCTCGCCGCCCGCGGCGTACGGCTCGCGGTCGCCGACTACAACGCGCCCGAGACCTTCGACGGCCTTTTCGCGACCGGCGACCGGGTGCTGCTGATCTCCGGCAACGAGTTCGACAAGGGCCGCGTCCAGCAGCACACGGTCGTGATCGACGCGGCCGAGAAGGCCGGTGTCGCCCTGCTCGCCTACACCAGCGCCCCCAGCAGCCTCACGGCCGCACTCGCCGACGATCACCGCGCCACCGAGGAGGTACTGGTCGGCTCGGGTGTGCCGTACGTGCTGCTGGGCAACGGCTGGTACCACGAGAACTACACCGAGCAGCTCGCCCCGGTCCTGGAGCACGGTGCCGTCGTGCAGGCGGCCGGCGAGGGCCGGATCTCCTCCGCCTCCCGCGCCGACTACGCGGCCGCCGCCGTCGCCGTACTGACCGGCGAGGGCCACGAGAACACGGCGTACGAGCTGGGTGGCGACGTGGCCTGGAGCTTCGCCGAGTACGCGGCCGAACTGAGCCGGCAGACCGGCAAGGAGATCGTCTACAACCCCGTCTCCACCGAGACCTACACCGGCATCCTCACCGGCGCCGGGCTGCCCGGGCCGCTGGCCGCCGTCCTGGCGGGCGTGGACGCCGCCATCGAGAAGGGCGAGCTGGCCGTCTCCACCGGCGACCTGTCCCGCCTGATCGGCCGCCCGACCACGCCGCTCGCCGAGGCCGTCGCCACCGCGCTCAAGAGCTGATCCTGACCGCCCGCCTTCACGACGCCCACCCTGCCTGTCATGACCGTATGGCGATACGGGCATGACAGGAGGCCGGGTGCGGCGCTACCTTCGTCGTGGCATGCGTCCGTCCGGCATGCCGAGTGCGAGAAGGAGGTGCCCGTGGCCGGGTCGTCCAGGAGTGAGCAGCGAATAGGCCTGCTGAACGGCTTCGCGGCGTACGGGATGTGGGGGCTCGTCCCACTGTTCTGGCCGTTGCTCAAGCCCGCCGGGGCCGGGGAGATCCTCGCCCACCGGATGGCGTGGTCCCTCGTCTTCGTCGCCGCCGCCCTGCTCGTCGTACGCCGCTGGGCCTGGGCCGGCGAGCTGCTGCGGCAGCCGCGCAGACTCGCCCTGGTCACCGTGGCCGCCGCGGTCATCACCGTCAACTGGGGCGTCTACATCTGGGCGGTGAACAGCGGCCATGTCGTCGAGGCCTCCCTCGGGTACTTCATCAACCCGCTGGTCACCATCGCGATGGGCGTGCTGCTCCTGAAGGAGCGGCTGCGGCCCGCGCAGTGGGCGGCGGTCGGGACCGGCTTCGCGGCCGTGCTCGTCCTCACCATCGGCTACGGCCAGCCGCCGTGGATCTCCCTCTGCCTCGCCTTCTCCTTCGCCACGTACGGCCTGGTGAAGAAGAAGGTCAACCTCGGCGGCGTCGAGTCGCTGGCGGCCGAGACGGCGATCCAGTTCCTGCCCGCGCTCGGCTACCTGCTGTGGCTGAGCGCGCAGGGCGACTCCACCTTCACCACCGAGGGCGCCGGACACGCCGCCCTGCTCGCCGCGACCGGCGTGGTCACCGCCATCCCCCTGGTCTGCTTCGGCGCCGCGGCGATCCGCGTGCCGCTGTCCACGCTGGGGCTGCTGCAGTACCTGGCCCCGGTCTTCCAGTTCGTGCTCGGCGTCCTCTACTTCGGCGAGGCCATGCCGCCCGAGCGCTGGGCCGGCTTCGGGCTGGTGTGGCTGGCGCTCGCGCTGCTCACCTGGGACGCCCTGCGCACCGCCCACCGGACCGCCCGGACTCTCAGGGCGCAGTTGGACCGAGCGGGCGACGGCGTGACGCCGGTCAAGGGGAGCGCCGCGCGGGAGCCGGGAAGCGCCGCGCGGGAGTCGGGAATCGTGGCCTCCGGAGTGCCGTCCCCTGGTTCCACCGGGTCCGAACAGCTCGACACGGCGACAGGGAAGCCGTAACGGCCCGGTCGCCCCGCCGCCGTCCTTCGTCAGCCCTTGTCGGGCGCCCGCCGCGCGCGGTGTGCCCGGGCCTTCTCCCGGTTGCCGCAGTGCTCCATCGCGCACCAGCGGCGGCGTCCCGGGCGTGAGGTGTCGACGAAGAGCAGACGGCAGTCGTGGGCACCGCACTCCCGGATGCGGCCGGCGTAAGGGCCGGTGAACAGCTCGATCGCGTCACGCGCGACCGTCGACAGCAGGCGGGCGCCCGTAGCGCCGGGGACCCAGGCGCGGGTGCCGTCCGCCTCGATGCGCGCGACGAGTGGGGGCTCGGCCGCGGCGGCGTTGACGGCGTCCAGGTGGTCGGGCTGGAGCGGACGCCCGTGCGCGCGGTCCGCCGTGAGCAGGAAGAGGGCGTCGCGCAGCGTCCGGGCCCGCTCCACATCGCTCCGGTCCACGGCCAGATCCAGTCCGGCCGGCAGGCGGCTGCGGTCGGCCCAGGCGGCCAGGTCGGCGGGCTCGTGAAGCACCTCCCAGCGCGCGTAGGCACCCGGCCCGCCCGTCGTCAGCAGTTCGAGGCAGAGGGCGCCGGGATCGAAGCGGTACGGCTTGCCCTCGTGCGACCACAGCGTCAGCCCTGGAGGGCCGGCTGAACCGGGTGGTCCGGGTGCGTCGGGAGGACGTTTCGGCGATTCCATTGCCCGCTCACTCATGTAACCAATATAACTGGTTACATGACATCGACCTCCGGGCCGGACCCTGTTCACTTCAAGATCGTCATCGACGCCACCGCCCCGCACGCGCAGGCGGACTTCTGGGCCGCCGCCCTCCACTACGAGGTGGAGGACAACAGCGCACTCATCGAAAAGCTGCTGGGCTTCGGGGCCGTACCGGCCGAGCTGACCGTCGAGTCCCACGGCCGCCGCGCCTGGCGGGACCTGGCCGCCGTACGGCATCCCGACGACCCCTACCAGGAGGAGAGCGGCAGTGGGCTGGGGCGGCGGCTGCTGTTCCAGCGCGTACCGGAGGCCAAGACCGGCAAGAACCGGCTCCATCTCGACCTGCACCCGGGCGAGGGCCGGCGCGAGGCGGAGGCCGCCCGGCTGGAGGCGCTGGGCGCGAGCGTCCTGCGACAGGTGAAGGAGCCTGGCGGGGAGTGGGTGGTGATGTCGGATCCGGAGGGGAACGAGTTCTGCGTCCACTAGGCGCGATCTCCACGACCTCCACGACCTCCACGACCTCCGCGACCTCCGCGACCTCCGCGCCGACGCCACCAGGGGCCTCCGATATACGCGACACCGTGGCCGAATAGCGGTCTTGACGGTGGGTCAGTACCGGACCCACCATCCAGGCACCCCATTCACTGTGGAGTCCCCTCCCCAGGGATTCCCTAGGAATTCGGAGCCCCCCACATGAAGCCCCCCCACTGCGGGCGTGCACTGACGGCCGGTGCCGTCGCGGTCGCCACGCTGATCACCGGCGGATCGATGGCCGGCGCCGCGCCAGCCACCGAGCGCCCCACGTCCGCGGCCGCCGCCGCGCCCGACATACCGATAGCCAACGTCAAGGCCCACCTGACACAGCTCCAGTCGATCGCCACGGCCAACGGCGGCAACCGCGCCCACGGCCGCCCGGGCTACCAGGCCTCGCTCAACTACGTGAAGGCCAAGCTGGACGCGGCCGGGTTCACCACCACCGTCCAGCGCTTCACCGCCTCCGGCCGCACCGGCTACAACCTGATAGCCGACTGGCCGGGCGGCGACGCCAATCAGGTTGTCATGGCTGGGTCACACTTGGACAGCGTGTCCTCCGGCCCGGGCATCAACGACAACGGCTCCGGCTCGGCAGCCGTCCTGGAAACCGCGCTCGCCGTCGCCCGGTCCGGCCACCAGCCCGCCAAACACCTGCGGTTCGCCTGGTGGGGCGCGGAGGAGCTGGGACTGGTCGGCTCCCGCTACTACGTCAACAGCCTCGGCTCCACGGGCCGCGCGAAGATCAACGGCTACCTGAACTTCGACATGATCGGCTCGCCCAACCCCGGCTACTTCGTCTACGACGACGATCCCACCATCGAGAAGACCTTCAAGGACTACTTCGCCGGCCTCGGCGTCTCCACGGAGATCGAGACCGAGGGCGACGGCCGCTCCGACCACGCGCCCTTCAAGAACGCCGGCGTCCCCGTCGGCGGCCTCTTCAGCGGCGCCGACTACCGGAAGACATCCGCGCAGGCGGCCAAGTGGGGCGGCACCGTGGGCCAGCCGTTCGACCGCTGCTACCACTCGTCCTGCGACACGACCGCCAACATCAACGACACGGCCCTGAACCGCAACAGCGACGCCATCGCGTACGCGATGTGGGAACTGTCGCAGTAGGGCCGACGCGCCGCCTCGCCGGGGCCCGCCCGGTCAGCCGGTCCCGGCAGCGCGGGCACGTTCGGTGAGGCGGCCGATGCGGCTGCGGGCGGACTCCAGTTGTTCGGAGTCCTCCGCGGCCGGTCCCTCCTCGGCGGCGAGTTCGCTCCACAGGCCGACCAGCTCGTGCCCCAGCTCCAGACCCCGTGCCGGGTCCCGTACGGCGCGCCAGGCGGTGGCAGCGCTCTGGACGTTGCCGTACGCGGCCTCCGCGTCGCCCGCGCGGCGGTGTATCCCGGACAGGTCGAGGGAGAGGCGGAAGGCGCGGTCGGGGTCTCCTGACAAGTAGGCGATGTACGCGGTGAGTTCGCGGAGCCGAAGGACCTCCGGGTGCTCCGGCCCCAGCGTTCCCGAGGCTTCGGCCACGGTCTGCTCCGCCAGTTGGGCGGCCGCCTCCGTCCGGCCTTCCTTGACGGCCTCGTTGATGCGGGCCGTCGGCTCCGCGAGGAGCGCGGGGGCGGTGGCATCGCCGGGTGCGGTGAGCGGTTCGTCCCCGAGCACGGCCTCGGCCACGGCGTCGAATCCGCGGGCGGGGGTGGGGGTGGGCTTGGGGTCGGGGCCGAGGTCGGCGACCGACTCGGGGACGAGTGGCGGCTTCGGAACGGTGACCGGCCCGGGGGCGGCGACGGAGGCAGCCCCAGCCCCAGCGACCGCCCCAGGCGCACCCCCGGCGACCGCCCCAGGCGCACCCCCGGCGACCGCCCCAGGCGCAGGCAGCGGTGCCGCGCCGTCGCGGGCGCCGGTCGCGGATGCGCCGTCCATTCGGGGCGGCGGACCGAACTCCCCCGTCGGCGGCGCCACCGTACCGGGTGCCGTACCCTCGGCCGGTTCCGGCAGGGCGCGCAGCGTGAACGCCGGCGCGGACTCGCCGGCCGGCGCCTGCTGCGACTCGGGCACCGGCGGGAGGCGGAACGTCGGGGTGCTGTCCCGTACCGGCTCCACCGTCCGCAGAACATGCGTGTGCTGGTCGCGTCGTACGGCCGGTTCCTCGGGAGCCGTCGGAACCGGCTCCGCGGCGAGATGGCTGGAGCCGTCCGGGTCGACCCGGATCGGGACGGAACAGCCGATGCGCTCGTCGTGGATCGTGGCGAGGACGGGGTGACCGGCGGCGAGGGCGAGGCGGTGGAGGCGGTTGAGGACGGCGTCCTGGATCTCCTCGCCGGGGGCCGCGACGACCACTGAGCCGTCGACCGAAGCGCTGCGCGCGCCGGAATCGGCCACCGGCACGCGGACGTCGATCGGCGTCGCCGCAGGGGTGGGCGAGCGCTCGGCGCCCGCGTGGTCCCGCTGCTTCTCGCGGCCGAGTCGAGACATCGTTCCCCCACTCATCTGCGGCTTCCGTCGGCGGTTTCGATTCCCTGCCGTCCAGAGCCTGTCATGCCTGTCGTACACCTGCTGTCGAGTCTCTCCGCTCGCTCGCGATTCTCACGTCACCGGGGTGTCACAGGCTCGCTCCAGGAGGTCACACCCGTATCGGCGGGTCGATACGGGCGGGCGCCCGGGGGGCGTGACACGGGAGGGGACCGGGCAGGCGGACAGGCATGCGAGAGGGACCGGAGATCTGGATCCGCGGACCGGTGGCCCTGCCGGAGCCGCTCACCCCGCCGCCGCCCACGCCAGGACGGCCCGTCCGGACGCCGCCCGCCCCGCCACCACCCGTCCCAGGACGGCCCGTCCCGGCGCCCCCGTACTCGGAGCCGCCCGCCCCACGGCGTGTCTCCTGGGTCGGCGCGCACGGCGGCGCCGGTGTCTCGACGCTCGCCGCCGTGTACGGCGGTCAGGACTGCGGACGCGGCTGGCCCGGCCCCGGCGACCCGCCGTCGGTGCTGCTCGTCGCCCGTACGCACGCGGCCGGGCTGGCCGCGGCCCACCGTGCCGTGGCGGCCTTCCGGCAGGGCCAGGCTCCGGCGGGGCTCGATCTCGGCTCCGTCGTTCTCGTCGCGGACGCGCCCGGGCGGCTGCCCCGGCCACTCGCCCAGCGCGTGAAGCTGCTCGAAGCGGCCGTGGACGTCCATCGCGTTCCGTGGGTCCCTGCCTGGCGCCTCGGCGAGACGGACGGAAGTCCTCCACGGGGCACCGGCCCCCTGGTCCGCCTCACCGGGCGGGTGCGCTGAGCCACTCGCACACGATGGACAGATGCTTGCGTGTGCATATAATGCATGTGCTGGTATCCGCGCACGGCAACCATCCAGGGGGACCTCTCATGACCCGCCACTACCTCTTCCTGCTCGGCAGCAGCCGATCCGGCGGCAACACCGAACTGCTCGCCCGCCGCGCCGCCGAACAACTGCCTACGGACGTCGAGCAGCGGTGGATCGACCTGGCCGAGCACCCGCTGCCCGATTTCGAGGACCTGCGGCACGACAGCGACCACGTCCGCCCCACCGAGGGAAGCGCGGGCCTGCTCCTCGACGCCACTCTCGCCGCCACGGACATCGTGATCGCCTCACCGCTGTACTGGTACTCGCTGTCCGCCCCGGTCAAGCGCTACCTGGACTACTGGTCCGGCTGGCTGCGCACCCCCGGCCTCGACTTCAAGGCGGCCCTGGCCGGCCGCACCCTGTGGGGCGTCACCGCGCTCGCGCACCGGGAGCGGGAGGTCGCCGATCCGCTGATCGGCAGCCTGAGCAACTCGGCGGCCTACATGGGTATGCGTTTCGGCGGGGTACTGCTGGGCAACGGCAGCAAGCCCGGTGACGTCCTGAAGGACACCGAGGCGCTGGCAGGCGCCAAGACCTTCTTCGCGCAGGAGGCGCCGCTCGCCCGTTTCCCGTACGAGCAGACGGGCACCGTGCCCGCAAGGTGATGTCCGTGGCCCACGAAGTGATGCCCGTGCCTGCGAAGTGATGCCCGTGCCTACGAGGTGACGTCCTTCGCCGTGAACCGCGCCCAGGCCGCCGAGCCGAACACTGCCGCGTAGAGCGCCTGGAGGCCGAGGTTCTTCACCAGGTCGTCCCAGTAGACCGGTTCGCGCATCAGGTCGGCGAAGGACAGCCAGTAGTGCGAGAAGAAGTACGGCTGGAGCGCGTCGAGCTGCGGGATCTGGTCGAGGATCTGGACGGTGATCAGCAGCCCCACCGTGGTCGCCATCGCCGCGATGCCACTGCCGGTCAGAGTCGAGACGAACAGGCCGAGGGCCGCGACACCGACGAGCGAGGCGGCCACGACCAGGGCGATCAGCAGGGCGCGGCCCAGGCCCTCGGCGTAGGTGATCCGGGTGCCGGAGATGGTGGTCAGTTCACCGACCGGGAACAGCAGCGCCCCGACCGCGAGCGCCGAGACCGCGACCACCAGGGTGGCGGCGAGGCAGAAGGCGATCACCGTGGCGTACTTGGTGAGCAGCAGCCGGGTGCGGCCGGCCGGGGCGACCAGGAGGTAGCGGAGCGTACCCGCGTTCGCCTCGCCCGCGATCGCGTCGCCCGCGACGACACCGACGGCCATCGGCAGGAAGAACGGGAGGGTCGCGGCGATCGCGGTGAAGACCAGGAACAGGCCGTTGTTGCTGATCTGCGAGATGAACGCCGGTCCCTCGCCGCCACCGCCTCCGCCACCGCCTCCGCCGAACGACGCCCCGTCGCTCGTCTCGATCTTCACGGCGATCCCCACCAGGACCGGCACGGCGGCCAGCACGCCCAGCAGGGCGAGGGTGCGCCAGCGCCGGAACGTGATCAGCAGTTCGCTGCGGAGCAGCCCGAAGGACCACAGCGGACTCGGGGCGCGCACCGCGCTCGGCACCTCGGCCCGCGACACCCCTGCCCGCGGCGCCTCAGCCTGCGGCGCCTCAACCTGCGGTGACTCGGCCCGCGACGTGTCAGCCCGCGACATCGAAGCCCTCCCCGGTGAGCGCCACGAACGCGTCCTCCAGGGAGGCACGCTCCACTGAGAAGCCTCGGACGCGGACACCGGCCGCGACCAGGGCGGCGTTCAGGTCGGCGAGGTCGCGGTCCGGTGGCTCCGCCGTCACCCGGTCCTCGGCGACGACCACGTCCCCGGCCCCCTGCTCCTTCAGCACCCTGGCCGCCTCCCCCGCGTCCGGCGTGGTCACCACCAGCCGGCCGCGCGCCCCGGCCGCCAGGTCGGCGACCGCGCCCTGGCTGATCAGCCGCCCCTGCGCCATCACGGCGGCGTGCGTGCACACCTGCTCGATCTCGTCCAGCAGGTGAGAGGAGAGGAAGACGGTGGTGCCGTCGGAGGCCAGTTCGCGCACGAGCGCGCGGATCTCGCGCATGCCCTGGGGGTCGAGCCCGTTGGTCGGCTCGTCCAGGACGAGCAGGCGGCGCGGCTGGAGCAGCGCCGCGGCGAGCCCGAGGCGCTGCTTCATGCCGAGGGAGTACGCCTTCGCCTTCTTGCCGGCGGCGGCCGCGAGGCCCACCCGGTCCAGCGCCCCAGCGACGCGCTCTCGCCGGGTGCGCGGGTCGGCGGCCGGGTCGGCGGCGTCGTAGCGAAGGAGGTTGTCGCGCCCGGAGAGGAAGCCGTACAGGGCGGGGCCCTCGATGAGGGCGCCGACCTGGGGCAGTACGGTGCGGGCCGCGCGCGGCATGGGCCGGCCCAGGACCCGGGCGGTGCCCGAGGTGGGCTCGATCAGGCCCATCAGCATGCGGATGGTGGTGGTCTTGCCGGAGCCGTTCGGGCCGAGGAAGCCGAAGACGCTGCCCGCCGGGACGGTCAGGTCCAGACCGTCGACGGCGAGCTGTCCGCCGCGGTAGCGCTTGGTGAGCGCCCGGGTGGCGATGACGGCGTCGTCCGCGCCGTCCCCCTGGTCCGGGCTCTCCGCTTCCGTGGCGGACGCTTCGGCCATCGGCTCCCTCGCTTCGTCGTCGTGGCTGCTCCGTGCTGATGCCCGGCGTCGGGCGTCCGGCCTGGCGCCCGACGCTGACGCCCGACCCGACCTGGCGCCTACTGGGCCGCGTCGGCCGCCTTCACCAGCGCGTCCTTGTTGACCGCACCGGCGTAGACCTTGCCGTCGTCCGTGATCAGGGCGTTGACCAGGCGGGTCTTGAAGACCGTGCCGGAACCGAAGTCGCCCTTGACCTGGTCGCCGAAGGAGCCCAGGAAGCCGCCGAGGTCGCCGCCCGCGGAGGCCGTGGGCAGGCCCTGGCCGCCGGTGTCGAAGGTGGCGATCGAGTTCCAGCCCTCGCCGATCACCTTCGGGCCGCCCGTGCCCTTGAGACCGTCCGTCCCCTTCGGGCCGTCCGTCCCCTTCAGGCCGTCCGTCTCCTCGGCGAGGCCGCCCTCGGCCCCCCGCCCGTGCTCCGGCGCCTCCTCGGCCTCGGTGACCTTCGCGCCCTTGGGCGGGGTGAAGTCGAACGTCGACGCGTCCGGCTTCGCGAAGCTGACCTTGGTGAAGCCCGCGTCCACGACGGCGGCGCCGCCGCTCGACGGGGTCAGCGTGAACTTCAGCGGCATGCCGGTCTCGGCGTCCACCGCGACGCTGACGGCGCCGACCGTGGAACCGTCCTGCTTGGGCTTGATCACCAGCCGGTACGCGTCCCGCCCGGCTACCTGCGCGGTGCCGTCGACGGTCACGGACGTGGTGTCGTCGACCGCCTTGAGGGCCTGGTCGGCGAAGTCCTTCGGGGTGGCAGGCACCTCCTTCTCCGGCTGCTCGGCGCTGCCGGACGTGGTGGCGTGGTAGACCTCGTTGGACTTGCTGTCGTAGCCCCAGACGTCCTTGCCGTCGTGGATCAGGCTGTACTCGGCGGCGTTCTCCAGCAGCGACAGCTTCTGCCGGTCGGGGCCGTCGGCGGCGACCCGCAGCGTGTGGGTGCCGGACACCAGCTCGGTGAGCTTGGCCGACGGGTCGGCGGCGGAGCCGTCCTCGTCCCCGCCCGAACCCGGGCCGCCGGACATGCCGGACATCAGGCCGCTCTCCAGGCCTCCGAGGTCCGGCAGACCCAGGTCGGTGCTGATCTTGACCGTGCCGGACAGCTGCTCGACGTCCGACTTGGCGATCTTCTCTATGAGCTGCTCCGCCGTGACCTTCGGGAGGTCGGGGTCCCCGGAGTCGGCGAGCGCGGGGACGAGGCCGATCGTCGCGGCCGCCACTCCCATCACCGCGACCGGGACGACGTACCGCGCGGCCCTGCGCCGTCCGGCGCGCAGCTCCTCGCCCTCCCCGGC
Organism: Streptomyces sp. NPDC097107; assembly: GCF_044762405.1. NCBI lineage: Bacteria > Bacillati > Actinomycetota > Actinomycetes > Kitasatosporales > Streptomycetaceae > Streptomyces > Streptomyces sp. NPDC097107. The sequence continues at coordinate 177,406 of NZ_JBIWEF010000014.1, read as the reverse complement.
GGTCGTGTTGTCGTCGGAATCGATCGGTGCCATGTGTGCCCTACCTCCGTCGTCGGCGGCGGCTGTCTCACGACCTCGCGCTCGTTCACCCGTGAGCCGCCATTCTCACCCGAATCGGTGAGGATTGGTGTTTCCGTGGTGTCCATCTGACCAAATCGGCCAGGCGGAATCGTCAGACCGCGGGCTCAACTCCGCCTACTCCTGCGGGATGACACGGAGGGGTCGCGTCTCCCCCGGCCCGTAGGGGGCGAGGTACACGGCGGAGTACGCCGGGCACTCAGCCGGCCCGGTGCACCACGGCGTCGCACAGCTCCACCAGCGCGGACTTCGCCTCGCACTCCTTGAGCGGGGCCAGCGCCGCCCGGGCGTCCTTGGCGTACCGCACGGTGTCCCGCCGCGCCTGCTCCAGAGCGGGGTGGGCGCGCAGCAGCCGCAACGCCTCCGCGTGGCGCGCGTCGCCGCTCAGGTCGGAGTCCAGCAGCTCGCACAGGGCGATGTCCTCGGCGAGCCCCAGCCGGGCCGCCCGCTCGCGCAGCCGCAGCACCGGGAGGGTCGGGATACCCTCGCGCAGGTCGGTGCCGGGCGTCTTCCCCGACTCGTGGGAGTCGGAGGCGATGTCCAGGACGTCGTCCGCGAGCTGGAAGGCGACGCCGAGCCGCTCGCCGTACTGGGTGAGCACGTCCACGACCGTCTCGTCGGCGCCGGACATCATCGCGCCGAACCGGCAGGAGACCGCCACCAGCGAGCCCGTCTTGCCGCCCAGCACGTCCAGGTAGTGGTCGACCGGGTCCCGGCCGTCCTGCGGCCCCGCCGTCTCCAGGATCTGGCCGGTGACGAGCCGTTCGAACGCCAGGGCCTGCACGCGGACCGCCTCGGGACCGAGGTCGGCGAGGATCTGCGAGGCGCGGGCGAACAGGAAGTCGCCGGTGAGGACCGCGACCGAGTTGTCCCAGCGGGTGTTGGCGCTGGGCACGCCGCGTCGCACCGCGGCCTCGTCCATCACGTCGTCGTGGTACAGGGTGGCGAGGTGGGTCAGCTCGACGACGACGGCCGAGGGCACGATCCCGGGGGCGTGCCGGTCGCCGAACTGAGCGGAAAGCATCACCAGCAGCGGCCGGAAACGCTTACCGCCGGCCCGCACCAGATGCTGGGCGGCCTCCGTGATGAACGGCACCTCGCTTTTGGTTGCCTCAAGCAACCCTTCCTCGACCGCAACCAATCCGGCCTGGACATCGGCTTCCAGAGCCTGGTCCCGCACGCTCAGCCCGAACGGCCCGACGACGGTCACGAGGGGTCTCCTGTCTGCTGGTGTCTACTGGCGATTACCTGGTTTGTCGATAGGTCGCTGCCACCACTCAAGTCAGCGTATCCGGTCACCTTTCGATCACCGCTAGCGCCCACCGTTACAGGCCGGTCGGTATCGGATCATGCACGGTATGTTTTTGATCAGGTGATATGAGCAGATATTGATCGCCATCACCAGGCGCCGGAACCCGCCTCCGAAGATCACGTCACCTCTCCCAACGGCCCGCACTCCGAATACGTCACCCGCCCGGGTCACCTCGATCCCGCCCCGAACGGATGCCCGCACAGCACACGGAAACACCGGCCGGGACGGGGTCGGAGACGAGGGACTCGCGGCGGCCGGTCCACCCGACCGCCGGCTGGAACCCGAAGCCCGTCCCGCCCACGGGCGATTGACTCCAAGTTGACCCTAATGCCCGATTTGCCGCCCTTGTTGAAGCGGGTGAGTTGGCTCACTTCGCCCCGCCTGTAGGCAACCCTGCCGCCGACTGCGCCCTCCCTTTGCCCCGCAAGCCAGTTGAGGCTTGGCAGCCGCAAAGGATCAAGCACCCCAAACACCTCAGACCAAGGTCAACAGGTGCGTTGGGTGATTCCTGCACTTGTTTCGGACATGTGCTCTCGCATACGTTCCCGGCCTGTCGGGCGGACGCCGAATCCTGCCACCGCCCGGACACACAGTCATCCGCCAACAAACTCGCAGGCAGGAGCGGGGGACCCAGGTAAGCCGCCGCACCGGTCACCACCGGAGCGGCTAGGGGTGAAGCCGTGCCCGTCAGGGCCCGGCCGGGCACCTCCCCGCCCGAACCCGACAGCTCACCTCGCAGGCGTAAGGAGAGGGACTCAAGCATGTCTGCCAACGGTCAGAACCGTCACGCCCGCACCGCCCGCCTCGCCCGGAAGCTCGCCGTGGCCGGCACCGGCGCCGCCGTGCTCGCCCTGCCGCTCATCGGGGCCACCAGCGCCTCCGCGGCCACCCCGGCCGCCACCACCGCGGCGACGACTTACCCGGACAACCTGGACGGCTGGATCCGGGAGTCGCTCGACATCATGGCCCAGCAGGGCATCCCCGGGTCGTACGAGGGCATTCACCGCAACATCATGCGGGAGTCGTCCGGCAACCCGCTCGCCATCAACAACTGGGACATCAACGCCATCAACGGCACCCCGTCCAAGGGCCTGCTCCAGGTGATCGACCCGACCTTCCAGGCGTACCACGTGCCCGGCACCTCCTGGGACCCGTACGACCCGGTCGCCAACATCACCGCCGCCTGCAACTACGCGGCCGACCGGTACGGCTCGATGGACAACGTCTTCGGCGCCTACTGAGCCGTAATACCGGCTCTGCGCCGTAACACCGGGCTCTGCGCCGTAACACCGGGCTCTGCGCCGTAATACCGGTCTCTGCGCCGTATTACGGCGCTCTGAAGATCCGTTCGAGGACGACGGCCACGCCGTCGTCCTCGTTCGTCAGGGTGACCTCGTCGGCCACCGCCTTGAGTTCGGGGTGGGCACCCGCCATGGCGACACCATGGGCCGCCCAGTCGAACATGGGGATGTCGTTGGGCATGTCCCCGAAGGCGATCGTCCGTCGGCGGCTCACGCCCAGGCGCTCGGCGGCCAGCGCCAGGCCGGTGGCCTTGGTGATGCCGCACGGCTGGAGCTCCACCGTCCCCGGACCCGACATCGTGACCGTGGCGAGGGAACCGACCACCGCGCGCGCCGTCGCCGCCAACCCGTCGTCGGACAGCTCGGGATGGCGCAGCAGCACCTTGCTGATCGGCGCGCTCCACAGCTCGTCGCGCCGCTCGACCCGCACCGCGGGCAGCGTCGGGTGAGGCATCAGGTAACCCGGCTCGATGAGCGTCAGGCCGTCGACACCGTCCTGGTCGACCGCCGCGTGCACCTGCCCCACCTCGGCCTCGATCTTGCCGAGCGCCGTCTCGGCCAGCTCCCGGTCCAGGGTGACCGACCACAGCATCCGGTGCGCGCCGGCGTCGTACACCTGGGCGCCCTGGCCGCACACCACGAGCCCTGTACAACCGAGGCGGTCGAGCAGGGGCCGCACCCGGGGTGCCGGCCGCCCCGTCACCACCAGATGCCGCGCACCGGCCCCGGCCACCCGCGCCAGCGCGGCCAGTGACCGGTCGGACACGGTGTCGTCGCCGCGGAGCAGCGTGCCGTCGAGATCGGTGGCGACGAGTGAATACGCGGTGCGGTCCATGATCAGAGAATACGGACACCGCGCCCGTCCGACTCACCCGCGATCGCTTCCGAACGAGGAGGCGCCAGGTCGGCACGAGTCCGCACGAGTACGGCACGAGTGCGCACGAGGACGCACGTTCGTGTCCGAAACCTGGCACATCATCGGCTAAAGCCGGTTAAAGGCCTGTGCACCGGTTGGCAACAACATGGTCCGCTACCTACCCGCCGGACGGCGCCCGGGGGTACCTTCCTTCTGTCCAGGGGGACTTGATCGGGGGGTCGGGTTGAACAGCGGACGTGTGCGTGTGCTCAGACCGGAGGAACTGGGCGAGGGGGAACGGGAGCACTGGCGCGAGCTGCGCGCCAAGTCGACGGCACCACGCAGTCCGTTCATGGAACCGGAGTTCACCGACGTCGTGGGCCGGGTGCGGCCGCGGGCGCGGGTCGCGGTGGTGTACGACGGCGGTGAGGCGGCCGGTTTCCTGCCGCACGAGCGCGGACCGCTGGGTCAGGGCCGGGCGATCGGACTCGGGGTGTCGGACTGCCAGGGCGGGGTGCTGCGCCCCGGCCTCACCCCGGACACCCGCGAACTGCTGCGGGCCTGCTCCCTGTCGAGCTTCGCCTTCGACAACCTGGAGGCGGAGCAGGGGCTGTTCGTGCCGCACGCCGCCGAGGAGCACACCACCTACGTCATCGACGTGGAGAAAGGGTACGAGGCGTACGAGAGCGGGTTGCGCGACCGCTCGCCGAAGTTCCTCAAGACCACCCTCGCCAAGGAACGCAGGCTCGGCCGCCAGGTCGGGGACGTGCGCTTCGTGTTCGACGAGCGGGACCCGGCCGCGCTGCGCACACTCATGGAGTGGAAGTCTGCGCAGTACCGCAGGACGGGACGCCGGGACCGTTTCGCGCAGGAGTGGATCACGCGGCTCGTCGGGCGGCTCGCCAGGACCCGGGCGCCGGAGTGCACCGGCACGCTGTCCGTTCTCTACGCCGACGGCCGGCCGGTCGCCGCCCACTTCGGACTGCGCTCGGCGACGGTCCTGGCGTGCTGGTTCCCGGCGTACGCCCCGGAATTCGCCAAGTACTCGCCGGGTCTTGTCCTGCATCTGCGGATGGCCGAGGCAGCCGCCGCCCAAGGCATCGGCATGCTCGACCTGGGACGGGGTTCGGCGGAGTACAAGGACGCGCTGAAGACCGGTGACCTGCCCGTGTACGAGGGGGCGGCGACGCGCGTGGGGGCGGGCGCCGCACTGCACTGGCTGGGCCGCGAGCCGGCCCGCCGCGCGCACGGCTTCGTGCGCGACCGGCCCCGGCTGGCGTCGCTGGCGGTACGGACGTTGAGTGGCGCGGCCCGGCTGCGCCGGCCGTGACGGAGGGCAACCACGAGGGGGTGGGCGCATGGCCGGTGAGCGGCGTGCGTTGCGGGAGACACGGCGGGAGATAGCGGGGTTCCTGAGCATCGGGCCGGTGCAGGTCGCCGAGCTGGATCTCGGCCCCGAGGGAGACGGGAGGGCCGCGGGCGCCGAGGTGGCGGAGCTGAGACCCGGTCCGGGCAGTCCGCCGGTGACGACCGGCGCGGTGTTCCTCCTGGTCAGGCGGGCGGGCCGGCCCGTCGGTACCGTGCTCGGACAGGTAGCCGAGGGTGCGGATCCCACGGAGGTGCTGTCCGGGCTCGCCCGGAAGCTGCCGCAGGGCGCGCCGCCCGAGCCGTTGCCCCGGCCGCCGTCCGCCAGTGTCGTGGTCGCCACCCGGGAACGCGCGGACCAGCTCGCCCGCGCGCTGGACTCGCTGCTCGCGCAGGACCACCCGGACTTCGAGATCGTCGTCGTCGACAACGCGCCCGCGACCGGGGAGACCCGGGAACTGGTCGAGCGCAAGTACGGCGAGCGGGTGCGGTACGTGTGCGAACCGGTGCCCGGACTCGCCATCGCCCACAACCGGGGGCTCGCGGCCGTACGGGGCGCGGTGGTCGCCTTCACCGACGACGACGTGGTCGCCGACCCGCGCTGGCTCACCGAGCTCACCGCGCCCTTCACCGCCGACCCGCGCCTGGGCTGCGCCACGGGGCTGATCCTGCCCGCGCGGCTGCGCACTCGGGCCCAGGTGCTCCTGGAGAGCCACGGCGGCTTCGCGAAGGGGTTCACCCCGCGGACGTACGACCCCGAGCACCCGCCCGCCGACGAGCCGCTGTTCCCGTTCACCGCGGGCCGGTTCGGCTCCGGCGCCAACATGGCCTTCCGTACGGACGTGCTGCGGGCGGTCGGCGGCTTCGACCCCGCGACCGGCGCGGGCACGCGCGCGCGGGGCGGCGACGACCTCTACGGCTTCGTCCGCGTCCTCGCCCAGGGGCAGCGGCTGCGCTACACCCCGCACGCACTGGTCTGGCACCACCACCGGGAGACCTGGCGGGACCTGGAGACCCAGGCCTACGGCTACGGCGCGGGCCTCACCGCGTATCTCACGGCGATTCTGGTGAACCGGCCCGCGCTGCTTCCGGCCTTCCTCGCCCGGGTGCCGGGCGGACTGGCGCACGCGCGGGGGCTGACCGCCGTACGCGCGACCGGTGAGGGTGCGGACGCGGCGGCGGAGGGGCCGGGCGGGCACGACTCCCGTACGCATCCCTGGCCGCGGCGCCTGTCCCGGTTGCAGCGCCGGGGCATGCTGTACGGCCCCATCGGCTATCTGCGGGCCCGTCGCGCCCTGCGTACGGTCGGGCTGGAGGCGCGATGAGCGAGGCGTCCGAGACTCCGGGAGCGGCCGAGACCCCGGGGGCTGCCGAGGTCCGGGGGGCTGCCGAGACCCCGGGGGCTGCCAAGACCTTGGGAGCTGCCGGGGCGCGGGAGGGCGTCCCCGCGGCGGGCGGGCCGGACGGACGGGGCGGACCGGACCGACCGGGCGGAGGGCCGGGCGGACCTGGCGGGCCAGACCGACCGGGCGGAGGGCCGGACGGACCTGGCGGGCCAGACCGACCGGGCGGAGGGCCGGACGGACCTGGCGGGCCAGACCGACCGGGCGGAGGGCCGGACGGAGGGCCGGACGGACGGGGCGGGCCTGGCGGGCCGGACGGAGGGCCGGACGGACGGGGCGGGCCTGGCGGGCCGGACGGAGGGCCGGACGGACGGGGCGGGCCGGGTGGGCACATACCCGTCTTCCTCTACCACGCCGTGATGGACGATCCGCCCTCGTGGATCGCCGAGTTCACCGTCACTCCGAAGGAGTTCGCCGCCCATCTGGACGCGATCGTGGACAGCGGCATGACGCCGGTCACGATCAGCGTGCTCGCCGACCACCTCGCCGGGCGGGCGCCCCTGCCGGCCCGGCCGGTGCTGCTCACCTTCGACGACGGCTTCGCCGATCTGCCCGGCCCCACGGCCGAGGCGCTGGCCGAGCGCGCGCTGCCCGCCACCGCCTACCTCACCACCGGGGCCATCGCCCCCGGCGGCCGCAGTCTGCTGCCCCCGGCCCCGATGATGACCCTGGACGCGGCGACGGAGCTGGAACGTTCCGGCATGGAGATCGGCAGCCACACCGTCACCCACGCCCAGCTCGACACGCTGTCCGCCAAAGGGCTGGCGTACGAACTGCGCACGTCCAAGGCCATGCTGGAGGACACCCTCGGGCATCCGGTCCGCCACCTCGCCTACCCGCACGGCTACAACAGCGCGAAGGTGCGGTCGTTGTCGGCCCGCGCCGGGTACGAGACGGCGACCGCCGTGCGGCACGCGCTCAGCTCCGACCGCGACGAGCGGTACCGCATCGCCCGGCTCATCGTGCGGCGGAGCCACACGGTCGCCGACGTCGAGGCGTGGCTGGCGGGAGGGGGCGTCCGGGTCGCCCCCTATCGCGACGGGCCGAAGACGATCGCGTGGCGGTGGTACCGGCGGGGGCGTGCCCTGGTGCGGGGGCCCGAGTTCGCCGGCTGACCGCGGTCACTCGAGTGGCTGGTTGAGGTGGGGGTCGGCGACCACCTTGCGCAGGCTGTCCCACGCCCGGTCGTTGGCCACGGCCAGATCGCAGTTCGGTCCCGGGTCACGGTAGTTCCACTGGAGGGCGGCCTTGACGCCCTCCAGTTCCTTGAGCACGCGGGGCACCTGCGCGTACCAGTCCGCCTGCCGGTCCGGCCGCTTCGGGTCGGAGGCGCTGCCGAACTCCGAGAGCATCAGGGGTTTGTCGTCGGAGAGGTTGGCGCGGATCCAGTCGTGGGTGGCGTGCTGCGTCTGGGCGAAGCTGAGCCAGTCAGTCTTGTGGCAGAGGTAGTAGTTGTACTGGTTGTAGCCGATCCAGTCGACGTACTCGTCCCCCGGGTACATGCTCCTGAACAGGTCGGCGTGGTCCAGGTAGCCGGTGATGACCCAGGTCCACACGACGTTGTCGACGCCCAGCTCGCGGAACCGGTCGTGGATGTGCCGGTAGGCCCGCACGTAGTCGGCCGGTGTGCCGTTGTCCGGGGTGCGGGTGTCCATCTCCAGGTCGAAGGAGAGGAACACCTTCTTGCCCGTGCGCTGCCCGTACTCCTTGATGCGCTGGGCCTGGACGTCGATCACCGCGTCGTCCAGGTCGCCGGCGGCTATCTGCTTCCAGGTGGGCTGCTGCTGCTTGGTGCCGCCCCACCACTTGCTCTCCCAGGACAGCAGCAGCATGCGGTCCTCGCCGACGCGCTGTTCCTGCTCGGTGAGGAGCTGGCCTTCCAGACGGGTCTCCGTGACCGCGGACATGTCGTGGTACGTGTACACGATGTCGAGCCCGCGCCCGGCGTTCTTCTCGTACTCGTGCACCTTCTCGGCCAGGTCGGACTTGTCGTGCGGCACGAACGCGCCGAACCAGGCGCCGCAGGGCGGTTCGAGCAGCTCCGTCGGGCGGCACTCCGCGTCGTCGGCCGGGTCGGCGGGGCCGGAGGCGCCGCGCAGGGCGAGCACCGCGACCAGGACCGCGCAGGTGGCCGTGATGGATGTGATCAGCAGTCGGCGCCGGTCCGGCCCCCCGCGGTCTCCGGGGGGCTTGGGCCGGCGGTGCTGTCCGGTCGTCGTCGAGTCTCCGGCCGTGCGGCGAGCGGGACGGGCGAACCTCACAGAGTGGAACCCTTCCGTTTCCTCGGCGCCGTCCCCGGCGCCGTGCTGGGCGTCGGCGGGGAGGCACGCAGCCGCGGGCAGAACGCGGCGAGCGTGGTCAGCAGGGTGAGCGTCAGCAGGACGCGGTCCCCGCTGAAGGCGTGCGCGGCTATCAGTACCGTGGCGACGAGCATCGCGGCGCTCACGCTCAACAGGACGGCCAGCATCAGCCGTTCCAGCAGGTCGGAGTGGCGTTCGAAGTGCGGGTCCCGGCGCTCGACGGGGGCTTCGGCACGGCGGGCCCGCAGCGCGGGGCCGCAGATTCCGACCAGGGCGGCGCCCGGGCCGACGGACAGGAACGCGGCGACTGCCGCGCCGCGCAGTGGTGAGCCGCCGGGCAGGGCGAGCGCGGCGAGCGCCAGCCAGCCGGCGAACGGGGGCAGCATACGGATCACGAGGTCCTGCGGTGTCGTGGCGCCCCGCGGTGTCATGGCGCCCCGCGGTGTCATGGCGTTCTGCGGTGTCATGGCTGACTCGCTCCCCTTCTCAGCTCGCCGGTTTCAGGACGTAGAGCACGCCGGCGCTGTTCTCGGCGACCAGCTCGAACCTCGGTGACGCCGCCACGGACTCCCGTACGCGCGCCAGCTGCGCCTTGTCCAACTGGCCGTTCATCTCCGAGTTGGCCGTCTGCCCCTGGGTGAGCAGGAAATAGGCGCGTGCCGGTGCTTCCACGGCGGCCATGTCGCGGGCCAGGACGGCGGCCGGGTCGCGGACTATCTCGTCGACGTGGCGTCGGTCGTCGTCGAGGAACCAGTAGTGGTCGACTCTCCAGTACTGCTCGTAGGCGAGCGGGTAGTTCCGGTTGGCGGCGACGACCAAGGAGTCGTCGGGCGCCTGGTCGAAGAGCTGCCGGACGAGGGCGACCTCCCGGGGCGGGAAGTAGTTGATGCGGTCCTTGCCCGAGTAGCTCGGTACGAAAGCGAGGGTCCCGGCGAGCAGCACGAGCGGCGGCACCCACGCGCCGTACCGCAACGGGGGCAGGGAGGGCAGTGGCAGGCGGCGGCGTCGGGCGGTGGTGGCCGGCAAGCGTCCACCCGTCTCCCGCGCGGCGGCGTCGGCGGCCAGCGTGCGGACCTTGGGCAGCAGCGCGGCGGCGGCGAAGAAGGCCGCGCCGGGCAGCGTGAACATCAGGACCCGGAAGATCATCTCGCTGCCGTAACTGCTCGCCACGAACATCGGCAGCGGCGCCGCGGCGACCAGCAGCAGCGGCAGCGCCCGGTGCCGCAGCACCCGTTGGCGCAGTACACCCACCAGCGCGAGCAGGAGCACGGAACCCGAGAGCAGCCGGGCCGCCCAGGAGGTCGCCACCGCTCCGGTGCCGGTGGGGGTGGCCCCGTACCCGGTCTCGACATTGGCGCCGACGTCGCCGATGGAGCGAATCATGTCCGGCATTGCGGCGGACAGAAAGGGCAGCGCGGCCGTGAGGCACCAGGCCAGGAAGATCACGACCGTCGTGACCGCAGGGACCCAGTGGCGGTAGCGGCGCGTGAAGGCCAGCGCGACGAGCGTGACGACGAGCATGCCGGGTGTCAGCTGGTGCGAGACGACGATGGCGGTGACCAGCACGCTGAGCAGTACGGTCCACACGGCCTGCCCCTGCCGGCCTTCCCGCCCGCCGGAGCGGCCGTAGTGGCGCAGTACGACCGTGATGACGCCCAGGTGGAGGACGAAGGCCACGGACTGCGGGGAGAAGTAGTCCTGGCCCACCCAGTTGGCGACGCAGAACAGCCACACGGCGGTCCAGATCAGCCGCCGGTCCTCGGTGAAGGTCCGGTAGATCAGCAGCAGCGGGAGCAGCAGCAGCACGCTGGAGACCAACGGCCACCAGGCCATGTACATCGCGGCGTTGTCCACACCCAGCAGCCGCACCAGCGCCGCCTGGGCGGCGAAGAAGGCGGGCCACTGGTCGTAGACGGCCATGTCGCCGAGTTGGTCCGCGGTCTGCAGACCCCCGGACGTCAGCAGGTGGTCGATGACCGCGTCGTGCTTCCACGCCCACGCGTAGAGCGGGGTCGGGTAGAGAACGGCCTGGGTGGCCCGCTCCATCACCAGCAGGCCCAGAACGTACGCGAGGGACCAGCCGTTGCGGCGGCGCGGGTCGCGGACCGTGCACCAGAAACCCGCGGTGAGCACGGCGAGGCCGGCCCAGAAGGTGGGGTGCAGCGCGCTGGCCAGGCCGTAGTCGTCCAGGGCGGACACGTCGGTGTGCCGCATCGCGTAGCCCCACAGGGCGAGGGCGACGAGGAGGGGCACGGCAGGCCAGGCGGCGGCCGTGCGGGCCGGCCAGGCGGCGGGGGTGAGGTCGGACAGGTCCGTCACGGGCAGCTCGGCGGCGGAGTCGGAGGGCCCCGGGGTGGAGGGGCGGTGGGCGCGTGCGGTACTCCTCGGGCCCGGCCGGGCGGACGCTTCGTCCGACGTCGTGGTGGCCGACTCCTGCGCAGTGCGGGACCGCTCCTGCGCGGTGCGGGGCCGCTCCTGCGCGGTGCGGGGCCGCTCCTGCGCGGTGCGGGGCCGCTCCTGCGCGGTGCGGGGCCGCTCCTGCGCGGTGCGGGGCCGATCATGTGAGGTGGAGGGCTCCCCGGTTGCTTCCGGCGTGTCCCGGTTCGACGCGTCCCGGGGTTCCTGCCCGGGCGCGGGCTCTGGTGCGGATCTCTCCCGTGGAGTTGCTGGCGGACGCACGGCGGTTCCCCCCTGGCGATTCGGCTCTGTGCTTGATCAGTCCCTGAACATGCCGTTCGGTCTGGTGCGATGCGGGGGCTCCGTCACAGCTCTCTTGTCGGTCGTGTCGATCGCGCCAGTCGCGTCCGTCGCACCCGTCGCGTCCGTCGCACCCGTCGCACCCGTCGCACCCGTCGCACCCGTCGCACCCGTCGCACCCGTCGCGCCCGTCGCGCCCGTCGCGCCCGTCGCGTCCTTCATGGGGGACGGGCGGCGCAGGGACAGGAGCAGGACGACGAGGGCGAGCAGCAGGAGGAGAGGCGGCGCGATCGGCGCCAGCTCCTCACGCCAGACCCAGCTCCCCACCGCGACGAGATACAGAACCCCCCAGCGTCCCTGCCGCGGCAGCCGGCCGCCCGCCATCGCGAGCAGCAGCCACAGCGGTACGAGACACAGCAGATGCAGGACGAGCGGAGTCCAGCGCAGCAGTGGGCCGGGCCCGTCGAGCCCCGCCGCTTCCGCGATGAATTGGGCCGTCTCGGTGTATAACGTCCCGCCGACCGCCTCCGGTTCCCAGCCGAGCGCCACGGGCGCCGCGTGCAGGGCGAGGACGGCGGCGCCAAGTGCGCCACCGGGGAGCCACGGGTCGGGCGAGGCGCACAACGTCACGGACGCCACGAACACCACGAGCATCAGGGCCCCGGCGACCAGCGCCGGCAGAGGAACCCCCCGCAGCAGCTCCTGCCCGGTGAGTTGGGCCCCGACCTCCGAGACGCCGCTCAGCCACGGCAAGTCGCGCAACGCCACCAGGAAGACGATGGTGGCGACGCCGATCAGCAGCCACAGAACAGGCCTCAGAAGCCGCTCGGGGACCGCCCCGGTCCCGCCGGCATCACCCTCCACGAAGTCGCCGTCAGCGTCGCCGTAACCGTGGTCGCCGTCTCCGTCGCGATCGCCTACGGGGCGGGAGCCGGAGCCGAGGCCCGAGTCCGCGTCGGTCGCGTCAGCCCCGTGGAGCGCCCGGGGCATGTCAGCCATGCTGGCCCCGTGGGTCGCGGGGGGCATGTGAGGCTCGTGGGCCACGTGGAGCCCGTCGGAGTCATGGGTCGCGTCGGACGCGTCGGGTGTTGCAGTCGCACCGGACGCTCCCGTCGCACCGGAGGCAGTAATCGCACCGGACGCTCCCGTCGCACCGGAGGCAGTAATCGCATCAGACGCTCCCGTCGCACCGGACGCAGCAGTCGCATCAGACGCAGTGCTCGCACCGGTCAAGTCCGGCGTCGGGCCCTGGCCCGACGGGAGCCCGGCCCCGGCGTCCGGGTTCTGGGGCCGCCGGACGATCACCGCGAGGGTGTCCGCCTCCAGGGCCTCCCGCTCGTACCCCGGGCGCCCTATGAACAGGGCGACGGTGTCGTCCCGTGGCGCCTCGTCGGACTGCCCGTGCTCGTAGGCCGCCCGCCGCGCCCAGGTCGTGCCGTACCCGGCGGTGGCGTTCAACCGGGCCCAGTGAGTGCCGTAGGAGTTGCCGGGGCCCGGCTTCCGAACGCCCCGCAGCCGGAGGCGATCGGAGGCGTCCGTGTCCCGGGGCCCGCCGGAACGACCGGCTCCGTCGCTGCCGCGCAGGGTGGCCCGCAGGCCGGGGACGCAGCCGACGGCGACCACCGTCATGCCCCCGAGCACCGCCCAGCCGGCGCCCGCGATCCCGGCCGGGCTGAACAGCATGACCGCGCTGCCCAGCACGAGGACGCACATGGTGCCCTGCACGGCGGCGAGCACGCCGGTACGCCCCTGGACGCGCAGCACGCCGATGTACAGCTCGACCACGATCCTCGGCAGCGCGCCGATGGCCAGCAGCCGCAGCACCGTGGAACCGTGCTCGGCGTAGTCCTCGTCGAAGGGCGCGAGGATCTGCGGCGCGAAGACGACCAGGAAGAGCACCACCGGCACCAGCAGCAGCGTCATGCGGCGCAGTGCTCCCCGGACGCCGTCGGCGAGGCGGCGCGGATCGTGCGAGGCGTGCGCGGTGAGGGAGGAGGCCATGTTGATGGCCATGAACTCCATCGTGCCGCCGACGGTGTACGCCACGTAGAAGTAGCCGTTCTCCGCGGCGCTGAAGTTGACCGCGACCATCACCGGGAGCAGGTTGATCATCGCCAGGCTGAACACCGCGCCCAGCGAGTCCCCGGCCAGGAACCGGCCCATCTCACGGACCTTGAGCGGCTCCACGTCGTGGTCGGCGGCGGCCTGGCGCGGGATGAGTCTGCGGAAGATCAGCCAGCCGAGCGGCAGGGTGGAGAAGGCGATGGCCACGGCCCAGGACACGAAGATGCCGAGCACCGGCAGCGTGGTGGCGAAGAGGGCCAGCAGGATCAGCTTCCCGACCGAGAACACCGCGTTCCCGGCGGGCACCCACTCCGCCTTGCGCAGCCCGGTCAGCACGCCGTCCTGGAGGGTGAGCAGCGCCCAGGCCACGCACGCCGCGACGAACAGCGCCCCCGCCTCGGCGGTGCCCAGCGGGGCGTACGAAGCCCCCCACAGGTCGAGGGTGAGCAGGAAGACGACGGCGGCCACGGCGACGACCACCGAACTGGCCGCGTACGCCCGCCACACGAGCGGCCCGGTCGCGCGGCCGGCCCGGGGTACGAAACGGACCACGGCGCCGATCATGGTGGTCGCCGTGATACTGGCGAGCAGCCGCATGGCGGCGATGGCGGCGGAGCCCTGCCCGACGGCCTCCTCCGAGTAGTAGCGGGCGGCCACGAGCCAGAAGCCGAGGCCGAGCACGGCGGAGACGCCGGTGCTGAGCATCAGGAAATAGGCGTTCTTGAAGAGCGAGTCGCCTCCGTGCCCGCTCCCGGACGGCGTCGGGTCACCGCCCGCGGGTGCCGCCGCGGTCTCGTGCACCTGAGCCTCAGCCACCGGTCGGAACCAGCCCTTCGGGTGCCTCGGCCGGTCGTACTCCGGACTCCTCCAGCGCGGCGACGGCCGCACGGGCGCGCAGCGGATCCACGGGCAGCGCGTGCCGCGCGAACCAGCGCGCCCCCTCCGGAGAGGGTGACGGGTCGGTGAAGGCGGCGCCCGCGTAGTCGTCCAGCGGCGGGTCGTAGAGGTAGCCGACGACGATGCCGCGCCGGGCCAGCACCCGCACCGCCGCGTCCCGGTCCGCCACCAGCAACGGCACGCGGAACAAGGGCTGCGCGGCGCCCGGTGATCGGCTCCTCGCCACCTCCCACCCGGCCGGCTTCGCCCAACGCGTCGACAGCAGCAGCTCCGTACCCGCACGGCAGTCGGCGAGCACGTCGTCCAGCCGGTCGAGCCCGCGTCCGATGCGCCCGAGCCGGAACCGGCCGGCACGCAGCCGGTAGTCGTGCATGTCGACGCGGACCCAGGGGTCGTGAGCGTCGAGGGAGTCCCGGGCATCGAGGTCGGGGGCCGAGGCGACCGCGCGGGTCAGCTCCTCCGGACGCAGCGGCATCCGGATCTCCTCCCGCTCCATCAGTCCCAGCAGCCGCATCGCGCCCCAGGCGGCCCGCCGCAGCCGCAGGCCTCGTACGGCGGCCTCCGCGTACGGTCTTACGGCATAGGCGAGTTCGGCCGTCCTACGGCGCGGCAGCAGCAGGTCGTCGCAGGTCTTCGCCAGCGCGTCCCGCAGCCCCGGGTCGGCGACCGCGAGGATTCCCCCGGCCTTGGCACCGACGTGTTTGGACAGGCTGAAAACGGAGGCATCGCCCCAAGCGCCCACCGGCCGCCCGCCCACCTCGCTGCCGATGGCGTGCGCCGCGTCCTCGAACAACGGGATGCCCGACGCGTCGCAACGGGCCCGCAGTCCGGGCGCTGGGTCCGGGTTGCCGTACAGGTTGGTCGTCACTACGGCGGACAGCGAACCCCACACCTCCGCGGGCACGGCATCGATGTCGATGGACGCGTCCGACGGATCCAACGGCGCCTGCACCGGGCGCAGTCCGGCCGCGAGCACGACGAAGAAGATGACGTCGTCGTTGACCGGCGACATCAGCACCCGGCCGCCCGGCGGGCACCAGTGACGCAGTGCCGCGTACAGCCCGAAACGGCATGACGGTACGTACACGCATTCTCGGCCGAGTCGGCTGCGCATGGTCTCTTCCAGCCGCTTCCTCGGCTGCGAACCATCCCGCACCGAACCCGGACCGGCCTCCCCAACGGCCATCCGCCCCCCTGGTGTGCCATCGAAAGCCCCCTCCCCGAGGCCTTCCGGCACCCGCCCAGAGTCGCCCCGTTCGCACCGCTCCGTCAAGATTGCGTACCTGCCTGTGGACAACTTCCCGTACACAAGCGGAAGCGGAGCGCCACATCCCCGGCCGTTCGCGCGGGCGTACGCGGGCGGCGCAGGAGCCGCCCCACCGGTCACTCCCCCGCCTCCACGCACGGGTGCCCGCACCACTCACCGCACGTCAGCACGCGGGACCGCGCCTCCCCCGCCACGCGCCGCCACCTCCCGACGCACTGCCCAAGACCGGTATGTCACCCGTAACGTGTGGCCCGACCACGAACCACGTGGCGCACCCGGCGCGCACGGCGCACATGGCGAGCACGAAAGCGAGGCAGCACCCGATGCCCCCCTTCGATGTCCCCGAGGGCGACCCCTTCGGCCCGCACAACCTTCCGTACGGCGTGTTCTCGATCCCCGGCACGCAGGAGCGGACGGTGGGCGTCCGGCTCGGCGACCACGTCCTGGACGCCGGCGCGGCGGCCCACGCACTCGGATCGCCGTACGCCTCCCTGCTCGCACGGCCCACCCTGAACCCGCTGCTGGCGGCCGGCCGCACCGCCTGGTCCGACGTACGGCGCGCGCTGACGGCCTGGGTGACGGTCCCCGCCCACCGCGAAACCCTGGAACCCCTCTTCCACCCCCTCTCCTCGGTGACGCTGCACCTGCCCTTCGAGGTCGCGGACTACGTCGACTTCTACGCCTCCGAGAACCACGCCCGGAACGTCGGCCAGATCTTCCGCCCCGACGCCGCCGACTCCCTCACCCCCAACTGGAAGCACCTCCCCATCGGCTACCACGGCCGCTCCGGCACGGTGGTCGTGTCCGGCACGGACGTCGTACGGCCGTCCGGGCAGCGCAAGGCCCCCACCGACACCGCTCCCGTCTTCGGCCCGTCCGTCCGCCTCGACATCGAGGCCGAGGTCGGCTTCGTGGTGGGCGCGCCGTCCGAGCTGGGCAACCCGGTGGCGCTCGGCGACTTCCGCGAGCACGTCTTCGGACTCTGCCTGCTCAACGACTGGTCCGCGCGGGACGTCCAGGCCTGGGAGTACGTCCCCCTCGGCCCGTTCCTCGGCAAGTCCTTCACCACCTCGGTGTCGGCCTGGATCACGCCGCTGGACGCTCTGGAGGAGGCACGGGTGGCCCCGCCGGAGCGCACGCACGAGCTGCTGCCCTACCTCGACGACACGGGCGGGGAACTCGACGAACCCGGAGGCTACGACCTGCGGATCTCCGTCGCCGTCAACGGCCACGTCGTCTCCGAGCCGCCGTTCTGCACCATGTACTGGACGGCCGCCCAGCAACTGGCCCACATGACCGTCAACGGCGCCTCCCTGCGCACCGGCGACCTCTACGGCTCCGGCACGGTGAGCGGACCGGCCGACCGGGAGCGCGGGTCCTTGCTGGAGCTGACCTGGAACGGACGCGACCCCATTGAACTGCCGGACGGCAAGCGGACGTTCCTGGAGGACGGGGACGTGGTGACCCTGTCGGCCTGGGCACCGGGGCCGGGCGGCACCCGGGTGGGGCTGGGCGAGGTGACCGGCCAGGTGGTCCCGCCACGGACCGGACGGTAACCACCGCGACTCCCCCGACTTCCGCGCACTCGGATCCGTTGCCCGTCGGGGCCTGCCTCACGCCGCCCGTCACCGTCATACTGGCGTCGGGCGGTGTGTACGGCACGTCCGCGCCCGCGCGGCGGACCCGTCACGCCGGCCCGGCAGACGCACCCCGGACACACCCCGGACACCCCGCTGTCTGCACCACAGCACAGCCCAGCACAGCCAGAGCCGCCCATCCGACCAGGATCCGGAGCCCGTGGCATGACCGTCTGCCTGCTCCTGCTGTTCGTCGTCGCCGTGACCGCCGCGGTACCGGTGCCGCGCGCGCTGACCCGTTCCGCGTGGCCCGAACGGGAGCCCGTGGTCGCGCTCTGGGTGTGGCAGTGTCTGGTAGCCACCGTCCTGCTGTGCTGTCTGACGGCCCTCGTCCTCGGCGCCGCCGCCGTCTTCGGCACCGTGCGCGCCCAGCTCTTCGCGCCGGCGCCACCGGCGGTGACCGCGGCCTACAACCTCTCCGCCGGCCCGCCGTGGGCGGCCGCCCTCACCCTCCTGCTGGCCGGCGGCGCCGCCTGGACGACCGCCATGCTCGCCCGCGAACTCGTCGAGGCCCGCCGACGGCGCGCCCGCTCACGCGCCCACCTGCGCGAACGCGCCCCCGACCTGCCCGCCGGGCTCCCCGCCGCCCGCGGCCCCCTGCTGGTCCTGGAGGACGAGTACCCGGACGCCTGGTGGATGCCCGGCAACCCACCCCAGCTGATCGTCACCACCGGTGCCCTGCAGCGCCTCACCGACCATCAGCTCGACGCCGTCCTCACCCACGAGCGGGGCCACGCCCGGGCCCGCCACGACTGGCTGCTGCACCTGTCCAGCGCCCTGGCCACCGGCTTCCCGCGGGTCCCGCTGTTCACCCATTTCTGCGACCAGACCCACCGCCTGGTCGAACTCGCCGCCGACGACACCGCCTCCCGCCGCTGCGGCCACCTGACCACGGCACTGGCCCTGATCGAGCTGAACCAGCACCGCGGTGTCCTGTCCTGCTCCTCCAGCCACCGCCTCCTCGGCGAACGGGTCGACCGCCTCCTGGAACCCCCGCCCCGCCTGCTTCCCCGGCACAGGGCCCTGACCACGGCGACAGCCGCTCTGGTCCCCCTCCTTCCGCTGCTGATCACCTTCGCCCCGGGCCTGACGGCGCTGGCGTAGGGAACAGCGTCACGCGTCCGTCGCTCGCCACCCGTCGCCCGCCGCTCGCCGCCCGTCGCCCGTCGCCCGTCGCCCGTCGCCCGTCGCCCGTCGTTCGTCGTTCGTCGCCCGTCGCCCGTCGCCCGTCGTTCGTCGCCCGTCGTTCGTCGCCCGTCGTTCGTCGCCCGTCGCCCGTCGCCCGTCGTTCGTCGCCTATATCCAGTCGTCGGGCTCGGGCTCCGGCTCGTGTTCGGGCCAGTCGTCCACGCCGGAACCAGCATCTGCGCCGGAGCCTGATCCGGCCGACGGGCGGTCCGGTACGGGCGCCGTGGCCGCCGCCGGTCCGTTCAGCTCCGCCAGCACCACGAGCACGCCCTCGCCGTACGTCGCCAGCTTCTTCTCGCCGACCCCGCTGATGCCTCCGAGCTGCCCGATCGAGGTGGGCCAGGCGGTGGCGATCTCCCGGAGCGTGGCGTCGTGGAAGATGACGTACGCCGGGACGCCCTGCTCGCGGGCCTGCTCCGCGCGCCAGGCGCGCAGGGCCTCGAAGGCGGGGAGCAGCTCCTCGGGCAGTTCGACCGCGGCGGCCTTCGGCTTACGGCCCCCCCGCCCGCCGCCTGCCGACCGGGCCGTGGCCGGCTTCTCGGGCTCCTTGCGCAGCGGCACCTCCCGCTCCCGGCGCAGCACCGACCCGCTGGTCTCGGTCAGCACCAGCGTGCCGTACTCGCCCTCGACCGCGAGGAGCCCCTGGGCCAGCAGCTGCCGGGCGACGCCCCGCCACTCGCCCTCGGTCAGCTCCTCGCCGATGCCGAACACGGAGAGCTGGTCGTGGTCGAACTGGATCACCTTGGCGGTGCGCTTGCCCAGCAGGATGTCGATGATCTGTCCCGCGCCGAACTTCTGCCCGCGCTCCCGCTTCAGCCGCACCACCGTCGACAGCACCTTCTGTGCCGGGACCGTGCCGTCCCAGGTCTCCGGGGGCGTGACGCAGGTGTCGCAGTTGCCGCAGCCGGCCGGGTCCGGGTCCTGCCCGAAGTAGGCGAGGAGCTGGCCGCGGCGGCACTGGACGGTCTCGCACAGGGCGAGCATCGCGTCCAGGTGGGACTGGGCCCGGCGGCGGAACGCCTCGTCACCCTCGCCGGACTGGATCAGTTTGCGCTGCTGTATGACGTCGTTGAGGCCGTACGCCATCCAGGCGGTCGACGGCAGGCCGTCCCGCCCGGCACGGCCGGTCTCCTGGTAGTAGCCCTCGACCGACTTGGGAAGGTCCAGGTGGGCGACGAATCGCACGTCCGGCTTGTCGATGCCCATACCGAAGGCGATGGTCGCCACGACCACCAGGCCCTCCTCCCGGAGGAACCGGGACTGGTGCGCGGCTCGGGTGCCCGCGTCCAGGCCCGCGTGGTACGGCACGGCCTCGATGCCGTTGCTCGACAGGAACTCGGCTGTCTTGTCGACGGAGTTGCGCGAGAGGCAGTACACGATGCCCGCGTCGCCGGGGTGCTCCTCGCGCAGGAAGTGCAGCAGCTGCTTCTTGGGGTCGGACTTCGGCACGACCCGGTACTGGATGTTGGGCCGGTCGAAGCTCGCCACGAAATGCCGCGCCGCCGGCATGTTCAACCGCTCGGTGATCTCGCGGTGCGTCGCGTGCGTGGCCGTCGCCGTGAGCGCGAGCCGGGGCACGTCCGGCCAGCGCTCGCCGAGCAGGGACAGGGCCAGGTAGTCGGGCCGGAAGTCGTGGCCCCACTGGGAGACGCAGTGCGCCTCGTCGATCGCGAAGAGGGAGATCTTGCCCCGGGAGAGCAGGTCGAGGGTGCCCTCCAGCCGCAGCCGCTCGGGGGCCAGGTACAGCAGGTCCAGCTCGCCGGCGAGGAACTCGGCCTCCACCACGCGCCGCTCGTCGAAGTCCTGCGTGGAGTTCATGAACCCGGCCCGCACACCGAGCGCCCGCAGCGCGTCCACCTGGTCCTGCATCAGCGCGATCAGCGGCGAGACCACGATGCCCGTGCCGGGCCGGACCAGGGACGGAATCTGGTAGCACAGCGACTTGCCGCCGCCGGTCGGCATGAGCACAACGGCGTCACCGCCCGCCACCACGTGGTCGACGACCGCCTCCTGCTCGCCGCGGAAGGCCTCGTACCCGAAGACCCGGTGCAGCGTGGCCAGCGCCTCGCTGTCCACGCTTCTGGTCTGTGTCGCCTCTGCCATATCGCCGATCACGCCCGTCCCGCCCATCGTCCCGTCCCCCGTACGTCCTGCCTCGCCCGTCCGGGCCAGCCCGTCCCGCCCGGCCTGTCTGATCCGTCTGGTCCGTCCTGTCCCGACCACTGCCTCAACGATAGGGGTCCGCGCCGACAGCCCCGGAGTTATCCACAGGCTTCACCCGTCGCCGATCGTCACGAGCCGATAGCCTGAAGTGGCATCCGACACTCCTATCACTGGGAACTCACAAGAGTGGCAACCGAGGCCTCACTCCCCAAGTGGCCGATCCCTCCTGCCGAGGGGTGGAGCGCTGACGATCTGGACCGCCTCCCCAACCTGCCGGCGCATACGCAACTGATCGACGCCAGTCTTGTGCTCCCTTGCCCGCAGTCGGTCTTCCACGAGCGAGCGACGTCCTTCTTCGGCCGGCAGCTCTCCGTAGCCGCACCTCAGGGGCTCGATGTCCTGTGCGGGTTCACTGTGGACGTGGACCGGCAGAACAGGCCGGAGCCGGACGTGCTGATGCTGCGGGAAGAAGCACTGACGAGTCCCGACCAGACCCGGGTCCCGGCATCAGCCGTCGTACTCACCGTGGATGTCGTCTCATCGGACTCCGTCTCCCGCGACCGCGAGACCAAGCCCCTGAAGTACGCCCGGGCGGGCATCGCGCACTATTGGCGAGTGGAGAACGGGAAGGGCCTCGCCGTCGTCCACGCCTTCGAGCTGGAGCCCACCACCGGCACCTACGTCGACGTCGGCATCTTCCGTGAACGCATGAAGGTGAGCGCGCCCTTCCCGATGGACCTGGACCTGACCGCCATCAAGGCCCGTCCTGGCGGCGAGTAACCCCCCGCACTCAGGGCGGCGGCCCGGCACCCCCGAAGGATGCCGGGCCGCCGCCGTGTCCGAACCGGCGAGCGCCGCGTCAGCGCACGAACACCCCCGCCTGTCCAGCCAGGTCCAGGAAGTACTGCGGCGCCACACCGAGCACCACCGTGACCGCCACTCCGACGCCGATCGCCGTCATCGTCAACGGTGACGGCACCGCGACGGTCGGGCCCTCCGGCCTCGGCTCGCTGAAGAACATCAGCACGATCACGCGGATGTAGAAGAACGCCGCGATCGCCGACGAGATCACACCGATCACGACCAGCGGAGCCGCGCCGCCCTCCGCCGCCGCCTTGAACACGGCGAACTTGCCGGAGAAGCCGGAGGTGAGCGGGATGCCCGCGAAGGCCAGCAGGAACACCGCGAACACGGCCGCCACCAGCGGTGACCTGCGGCCGAGTCCGGCCCACTTCGACAGGTGGGTCGCCTCACCGCCCGCGTCGCGCACCAGGGTCACGACCGCGAAGGCGCCGATCGTGACGAAGGAGTACGCGGCCAGGTAGAAGAGGACGGACGAGATGCCGTCCGGCGTGGTCGCGATGACACCGGCGAGGATGAAGCCCGCGTGCGCGATCGACGAGTACGCCAGCAGCCGCTTGATGTCGGTCTGCGTGATCGCGACGATCGCGCCGGCCAGCATGGTGACGATCGCCACGGCCCACATCACCGGCCGCCAGTCCCAGCGCAGGCCGGGCAGGACGACGTAGAGGATGCGGAGCAGGGCGCCGAAGGCCGCCACCTTGGTCGCCGCCGCCATGAAGCCGGTCACCGGCGTCGGCGCGCCCTGGTACACGTCCGGCGTCCACATGTGGAACGGCACCGCGCCCACCTTGAACAGCAGGCCCATGACGATCAGCGCGGCCCCCACCAGGAGCAGCGCGTCGTTGCCCATGGTGTCGGCGAGCGCCGGGGTGACGTTCTGCACGGTGCCGTCGACGACCTGCGCGATCGTGCCGTACGACATCGAGCCCGCGTAGCCGTAGAGCAGGGCGATGCCGAACAGGGTGAAGGCGGAGGCGAAGGCGCCGAGCAGGAAGTACTTGACCGCCGCCTCCTGCGACATCAGCCGCTTGCGGCGGGCCAGCGCGCACAACAGGTAGAGGGGAAGGGAGAAGACCTCCAGCGCCACGAAGAGCGTCAGCAGGTCGTTGGCGGCCGGGAAGACCAGCATGCCGGCGACGGCGAAGAGCAGCAGCGGGAACACCTCGGTGGTGGTGAACCCGGCCTTCACCGCCTTCTGCTCGCTCTCGCTGCCCGGTACGGACGCCGCCTGTGCGGCGAAGGAGTCGACGCGGTTGCCCTGCACGTCCGGGTCGAGCCGCCGCTCGGCAAAGGTGAAGAGGCCGACCAGGCTCGCCAGCAGGATGGTGCCCTGAAGGAACAGGGCCGGTCCGTCGACGGCGATGGCGCCCATCGCAGCGATGCCCGCCTTGGTCGTGCCGTATCCGCCCGCCGCGAGCGCGACGACCGCGGCGAAGGCGGCGATGAGTGCGACGGCGGACATGAACGTCTGTACGTAGTAGCGGGACCGGCGCGGCACGAAGGCCTCGATCAGGATTCCGATGATCGCCGCGCCGAGGACGATGAGGACGGGCGACAGCTGCCCGTACTCGATCTTCGGCGCGTCGATCTTCCCGATCGGGTCGGCCGCCGTTGCCGCCGTTGTCCACAGGCTGTGGACGGCTGTTGCGCTCACTTGGCCGCCTCCACCTCAGGCTGGGGGTCCTTCTTGTGTACGTCGGACATGGTCTGCTCCACCGCGGGGTTGACGATGTCCGTGAGGGGCTTCGGGAAGACGCCCAGGAAGATCAGCAGCGCCACCAGCGGAGCCACGACCACCAGCTCACGCACCCGCAGATCGGGCATCGCGGACACCTCCGGCTTCACCGGTCCCGTCATCGTCCGCTGGTAGAGGACGAGGGTGTAGAGCGCGGCGAGCACGATGCCGAACGTGGCGATGATGCCGATCACCGGATAGCGCGTGAACGTGCCGACCAGGACCAGGAACTCACTGATGAAGGGCGCGAGACCCGGCAGGGAGAGAGTCGCCAGGCCACCGATCAGGAAGGTGCCGGCGAGCACCGGGGCGACCTTCTGCACTCCGCCGTAGTCGGCGATGAGCCGCGAGCCGCGCCGCGAGATCAGGAAACCGGCGATCAGCATCAGGACGGCGGTCGAGATGCCGTGGTTGACCATGTAGAGCGTCGCGCCGGACTGGCCCTGGCTGGTCATCGCGAAGATGCCCATGATGATGAAGCCGAAGTGCGAGATCGACGCGTAGGCGATCAGCCGCTTGATGTCGCGCTGACCGACCGCGAGCAGCGCCCCGTAGATGATGCTGATGACCGCGAGGACGAGGACGACCGGTGTCGCCCACTTGCTCGCCTCCGGGAAGAGCTGGAGGCAGAAGCGCAGCATCGCGAAGGTGCCGACCTTGTCGACGACCGCCGTGATGAGCACGGCGACCGGGGCGGTCGACTCCTGCATGGCGTTGGGCAGCCAGGTGTGCAGCGGCCACAGCGGTGCCTTCACCGCGAAGGCGAAGAAGAAACCGAGGAACAGCCAGCGTTCCGTGCTGGTCGACATGGTCAGCTCGCCGCTCGCCCGTGCCTCGGCGATCTCGGTGAGGGAGAAGTTCCCGGCGACCACGTAGAGCCCGATCACCGCGGCCAGCATGATCAGGCCGCCGGCCAGGTTGTAGAGGAGGAACTTCACGGCGGCGTACGAACGCTGCGTCGCCGCCGTCTTCTCACCGTGCTCGTGGGCCCGGTCCCCGAAGCCGCCGATGAGGAAGTACATCGGGATCAGCATGGCTTCGAAGAAGATGTAGAAGAGGAAGACGTCGGTGGCCTCGAAGGAGATGATCACCATCGCCTCGACGGCCAGGATCAGGGCGAAGAAGCCCTGCGTCGGCCGCCACCTGGTGCTGCCGGTCTCCAGCGGGTCGGCGTCGTGCCAGCCCGCCAGGATGATGAACGGGATCAGCAGGGCGGTCAGCGCGATCAGTGCCACCGCGATGCCGTCCACGCCCAGCTCGTACCGGACGCCGAACTCCGCGATCCAGGAGTGGGACTCGGTGAGCTGGTAGCGGTCGCCGCCGGGGTCGAAACGGACCAGGATCGTGATCGCCAGCGCGAGCGTGGCCAGCGAGACCAGCAGCGCCAGCCACTTGGCCGCGGTGCGTTTCGTGGCCGGCACGGCTGCCGTCGCGATCGCCCCGACGGCCGGCAGGGCCGCCGTGACTGTCAGCAGGGGAAAGGACATCGGTATCAGACCGCCCTCATCAGCAGGGTCGCGGCGACGAGGACCGCCGCACCGCCGAACATCGAGACCGCGTACGAGCGCGCGAAGCCGTTCTGCAGCTTGCGCATCCGCCCGGACAGGCCGCCGACCGAGGCCGCCGTGCCGTTGACGACCCCGTCGACCAGGGTGTGGTCGACGTAGACCAGGGAGCGCGTGAGGTGCTCCCCGCCGCGGACCAGGACGACGTGGTTGAAGTCGTCCTGGAGCAGGTCGCGCCGGGCGGCCCGGGTGAGCAGCGACCCGCGCGGGGCGACGGCCGGGACGGGACGGCGGCCGTACTGTGCCCAGGCGGCCGCGACGCCGATCACCATCACGGCGACCGTGGAGATCGTGACCGTCAGGGCGCTGATCGGCGCGTGGCCGTGGTCGTGCCCGGTGATGGGCTCCAGCCAGTGCACGAAGCGGTCGCCGATGCTGAAGAACGCGCCGCCGAACACCGAGCCGACGGCCAGCACGATCATCGGGATCGTCATGCTCTTCGGCGACTCGTGCGGGTGCGGCGGGGTGTACTCGCCGCGCGTCTCGGCGGCCGGCTCCACGTCGGGCTCGGCGGGCGACGGCGTCGGAGCCTTGCGCCAGCGCTCCTCGCCGAAGAACGTCATCAGCATCACGCGCGTCATGTAGTACGCCGTGATGGCCGCGCCCAGCAGGGCCACGCCGCCGAGGATCCAGCCCTCGGTGCCGCCCTTGGCGAACGCCGACTCGATGATCTTGTCCTTGGAGAAGAAGCCGGACAGACCCGGGAAGCCGATGATGGCGAGATAGCCGAGGCCGAAGGTGATGAACGTGACCGGCATGTACTTGCGCAGTCCGCCGTAGCGGCGCATGTCGACCTCGTCGTTCATGCCGTGCATGACCGAGCCGGCGCCGAGGAACAGCCCGGCCTTGAAGAAGCCGTGCGTCACCAGGTGCATGATCGCGAAGACGTAGCCGATCGGGCCGAGACCGGCCGCCAGCACCATGTAGCCGATCTGCGACATGGTCGAGCCGGCCAGCGCCTTCTTGATGTCGTCCTTGGCGCAACCGACGATCGCACCGAACAGCAGCGTGACCGCGCCGACGATGGTGACGACCAACTGCGCGTCGGGCGCGCCGTTGAAGATGGCGCCGGAGCGGACGATCAGGTACACGCCCGCCGTCACCATGGTCGCGGCGTGGATGAGGGCGGAGACCGGAGTCGGGCCCTCCATCGCGTCCCCGAGCCAGGACTGAAGCGGTACCTGGGCGGACTTGCCGCAGGCGGCGAGGAGCAGCATCAGCGCGATCGCGGTGAGCTTGCCCTCGTCCGCCGATCCGGCGAGTCCGGCCTCCCCGTGGCCGCCGAGCACCGGCCCGAAGGCGAAGGTGCCGAACCACAGGAACATCAGCATGATCGCGATCGACAGGCCCATGTCGCCGACGCGGTTGACCAGGAAGGCCTTCTTCGCGGCGGTGGCGGCGCTGGGCTTGTGCTGCCAGAAGCCGATCAGCAGGTAGGAGGCGAGACCGACGCCCTCCCAGCCGACGTAGAGCAGCAGGTAGTTGTCGGCGAGGACGAGCAGCAGCATCGCCGCGAGGAACAGGTTCAGGTAGCCGAAGAAGCGGCGGCGGCGCTCGTCGTGCTCCATGTACGCGATCGAGTACAGATGGATGAGCGAGCCGACGCCGGTGATCAGCAGGACGAACGTCATCGACAACTGGTCGAGGCGGAAGGCGACGTCGGCCTGGAATCCCTCCACCGGGATCCAGCTGAACAGGTGCTGCGTCAGGGTGCGGTCCTCGGCGCCGGCGCCGAGCATGTCGGCGAAGAGGACGGCGCCGATCACGAAGGACGTGGCGGCCAGCACCGTCCCGATCCAATGACCTACGGCGTCCAGTCGGCGTCCGCCGCACAGCAGGACCGCCGCTCCGAGCAAAGGCGCCGCCACCAGCAGCGCAATCAGATTCTCTGCGTTAGTCACGGTTCTAGCGACCCCTCACAGCTTCATCAGGCTGGCGTCGTCGACCGAGGCCGAGTGGCGGGAACGGAACAGGGACACGATGATCGCGAGCCCGACGACGACCTCCGCGGCGGCGACGACCATCGTGAAGAAGGCGATGATCTGGCCGTCGAGATTGCCGTGCATCCGGGAGAAGGCGACGAAGGCGAGGTTGCAGGCGTTGAGCATCAGCTCGATGCACATGAAGACCACGATCGCGTTGCGCCTGATCAGCACGCCGGTGGCGCCGATCGTGAACAACAGGGCCGCGAGGTAGAGGTAGTTGACTGGGTTCACTTCGGCGCCTCCTCGGACCGCTCGGAGTTGCCCGGCTCGACCGCCTTGCGCTCGAGGCGCTCCTCGGCCCGCTGCTCCAGCGCCTTCAGGTCGCCCAGCGCCTGCATCGAGACGTCGCGGATCTGGCCCCGCTCGCGCAGCGTCTTGCTGACGGTGAGTTCGGACGGGGTGCCGTCGGGCAGCAGGCCCGCGATGTCGACCGCGTTGTGCCGGGCGTACACGCCGGGCGCCGGGAGGGGCGGCAGCTGCTTGCCCTCGCGGACGCGCCGCTCGGCCAGCTCGCGCTGGGTCGCCGCCCGTTCGGTGCGTTCGCGGTGGGTGAGGACCATGGCGCCGACGGCGGCCGTGATGAGCAGGGCGCCGGTGATCTCGAAGGCGAACACGTACTTGGTGAAGATGAGGGACGCGATGCCCTCCACGTTGCCGTTCGCGTTCGCCTGGGCCAGGCCGCTGAACTCCGTGACGGACGCGTTGCCGATGCCGGCGATCAGCAGGATGCCGAAGCCGAGCCCGGACAGCAGGGCCAGCCAGCGCTGGCCCTTGATGGTCTCCTTCAGGGAGTCCGCCGCGGTGACACCGACGAGCATCACCACGAAGAGGAACAGCATCATGATCGCGCCGGTGTAGACGATGATCTGCACCACGCCGAGGAAGTAGGCACCGTTGGCGAGGTAGAACACCGCCAGGACGATCATGGTCCCGGCGAGGCAGAGCGCGCTGTGCACGGCCTTCTTCATGAAGACGGTGCACAGGGCGCCGATCACCGCGACCGTGCCGAGGATCCAGAACTGGACGGCCTCTCCGGTGGAGGTGCCGGCGGAGAGAGTCGCTGCGGCGGCGAGCTGCTCGGTCATCGGCGGATCACCTCCTCCGACGCCGGCTCGGTCCCGCCGAAGGTCGAGTCGGCCTCCTGGACGACCTCTCCCTCGGAGTGGGCGACCTGCTGCTCGGTGCCGGGCGCGGCCTCGGTGACCAGACCCCGGTAGTAGTCCTGCTCGTCCGTGCCCGGGTAGATGGCGTGGGGCGAGTCGACCATGCCCTCCTCAAGGCCGGCGAGCAGCTGCTCCTTGGTGAAGATGAGGTTGGCGCGACTGGAGTCGGCCAGCTCGAACTCGTTGGTCATCGTCAGCGCGCGCGTGGGGCACGCCTCGATGCACAGGCCGCACAGGATGCAGCGGGCGTAGTTGATCTGGTAGACGCGGCCGTACCGCTCGCCCGGCGAGTAGCGCTCCTCGTCGGTGTTGTCCGCGCCTTCCACATAGATGGCGTCGGCCGGGCATGCCCAGGCGCACAGCTCACACCCGACGCACTTCTCCAGGCCGTCCGGATGGCGGTTGAGCTGGTGCCGTCCGTGGAAGCGCGGGGCAGTGGTCTTCTGCTGCTCCGGATACTGCTCCGTCAGCCGCTTCTTGAACATGGCCTTGAAGGTCACGCCGAAGCCGGCCACGGGGTTCATGAAACCGGGGTCGGTCTCCTTGGGTTCCTCAGTCATCGGACGCCTCCTTTCCATCCGTCGATCCGCTCAGAGGTCCGTCACTCCGAGTATCGGTCCCACCACTGACAATCAGCTCCCGCTCCCGGCGCGGGCGGCGTCGCGGCACCGGCGGCAACTCCTGTCCGGGCATCGGTGGTACGGGGAACCCGCCGGCCATCGGGTCGAAGGCGGCCGGCTCCTCGACCGGGACCGCGGCCTGCTTGCCCTTGTCGCGGTACATGTCCACGACGAAGGACAACAGCAGCAGGACCAGGACGCCGCCGCCGATGTAGAAGGCGATGTCGGCGAAGCCGTAGTTCTCGTTCCTGAGGGCCCGCACGGTCGCGACCAGCATCAGCCAGACCAGCGAGACCGGGATCAGGACCTTCCAGCCGAGCTTCATCAGCTGGTCGTAGCGGACTCGGGGAAGCGTGCCGCGCAGCCAGATGAAGAAGAACAGGAGCAACTGGACCTTGAGTACGAACCAGAGCAGCGGCCACCAGCCGTGGTTGGCGCCCTCCCAGAAGGTGCTGATCGGCCAGGGAGCCCGCCAGCCGCCGAGGAAGAGCGTGATGGCGACCGCCGACACCGTCACCATGTTCACGTACTCGGCGAGCATGAACATCGCGAACTTGATCGACGAGTACTCGGTGTTGAAGCCACCCACGAGGTCGCCCTCGGACTCGGGCATGTCGAAGGGGGCGCGGTTGGTCTCGCCGACCATGGTGACGATGTAGATGATGAAGGAGACCGGCAGCAGCACGATGTACCAGCGGTCGTTCTGCTGCTCGACGATCGCCGAGGTCGACATCGACCCCGAGTAGAGGAACACCGAGGCGAAGGCGGCGCCCATCGCGATCTCGTAAGAGATCATCTGCGCGCAGGAGCGCAGCCCGCCGAGCAGCGGATAGGTCGAGCCGGAGCTCCAGCCTGCCAGCACCATTCCGTAGATGCCGATCGAGGCGACCGCGAGGATGTACAGCAGCGCGATCGGCAGGTCGGTGAGCTGCATGGTGGTGCGCTGGCCGAAGATCGAGACCTCGTTGCCGGCCGGCCCGAAGGGGATCACCGCGATCGCCATGAAGGCCGGGATGGCCGCGACGATCGGCGCGAGGACGTACACCACCTTGTCGGCGCGCTTGACGATGACGTCTTCCTTGAGCATCAGTTTGATGCCGTCGGCGAGCGACTGGAGCATGCCCCAGGGGCCGTGCCGGTTCGGGCCGACGCGCAGCTGCATCCAGGCGACGACCTTGCGCTCCCACACGATGGCGAACAGCACGGTCACCATCAGGAAGGCGAAGCAGAACACCGCCTTGATGATCACCAGCCACCAGGGGTCGGTGCCGAACATCGAGAGGTCTTCAGCGGCGAGGTACGGGCTCATGCCTCCACCTCCTTGGGGGCTACGCCCGCGAGCGTCGCCGGTCCGATGCGGACGAGGGTTCCGGGCAGCACCCCGGCGTCGGAGGCGACGCCGGTGCCGGCCGAGTTCAGCGGGAGCCAGACCACCCGGTCGGGCATCTCGGTGATCTGCACCGGGAGTTCGACGACCCCGGCGGGACCGGTCACGGCCAGGAGGTCGCCGTCCTTGACGCCCGCCTCGGCGGCCGTGGCGGCCGACACGCGCGCGCGTGCGGCATGCCGGGTGCCGGCGAGTGCCTCGTCGCCCTGCTGGAGGAGGCCCTGGTCGAGCAGCAGCCGGTGCCCGGCCAGTACGGCCTCTCCGGCGGCCGGCCGCGGCAGCGCGTTCGCGGTCCCCAGCGGTTCGCCGGCCCGCGGCCCGTCCCAGACGCCGAGCCGGTCGATCTCCGCGCGCGTGGTGCGCAGATCCGGCAGGCCCAGGTGGACGTCCATGGCGTCGGCCAGCATCTGGAGTACGCGGGCGTCGGCGGGCGCGAGTCGGCGGGTCATCTGATCGGGCTTGAGCGCCGCCTCGAAGAGGCGCGCCCTGCCCTCCCAGTTCAGGAAGGTCCCGGCCTTCTCGGCGACCGCGGCGACGGGCAGGACGACGTCGGCGAGTTCGGTGACCTCGCTGGGCCGCAGCTCCAACGACACCACGAAGCCCGCCTCGGCGAGTGCCGCACGCGCGCGTGCCGGATCGGGCAGGTCGGCGACCTCGACGCCCGCCACCAGCAGGGCCTGGAGCTCGCCCCGGGCCGCGGCCTCGACGATCTCGCCGGTGTCGCGGCCGTAGCGGTGCGGCAGGTCGGCCAGGCCCCAGACGGCGGCGACCTCCTCACGCGCGCGCGGGTCGGTCGCCGGGCGCCCGCCCGGCAGCAGCGACGGCAGCGCACCCGCCTCGATCGCGCCGCGCTCCCCGGCCCGGCGCGGAATCCACACCAGCCGGGCGCCGGTCGCGGAGGCGGTCCGTACGGCGGAGGTGAGGCCACCGGCCACGGACGCCAGGCGCTCGCCGACGACGATCACGGCACCCTCGGCGCGCAGCGCCTCGGCGGCCTGGGCACCACCGGTCTCCAGGCCGACGCCGCTCGCGAGCGCGTCCAGCCACTCGGTCTCGGTGCCGGGAGCGGCGGGCAGCAGCGTGCCACCGGCCTTCTCCAGGCCCCTCGTGGCGTGCGTGGCCAGCGAGAAGACCTTCTGCCCGTGCCCGCGCCAGGCCTTGCGCAGCCGCAGGAAGACGCCGGGCGCCTCCTCCTCCGCCTCGAACCCGACCAGCAGGACGGCGGGCGCCTTCTCCAGCGCGGTGTACGTGACCCCCGTGCCCCCAAGGTCCCGGCCGCGTCCGGCGACCCGGGAAGCCAGGAAGTCCGCCTCCTCGGTGCTGTGCACGCGCGCGCGGAAGTCGATGTCGTTGGTGTCCAGCGCCACGCGCGCGAACTTGCTGTACGCGTAGGCGTCCTCCACCGTGAGCCGCCCGCCGGTCAGGACACCGGTCCGGCCCTTCGAGGCGAGCAGCCCCTGCGCGGCGATCTGCAGGGCCTCCGGCCAGGAGGCCGGCTCCAGCTCGCCCTCGGCGTTGCGCACCAGGGGTGTGGTCAGCCGGTCCCGCTGCTGCGCGTACCGGAACGCGAAGCGCCCCTTGTCGCAGATCCACTCCTCGTTGACCTCGGGATCGTCGGCCGCGAGGCGCCGCATGACCTTGCCGCGCCGGTGGTCGGTGCGGGTCGCGCAGCCGCCGGAGCAGTGCTCGCAGACGGACGGCGAGGAGATCAGGTCGAAGGGGCGGGAGCGGAACCGGTACGCCGCCGAGGTGAGCGCGCCGACCGGGCAGATCTGGATGGTGTTGCCGGAGAAGTACGACTCGAAGGGGTCGCCCTCCCCGGTGCCGACCTGCTGGAGCGCGCCCCGCTCGATCAGCTCGATCATCGGGTCGCCCGCGATCTGGTTGGAGAACCGGGTGCAGCGGGCGCACAGCACGCACCGCTCGCGGTCGAGCAGCACCTGGGTGGAGATCGGTACGGGCTTCTCGTAGGTCCGCTTCTTTCCCTCGAAGCGGGAGTCGGACTGGCCGTGCGACATGGCCTGGTTCTGCAGCGGGCACTCGCCGCCCTTGTCGCAGACCGGGCAGTCCAGCGGGTGGTTGATGAGCAGCAGCTCCATCACACCGTGCTGGGCCTTTTCGGCGACGGGCGAGGTGAGGTGCGTCTTCACCACCATGCCGTCGGTGCAGGTGATGGTGCACGACGCCATGGGCTTGCGCTGGCCCTCTACCTCGACGATGCACTGGCGGCAGGCACCGGCCGGTTCGAGGAGGGGGTGGTCGCAGAACCGGGGGATCTCGATGCCGAGCTGTTCGGCGGCCCGGATGACCAGGGTGCCCTTGGGCACGCTGATCTCGGCGCCGTCGATCGATAGCGAGACGAGGTCCTCCGGCGGGACCGCCGCCTCTCCCCCGCCCGAGGGAGCATTGGTGGTCACGGTCATGCGTTCACCTCCGTGCGGTCGGCCCAGGCCGTGGACTTGGCCGGGTCGAAGGGGCAGCCGCGGCCCGTGATGTGCTGCTCGTACTCGCCGCGGAAGTACTTGAGCGAGGAGAAGATCGGCGAGGCGGCACCGTCGCCGAGGGCACAGAAGGACTTGCCGTTGATGTTGTCGGCGATGTCGTTCAGCTTGTCGAGATCGCTCATCGAGCCCTTGCCGGCCTCGATGTCGCGCAGCAACTGGACGAGCCAGTACGTGCCTTCACGGCACGGCGTGCACTTGCCGCAGGACTCGTGCGCGTAGAACTCGGTCCAGCGGGTGACGGCCCGCACGACGCAGGTGGTCTCGTCGAAGCACTGGAGTGCCTTCGTGCCGAGCATGGAACCCGCGGCGCCCACTCCCTCGTAGTCGAGAGGGACGTCGAGGTGCTCGTCGGTGAACATCGGCGTCGAGGAGCCGCCGGGTGTCCAGAACTTCAGCCGGTGACCGGGGCGCATGCCGCCGCTCATGTCGAGGAGCTGGCGCAGCGTGATGCCGAGCGGGGCCTCGTACTGGCCGGGGCCCGCGACGTGACCGCTGAGGGAGTAGAGCGTGAAGCCCGGGGACTTCTCGCTGCCCATCGACCTGAACCAGTCCTTGCCCTTGTTCAGGATGGCGGGAACCGATGCGATCGACTCGACGTTATTCACCACAGTCGGGCAGGCATAGAGGCCTGCCACAGCAGGGAAGGGGGGACGGAGCCGCGGTTGACCCCGGCGGCCTTCGAGCGAGTCGAGCAGTGCGGTCTCCTCACCGCAGATGTACGCGCCCGCGCCCGCGTGCACGGTGAGTGTGAGGTCGAGTCCACTGCCCAGGATGTTCTCGCCGAGGAAGCCGGCCGCGTAGGCCTCGCGCACGGCCTCGTGCAACCGCCTCAGCACTGGGACGACTTCACCACGCAGGTAGATGAAGGCATGCGAAGACCTGATGGCGTAACACGCGATGACGATGCCCTCGATGAGGCTGTGCGGGTTCGCGAAGAGGAGCGGGATGTCCTTGCAGGTCCCCGGCTCCGACTCGTCGGCGTTGACAACCAGATAGTGAGGCTTGCCGTCCCCCTGGGGAATGAACTGCCACTTCATCCCCGTCGGGAAGCCCGCGCCGCCGCGTCCGCGCAGACCGGAGTCCTTGACGTACGCGATCAGGTCGTCCGGCGACATCGCCAGCGCCTTGCGGAGCCCCTCGTACCCCTCGTGCCTCCGGTAGACGTCCAGAGTCCAGGACTCGTCCTCGTCCCAGAAGGCCGACAGCACGGGTGCGAGCAGCTTCTCCGGGCTGGTGCCCTTGATCTCGGCTGCCACGGTCATCACTCCCCCTCCTCGGCGGTAGGCCCTGCCGGGTTGGCAGGGTCGGAGGCCGATGTGTCCTGCGGCGCGTCGTGCGAGCTCAGGTGTTCCGTCGGGGACGGGTCGTGCACGGCCCGGTCCTGCGGCCCGTCGTGCGGTCCGCCGTCCCGCGGGTGCACCACGCGCGCGGCGGACGTCTCACCCTTGGCCAGCTTCAGGCCGGCCAGGGAGGCGGGACCCGCGCTGCCGCCGGCCGCGACGGCGCCGTCCCGCTCGTCGGGGAAGCCCGCCAGGATCCGGGCGGTCTCCTTGAAGGTGCAGATCGGCGCACCGCGCGTGGGCGTCACCGGCCGTCCCGCGCGCAGGTCGTCGACGAGGCGACGGGCGCTCGCGGGGGTCTGGTCGTCGAAGAACTCCCAGTTGACCATCACGACCGGTGCGAAGTCGCAGGCCGCGTTGCACTCGATGTGCTCCAGGGTGACCTTGCCGTCCTCCGTGGTCTCGCCGTTGCCGACGCCGAGGTGCTCCTGGAGGGACTCGAAGATCGCGTCGCCGCCCATGACCGCGCACAGCGTGTTGGTGCAGACACCGACCTGGTAGTCGCCGCTCGGCCTGCGCCGGTACATGGTGTAGAAGGTGGCGACCGCGGTGACCTCGGCCGTGGTCAGGTCCAGCATGTCCGCGCAGAACCGCATGCCGGTGCGCGTGACGTGCCCCTCCTGGGACTGCACGAGGTGCAGCAGCGGCAGGAGGGCGGACCGGGAGTCCGGGTAGCGGGCGATGATCTCGCGCGCGTCGGTCTCCAGCCGGGCCCGGACGTCGTCCGGGTAGGCGGGCGCGGGCAGTTCCGGCATGCCCAGGCTGACGCCCCGCTCCGAAGAAGAGGTGGTCACCGGTCGACGCCTCCCATCACGGGGTCGAGGGACGCCACGGCGACGATGACATCGGCGACCTGGCCGCCCTCGCACATCGCCGCCATGGCCTGCAGGTTGGTGAAGGACGGGTCACGGAAGTGGACCCGGAAGGGGCGGGTGCCGCCGTCGGAGACGACGTGCACTCCGAGTTCGCCCTTGGGCGATTCCACCGCCGCGTAGGTCTGGCCCGGCGGCACGCGGAAGCCCTCGGTGACCAGCTTGAAGTGGTGGATCAGGGCCTCCATGGAGGTGCCCATGATCTTCTTGATGTGGTCGAGGGAGTTGCCCAGTCCGTCCGGTCCCAGGGCGAGCTGGGCGGGCCAGGCGATCTTCTTGTCGGCGACCATGACCGGGCCGGGCTGGAGCCGGTCCAGGCACTGCTCGACGATCCGGAGCGACTGGCGCATTTCCTCCAGCCGGATCAGGAAGCGGCCGTAGGCGTCGCAGGTGTCGGCGGTCGGGACGTCGAAGTCGTACGTCTCGTAGCCGCAGTACGGCTGGGCCTTGCGCAGGTCGTGCGGCAGGCCGGTGGACCGCAGGACCGGACCGGTGGCGCCGAGGGCCATGCAGCCGGCCAGGTCGAGATGGCCGACGTCCTGCATGCGAGCCTTGAAGATGGGGTTCCCGGTGGCGAGCTTGTCGTACTCCGGGAGGTTCTTCCTCATCTTCTTCACGAACTCGCGGATGTGGTCCACCGCGCCGGGCGGCAGGTCCTGGGCGAGTCCGCCCGGGCGGATGAACGCGTGGTTCATCCGCAGGCCGGTGATCAGCTCGTAGATGTCGAGAACGAGTTCACGATCACGGAAGCCGTAGATCATGATCGTGGTGGCGCCGAGTTCCATGCCGCCGGTGGCGATGCACACCAGGTGGGAGGAGAGCCGGTTCAGCTCCATCAGCAGGACCCGGATGATCGTGGCCCGGTCCGGGATCTCGTCCTCGATGCCGAGCAGCTTCTCGACGCCCAGGCAGTACGCCGTCTCGTTGAAGAACGACGTCAGGTAGTCCATGCGCGTCACGAACGTGGTGCCCTGCGTCCAGGTCCGGTACTCGAGGTTCTTCTCGATGCCGGTGTGCAGGTAGCCGATGCCGCAGCGGGCCTCGGTGACCGTCTCGCCGTCGATCTCCAGGATCAGGCGGAGCACGCCGTGCGTGGACGGATGCTGCGGACCCATGTTGACGACGATGCGCTCGTCGTCGGCGCGGGCCGCGGACTGGACGACCTCGTCCCAGTCGCCGCCGGTGACCGTGTAGACGGTGCCCTCGGTGGTCTCGCGAGGGGATGCGTGCGAAGTACTCACGAGTACGACCTCCGCTGGTCCGGAGCCGGGATCTGGGCGCCCTTGTACTCGACGGGGATGCCGCCGAGGGGGTAGTCCTTGCGCTGCGGGAAGCCCTGCCAGTCGTCCGGCATCATGATCCGCGTCAGCGCCGGGTGATCGTCGAAGACGATGCCGAAGAAGTCGTACGTCTCGCGCTCGTGCCAGTCGTTCGTCGGATAGACGACAACCAGCGACGGGATGTGCGGGTCGCCGTCGGGCGCGCTGACTTCGAGGCGGATCAGCCGGTTGTGGGTGATCGAGCGCAGGTGGTAGACGGCGTGCAGTTCGCGGCCCTTGTCGTGCGGGTAGTGGACGCCGCTGACTCCGGTGCAGAGTTCGAAGCGCAGGGCCGGGTCGTCGCGCAGGGTGCGGGCGACGCGGACCAGGTGCTCGCGCTCGATGTGGAAGGTCAGCTCGTCGCGGTCGACGACCGTCTTCTCGATGGCGTTGCCGGGCAGGAGTCCCTGCTCCTCGAGCGCGCCCTCGAGTTCGTCGGCGACCTCGTCGAACCAACCGCCGTACGGCCTGCTCGCCGGCCCGGGGAGCCGGACGGAGCGGACCAGCCCGCCGTAGCCGGAGGTGTCGCCGCCGTTGTTGGCGCCGAACATTCCGCGCTGGACGCGGATCTCCTCACCGCCCTGACCGCGCTGGCCGGGGAGGTTCTCCGCGGACAGGTCCTTCTCGGGGTTCACCCCGTTCGCGTCACCTGCCGTGTTGTTCGCGTCGCTCACCGCAGCAGCCCCTTCATCTCGATCGTGGGCAGGGCCTTGAGCGCCGCTTCCTCCGCCTCCCGGGCCGCCTCCTCGGCGTTCACTCCGAGCTTGGAGCTCTGGATCTTCTGGTGGAGCTTGAGGATGGCGTCCATCAGCATCTCGGGCCGCGGCGGGCAGCCGGGGAGATAGATGTCGACCGGGACGATGTGGTCGACGCCCTGGACGATCGCGTAGTTGTTGAACATGCCGCCCGAGGAGGCGCAGACCCCCATGGAGATCACCCACTTCGGGTTCGGCATCTGGTCGTAGACCTGCCGCAGCACCGGCGCCATCTTCTGGCTGACCCGGCCCGCGACGATCATCAGGTCCGCCTGCCGCGGCGATCCGCGGAAGACCTCCATGCCGAAGCGCGCCAGGTCGTAGCGGCCGGCGCCGGTGGTCATCATCTCGATGGCACAGCAGGCGAGGCCGAACGTGGCGGGGAAGACGGACGACTTGCGCACCCAGCCCGCGGCCTGCTCGACGGTGGTCAGCAGGAAGCCGCTCGGCAGTTTTTCTTCGAGTCCCATGTCAAAGGCCCCTCAGTCCCATTCCAGGCCGCCGCGCCGCCATACGTACGCGTACGCGACGAAGACGGTGAGCACGAAGAGCAGCATCTCCACGAGCCCGAAAATCCCCAGGGCGTCGAAGGTGACGGCCCAGGGGTAGAGGAAGACGATCTCGATATCGAAGATGATGAAGAGCATCGCCGTCAGGTAGTACTTGATGGGGAAGCGCCCGCCGCCGGCCGGCGTGGGGGTCGGCTCGATGCCGCACTCGTAGGCCTCGAGCTTCGCCCGGTTGTACCGCTTCGGACCGATCAGCGTGGCCATGACCACGGAGAAGATCGCAAAGCCTGCCCCGAGGGCTCCCAGTACGAGGATGGGCGCATAGGCGTTCACCGCTCCTCGCTCCTCTCAGTCGGCACTGACTGCTGGCGGTTGCACTGGACTCACAGCCGCCCCAACAGCCACACGAGCTCCGCTCGTAACGACGAAGATCGCGAACATGTGAAGCAGGTCACAAGCCCAACTGCCTCGCATCCTATGCCTGCCACTCTGTGATCTGCGACACGGGGTATTGCACAAGCTTTGTGATCTCCACCACCTGACGAACGATCATGAAGTCGGATGAGCGGTGATCTTCACACAAGAAGCGTTCAGGTGATCACCAGAGGTGACATTTTCGCTCGTCGCCGCTGGCCAGAGGCTGCGAGTGGCGGGCGTCTCAATATCAAGATGGTTCTCGTGCATGCAAATTGGTGCCGGACGCGAAGCCTTGATAGAGGACGCGTTCACACATCAGGGGGAGGGCGCGGTGCGATGTGGACACGTGCACGCGTTCACGAGCGCCGCGAAGCCGGTCGCGCGCCGCGGACGCGGCCGGCGGGGCAACCGTTCCGTGACCTGCGCCACATCCATGAGAGACGTCTGAGAACCGGGCTTGGCCAACTGCCCCAACGAGTGGTAAGCGCGGGGCAATTCGGGCGTAACGATCAAAGTGCGTGATCACAGGCCGGTTACGGGCCGTCCGCAATGTCCGTTAGGGCGTCAATAAGGAGCGACACGCCCGGGATTCGAGGCCCGATTGAACAACTGTGGCGCAGCCCACGTTTCTTGAAGGTATGGAGGAGCTCCTGATACCGGTTGTCCCTATGTCCCACACCGCTCACATACGCAGCCACCGGAAACCCCGCCGCAGCGCGTCGACCATCGCGATGCGGGCCGGAGTTGCCGGTGGCGTCCTCAGCACCCTGGCAGTGGCCGGGGCATCGGGTTCGGCCAACGCGGCCGAACCGGTGACGCAGACCCTCGAACTGCCCACCCTGACGGCCGACCTGGCCGCTCAGGTCGCCCAGTCCGCGGACGTCACGCAGCAGGCGGCCGCGAGCTACGAGCTGCAGGCCGAGCGTGACGCGGCCGCCGCGAAGGCCGCCAAGGAAGCCAAGGCCGACCTCGCCGAGGCCAAGAAGAAGGCCGCGGAGGAGAAGGAGAAGGCTGCGGAGGCCGCGCGCAAGGCGGCCGCCGAGCGCGCCTCGCGCAGCGCCGAGCGCGCCACCCTGAGCGCCTCGGCGGACACCGGGTCCTCCGACAGCTCGGGCAGCAGCGCCGGCAGCAGCACGTCCACGTCCACGGCCACCGGTTCGGCCGCCGCGGTCGTCGCCTTCGTGCAGTCCCAGGTCGGCGACGCCTACGTCTCCGGCGGCACCGGCCCCAACTCGTGGGACTGCTCCGGTCTGGTGCAGGCCGCCTTCAAGTCGGTCGGCGTCGACCTGCCGCGCGTCTCCCAGTCCCAGTCGACCGCCGGCACCCAGGTGGGACTGAGCAACCTCCAGCCGGGCGACATCCTGTACTGGGGCGGCGCGGGCAGCGCGTACCACGTGGGCGTCTACGTCGGCGACGGCATGTTCGTCGGCGCGCAGAACTCCTCCACCGGCGTCGTCAAGGCGTCGCTGGACTACGACCCGCCGAGCGGCGCGGTGCGCGTGCTCTAGGACGCGCACACGCGACGCACGCACGCGACGCACACACGCACGCGGCGCACACGCGCCCGGGCTCCGGCGGAGCCCGGGTACGACTCACGCGGGGCCGCAGCCGCTCGGGGCTGCGGCCCCGCGGGCGCTCCTGACATGGTCGTGGTCGGGCCGGATCCCCACCGGCCCGACCACGAGCCGAAGCAACTTCGCGCGCTGCCTCGCCCACGGGAGCGACCACGCGAACGGGCACGTCCACCTGGACCGGCTCTCCGCGCGCGACCGCAGGGCGGCACTGCGGCAGTCGGCGGACCGGCGCGCGGAGGTCCTCGCACGCTGGGCCGCCAACGCCCGGACCGCCAACGCCCGGGCCCTCGAAGTCGACGGGGACTCCGGCGGCCTCACCGGGCCCCGGCGCCGACCGGGGCCGCGAGGCCCGTCACGCCTTCTGGGCGACCTCGCTCAGTCCGTTGAGCGCGAGGCCCGTCACGCCTTAGGCGCGACCTTGCTCAGTCCGTTGATGATGCGGTCCATCGCGTCGCCGCCCGTCGGGTCGGTCAGGTTGGCGAGCATCTTGAGGGTGAACTTCATCAGGATGGGGTGGGTGAGGCCGCGCTGGGTCGCGATCTGCATGACCTTCGGGTTGCCGATGAGCTTCACGAAGGCGCGGCCCAGGTTGTAGTAGCCGCCGTAGGTGTCCTTCAGGACGCGCGGGTAGCGCTGGAGGGCGATCTCACGCTGGGACGGCGTGGCCCGCGCGTGGGCCTGGACGATGACGTCGGCGGCGATCTGACCGGACTCCATGGCGTAGGCGATGCCCTCGCCGTTGAAGGGGTTCACCAGGCCGCCGGCGTCGCCGACGAGCAGCAGGCCCTTGGTGTAGTGGGGCTGGCGGTTGAAGGCCATGGGCAGGGCGGCACCGCGGATCGGGCCGGTCATGTTGTCCGGGGTGTAGCCCCAGTCCTCCGGCATGGACGCGCACCAGGCCTTCAGGACCTCGCGCCAGTCGAGTTCCTTGAAGGAGTCGGAGGTGTTCAGCACCCCCAGGCCGACGTTAGAGGTGCCGTCTCCCATGCCGAAGATCCAGCCGTAGCCCGGCAGGAGGCGGTCCTGGGCGCCGCGGCGGTCCCACAGCTCCAGCCAGGACTCCAGGTAGTCGTCGTCGTGGCGGGGCGAGGTGAAGTACGTGCGGACCGCGACGCCCATCGGACGGTCCTCGCGGCGGTGCAGGCCCATCGCCAGGGACAGCCGCGTGGAGTTGCCGTCGGCGGCCACGACCAGCGGCGCGTGGAAGGTGACCTCGCGCTTCTCCTCCCCCAGCTTGGCGTGCACGCCGGTGATGCGGCCGGTGCGGTCGTCGACGACCGGGGCGCCGACGTTGCAGCGCTCGTAGAGGCGGGCGCCGGCCTTCTGGGCCTGCCGGGCGAGCTGCTCGTCGAAGTCGTCGCGCTTGCGGACGAGTCCGTAGTCCGGGAAGGAGGCCAGATCCGGCCAGTCCAGCTGGAGGCGGGAGCCGCCGCCGATGATGCGCAGGCCCTTGTTGCGCAGCCAGCCGGCCTCCTCGGAGATGTCGATGCCCATCGCCACGAGCTGCTTGGTCGCGCGCGGGGTGAGCCCGTCGCCGCAGACCTTCTCCCGCGGGAAGGCGGTCTTCTCCAGCAGGAGGACGTCGAGCCCGGCCTTGGCCAGGTAGTACGCGGTCGTGGAGCCGGCTGGCCCCGCGCCCACGACGATCACATCGGCGGTGTTGTCGGAGAGGGGCTCGGTCACGGCGGGATCTCCCCAGGTTCGAAAATCTGCGTGCCGACGGGCACTGGACATGGGCAGTCTATTCAGCGTCACCGATCACCCGGCTGAAGGGCTGCCCAGTGAACCGAGCTTCCCCCGTTGTACGGTTGCGCGTCCCCACCGACGAGGACGCCGTCGCCTGGCACCGGGTCTTCGACGACCCGGACGTCATGGAGTTCCACGGCGAGAGGTCCGCGGAGCTGTCCGTGTACGAGGAACTCACCGCCCGCCAGCGCCGGCACGACGCCGAGCACGGCTTCTGCCTGTGGACCATGGTGGACGGGGACGGCCGGGTCATCGGCTTCACCGGCGCCCAGCCGTGGCCGCGGGACTGGGGCCCCAGGGGCGACATCGAGATCGGCTGGCGCCTGGGGCGGGCGCACTGGGGCAAGGGGTACGTCACGGCGGCGGCCCGGCAGACCCTGGAACGGGTGCGGGCGGCGGGTGTGGCGGAGGTGGTCGCGATGGTCGACGCGCGCAACACCCGGTCCATCGCGGTCACGGAGCGGCTGGGCATGCGGCTCGACGAGGTCTTCACGACCCCGGTCTCGCAGCAACGGGGGCACTGCTACCGACTCCCCCTGCAAGGAAAGTGACGGAAAGTAACTGCCTGTCACAGTAAGCCACTCGGTGCTTCCCGGCAGTGCCCCGCGGAGCTACTCTGCCGGGTACCGCTGGGGGGTGACGTCCGTGCGCCTGGTACCCGGGAGAGCCGATGTGCGCGTACCGCGCCTGGTCGGCCTGATGGCCGTCGACGCGCGGGAGGCGGCCCGGGCGCGGGGCCTGTCCCTGCACGCGCCGGACCGGCCCGATCTCCACCTCGCCGTCGTCGACTACGTCGTACGCCAGTACCCGCAGCCCGGCGCCCACGTGCCGCGGGAGTCACAGGTGTGCGTGTGGTTCGACTTCGGGGAGGGCGAGGGCGGCGGGGGCATCCGGGAGCCGCGGGTGCCGGGTCCGCCCCGGGGCGGGCCCCGGCGGGAGCCGGCCGAGCCGGGCGAGCCGCCCCGTCGCGAGGTCCTCAGCCCTCCTTGAACCCCCGGTGCAGCGCCACCACGCCGCCCGTCAGGTTCCGGTAAGCCACCCGGGACCAGCCGGCCTTGCCCAGCCGCTGAGCGAGCGCCGGCTGGTCGGGCCAGGCGCGGATGGACTCGGCGAGGTAGACGTACGCGTCGGGGTTGGACGACACCGCGCGGGCCACCGGCGGCAGGGCCCGCATCAGGTACTCGGTGTAGACGGTCCGGAAGGGCGTCCAGGTCGGGTGCGAGAACTCGCAGATGACGACCCGGCCGCCGGGCCGCGTCACCCGGTACATCTCGCGCAGCGCGGCGTCCGTGTCCTGTACGTTGCGCAGCCCGAAGGAGATGGTGACCGCGTCGAAGGTGTCGTCCTGGAACGGCAGCCGGGTCGCGTCGCCCGCGGTGAACGGCAGCCAGGAGTGCCGCTCCTTGCCGACCTGGAGCATGCCGAGGGAGAAGTCGCAGGGGACGACGTAGGCGCCGGTGCGGGCGAAGGGCAGGGAGGAGGTCGCGGTGCCGGCCGCGAGGTCGAGGACCTTCTGCGCGGGACGGGCGTCGACGGCTCTGGCGACCTCCTTGCGCCACACCCGGTCCTGGCCGAGCGAGAGCACGGCGTTCGTCAGGTCGTACCGTTCCGCGACGTGGTCGAACATCGAGGCGACTTCGTGCGGCTGCTTGTTCAGGGAAGCGCGGGTCACGGGCCCATTGTTGCAGCACGGGCCCACGTCAGCAGGCGCGGCCTCTTCCGCGCGGCGACGTCCTCCACCCATCCGAACAGCAGCACGAACGCCAAGATCAGGGCCCGGCCCACCCCCAGCAGGAACCACTGGCTGTCCAGCGGCAGGTACGCCTCGAAGGCGGGCACCTCCCGGAACCGAGGTC
Source organism: Streptomyces sp. NPDC097107 (assembly GCF_044762405.1). Taxonomy (NCBI): domain Bacteria; kingdom Bacillati; phylum Actinomycetota; class Actinomycetes; order Kitasatosporales; family Streptomycetaceae; genus Streptomyces; species Streptomyces sp. NPDC097107. The sequence goes on along the minus strand of NZ_JBIWEF010000014.1, from coordinate 134,667 downwards.
TTCGGGACGTCGGACGCGGACGCCTGGCGGGGCATGGCGCTCACCTCGATGCCCGGTGTCAACGACGTCGCCGGCGAGACGTTCACACTCGCGGACGCGACGGAGGTGCGCGCGTTCGCCGAGGAGAAGGGCATCGCGTGGGTCTCGGCCCGGGCCGCCTTCCGGGACGAGCGGTGCGCCGAGGACGCGTCGGCCACCGACGCGCTCACCACGTGCGGCGGCGTGCGGCAGGAGGACGGGGCGTTCGGCGCGTCGGCCCGTCGGGCGGGCCCCGTGGGACCGCGCGCTCAGCGCCCCCGGTACACCAGGCGGCCGCCCACGACGGTGGCCACGCACGTGGACGCGCCGTCCCGCACGAGCGCGGCCCGGTCGGGTACGTCGAACACCGCGAACCTGGCGGGCTTCCCGGCGGCGAGTGCGGGAAGCAGCACCAGCGGGGCCGGCGAGAAGGACGCGGGCCCGGGCAGGGTGGCCGGACGCGCCGCCACGGCGAGCCCCGCTCCGCGCACCGCGTCCAGGGCCGCCCGGCCCCGCAGCTCTCCGGCGACGGCGACCGTTCCGTGCGCCAGCATGCGTTGTACTCCCCGGCGCGCGCTGGCGCCCCGCGCGGACGCGTGCGCACCGAGGAGGGCGAGCGCGCGCTCCCCGAAGATCGGCTCGGTGCCCAGCCGGTCCGCCTCACGCGGGTCGGGGTGGTAGGCCTGCTCCAGCAGTTCCGAGCCGTACGGGTTGAGCAGTCCGGGCGTCAGGATGCCGGGCCAGCGGCGCACCCGCGCCCGCGGGTGGTCGGCGGCCAGTGCCTCGTACGGGCCGACGGCGGCGAGACGCGCGCCGTCGACCACGACGGCCGTCTCGGGCGAGGCTTCGCAGGTGTGGATCGTCAGCACGGCGGCCTCAGTTGGAGGCGAGCAGCTTCAGTTCCGGATGGGCCGTGCCGCCCTCGATGGCCGTGGACGAGATGTGGGACACGACGCGCTCGTCGACGGGGTCGTTCGCCGGGTCGTCGTGCACGACGAGGTGCTCGTACGTCGTGGCGCGCTGCGCCGGGACGCGTCCCGCCTTGCGGATCAGGTCGATGATCTCCAGCCGGTTGGAGCGGTGCTTGGCACCGGCCGACGACACGACGTTCTCCTCCAGCATGATCGAGCCGAGGTCGTCGGCGCCGTAGTGCAGGGAGAGCTGGCCGACCTCCTTGCCCGTCGTGAGCCAGGAGCCCTGGATGTGGGCGACGTTGTCCATGAACAGCCGGGCGATGGCGATCATCCGCAGGTACTCGAAGAGCGTGGCCTGCGTGCGGCCCTTCAGGTGGTTGTTCTCGGGCTGGTAGGTGTACGGGATGAAGGCGCGGAAGCCGCCGGTGCGGTCCTGCACGTCCCGGATCATGCGCAGGTGCTCGATGCGCTCGGCGTTGGTCTCGCCGGTGCCCATGAGCATGGTGGAGGTCGACTCGACACCCAGCCGGTGCGCGATCTCCATGATCTCCAGCCAGCGCTCGCCGGACTCCTTGAGCGGCGCGATGGCCTTGCGCGGCCGCTCGGGCAGCAGTTCGGCGCCGGCCCCGGCGAAGGAGTCGAGCCCGGCCGCGTGGATGCGCTGGATCGCCTCCTCGGCCGACACCTTCGAGATCCGCGCCATGTGCTCGACCTCGCTCGCCCCCAGGCTGTGGATGACGAGCTGCGGGAACTCCTTCTTGATGGCGGCGAAGTGGTGCTCGTAGTACTCGACGCCGTAGTCCGGGTGGTGGCCGCCCTGGAACATGATCTGCGTGCCGCCCAGCTCGACGGTCTCCGCGCAGCGGCGCAGGATGTCGTCGAGGTCGCGGGTCCAGCCCTTGGCGGCGTCCTTGGGGGCGGCGTAGAAGGCGCAGAACTTGCACGCCGTGACGCACACGTTCGTGTAGTTGATGTTGCGCTCGATGATGTACGTGGCGATGTGCTCGGTACCGGCGTACCTGCGCCTGCGTACGGCGTCGGCGGCGGCGCCCAGCGCGTGCAGCGGGGCGTCGCGGTAGAGGACGAGCGCCTCCTCGGGGGTGATCCGCCCACCGGCGGCGGCGCGGTCGAGGATGGGCTGAAGGTCGGCCTTCTCGGTCACCGGCGTCCCTTTCGCAGAGTTCGTAAGGGTTGTGGACGGACCCGCCCAGCGTACGCCAGGCCTTTCACGGGTCGGTGCTCAGGCCGCGTAGGCCCCCGCGAGGACGCCGAGGAAGGCGCCCGCGATCAGGAACGGACCGAACGGGATGGCCGTCTTTCGCCCCGCCCGCCGGGCGACGACGAGGGCGCCGCCGTAGAGCGCGCCGAGCAGGAACCCGGCGAAGGTGCCGAGCATCACCGTCGGCCAGCCGTACCAGCCGAGGACCGCACCGGCCGTGAGGGCCAGTTTCACGTCGCCGAAGCCCATGCCGGCCGGGTTGATGAGGAACAGCACGAAGTAGCCGGCGCCGAGGGCGAGGGCGCCCAGCAGGGCGGTGGTCCACTCCCCGGCGTGCTCGGGCACGAGGGCGGTGAGGCCGAGGAGGACGAGCGCGGTGCCGGCGAGGGGCAGGGTGAGGGGGTCGGGCAGCCGCCGTACCCGGAGGTCGACGACCGCGAGGAGCACGCCGGCCGGGGCGAGCAGCAGCCAGACCGCCAACTCGGGGCGCGTCCCGGTGGCAGCGGCGAGGGCGGCGCAGACGAGGGCGGTGACGGTGGCGGGTACGGCGGTGCCGGGGCCCTGGAAGGCCGCCCCGGCACCGCACTGACCGCACCGCGCTCGCCCGAGCCAGCCCCGGACGGGATGCGCGCCGCCCGGGCACCGCTCGCGCCACGCCTCCCCCGAGGGGGCGGAGAACCGGTAGGCCGCGCGCGGCAGCAGCGCGCCGGCCGCCGCACCCCAGAGCGCGGCGGCCGGGACGATCAGAACGATCAGGAGATCGACGTTCATCGCGAGATCGGTGTTCACCAGGAGATGCATGGTCACCGGGAGATCCATGGTCACCCGGCGGCGGCGACGCCGTCGCGCCAGGTCGGCAGCAGCTCGTCGAGCAGTGCCTCGGTGCGCGGCGGCAGGCCGCGCGCACCGCTGCGGCCCATGAGGTCGGCCGCGAGCGTGTGGAGCCGGCCGGTGTCGTCGGTGGCGTGCGTGGCGCGCAGCAGTTCGTGCCACAGGCGCTCGTCGGCGGGGGCGGTGCGCAGCGCCGCGTTCAGCGCCTCGATGGCCTTCTCCGCGCGGTTCCTCTCCAGGTGGAACTCGGAGAGCGCCAGGCCGGTGTCCGCGACGAGCAGCGGAAGCTGGGCGTCGATGATCTCGTGGGTGAGCCAGCGGTAGCGGCCCGCGGGCCGGTCGGCGAGCAGCGGCCCGCGCACCAGCACCAGCGCGTCGGTGAGCAGCCGTCCGCGCACCTGGCGGCTGTCGACGCCCCGGCCCTGCGTGGCCTCGTAGTAGAGGGAGCGCAGCACGTCGAGGTCGGAGACGACGGACTTGGCGAGCGTGAGACGTCCGCCGGCGCCGGTGCCGAGCCTCGGCGTGCCGTCGGGGTCGGTGCCCAGCCAGGCCCGCAACCGCTCCAGCAGCGCGTCGCGCACGTCCTCCGTCACGCCGCGGGGCCACAGCGCGGAGGCCAGCACGCGCGGATGGACGCCCTCGCGGTGCAGCAGGAGCAGCGCCAGCGCCTCGTGGAGCTGGGCGCTGCGGTCGCCGTCGGGCGCGTCCAGGCCGATGATCTCGTACGCCCCGACGAGGCGGGCGTACACCGCGGGCCGCCCCTGCTCGCTGACGTCGACGAGGAACGGCGGGGTGTTGGCCGGCCCGCCGGGCCCGCGTTCGGGGTCGGCGTCGGTGAACAGTTCGACGACGGCCCGCTGCTGCGCGACCGGCAGCAACTGGGCCTCCAGCTCCAGTCCGAGGAGCGGCGCGAGCAGCCGGCCCTCGCCGGTGATCTCCATCTCCCAGGCGGCGCCGGGCAGATCGGTGCCCTCGGTGCCGACGAGGTAGCCGATACCGAGACGGCCGGCGTCGGCTGCGAGTTCCGCGAGCCGCAGGGCGTCCTCGTCGGACGGCTGGGCGGCGAGCAGGACGAGGTGCGGCGCCCAACGCGTGTGCTGGGCGGGCCCGGTACGGCCGGTGAGTACGGAGTCGTGCCCGGCGGCCCCCAGCGCGCCGCGCCGCTGCCGGGTCTCGGCGGACATGGTCTCGAAGAGGTCCTCGAACCCGTCGAGATGGCGGATCCGGTTGGGCGCGAGGGGCGTGAGGTCGTCGCCGAACCCGACGAGCGTGATGGTCATACGGTCCGACCAGCCGTTGGTGGCCAGTTCTGCGGCGACCGACGCGAACACGGCGGCCCGGTCGGCCTCCGTACCGCTGAGCGAGACGAGGCCGGGCACGGCCTCCAGGTTGAGCAGCAGCCGGGAGTCGTCCATGGTGCCGAGGCTGACGAGACCCGGGTACGGCGCGGCCGTGTCGGCGTCCTCGTACCCCTCGGCGTCGGCGCGGGCCAGCATCCAGAAGGTCTGGTCCTGCCCGAGCTGCCAGGGTGTCGGCGGCTTGCCGGCCGGCTGGGCGAGCTGGAGGTGCAGGTCGCCGTTGCCGCTCATCCACGCCGCGTACACGACGGGCAGCGACCGCGACTCGGCGGCGAGTGCGGCGGCCAGTCCGCGCAGTGACCGGTCCAGCAGGCGTACGCCTTCGGGGTCGGCGCCGACGAGCAGCGCGTCCTGCGCGTCCTGGGCGTCGCCGGTCGGCGTCGGCGGCTCCATGCCGCGCCGTCCGCCGCCGCTGCCGAGCGCCGACTGCCACAGTGCCTGCCGGCGCCGGCGGCCGAGGGCGCCGAGGAGACCGGCGGCGAGGAGAGGCGCGGCGAGGAGGGCCTCGGGGAGCCCGAAGGAGCGCCCGGACTGTTCGGCGGGGGTGGCGTGCTGCCGGCCGGTGTCGGGTGCGGGAGCCGGGGTCGCGGGCGTGACGGGGTTGGCGGGGCCGGGCGCGGGCCGCTGCTCGGGCAGGGAGACCTGGGCGTCACCGCTGCCCTCGGCTCCGCCCCCGGTGCCGGCTCCGCCGCTGCCCTGCGCCTGGTCACCGGTCTGCGCGTAGTCGCTGATTTGCTGCTGCACCGGCTCGGAGACGTTCGGCGCCTCGCCGGGCAGCTCGACGAGCTCGCCGCCGCGGGCGTCACCGGGCATCTCCATGATCCACCCGGGCCGGATCAGGGACGCCTCGGAGAGCTTGGACCCGTCCGGCTGCACGCGGTCCTTGTTGAGCTCGAAGATCTCCTTGTACCTGCGCCCGTCACCGAGGTGCCGGTCGGCGATCTCCCAGAGGGAGTCGTGGTGGCGTCCCTCGGGCGGCTGGATCCGGTAGTACTTCGTGTCGCCGTGCGCGGCGGAGCCGCCGTCGGCACGGGCCGCGGCCTGCCCGGCCTGCTCGGCGAGGGCGTTCGCCGTACTGGCGGCCTGCTCCTGCTGCTGGGCGAAGAGTCCCGGCGTCTGCTGGGCGGCGGCGACGGACGGCTGCTGGTTCCCCTCCAGGCTCTGCCCGAGCTGCGACAGCCCCGGCGTGAGGCTGGCCGCGGTGGCGCCGACGAGCAGCAGGGCCGCGACGAGCTGCCGGGCGAGCAGCTGACTGGGCCCGGACCCGGGCACCCGCCCCGGCACCCCGACGCCGGACAGCGCGGCCTTGACCTCGACGAGCACGCAGGCGGTGAACTGCGCCCACGCGAACCAGACGACGACGGTCAGGATGCTCAGGAAGGTGTCGACGGTGATCTCACGCTGGAGCCAGTCGAGGCCGGGCATGCCGTCCGGCAGGGGCCAGCCGATCTGGGTAGCCAGCGCGAGGGGCACCCCGACGAGCAGCACGAGCAGCACCACGAAGGCGAGGAATGCCTTGACGAAGTCCCCGAACGACCGCCGCCGCACCCGCACCGGTTGGGGCGTCCGGTTCCTCGGAGCCGGCGAACTTCCCGTCGCGCCCGTCGAGCTTGACGGGCTGGTGGTGCGGCGTCGAGGCATGGCGGGTTTCCCGGGTCGTGTGTCGTGGGTGGGCGTGTGCGGGGTGTATGTGGACGCGTACGGAGGCCGGCCGGAGCGTCCGGTACGAGGGGTGTGCTGGGTGTGCCGAGCCTACAGAGATCTTATGGACTCACACCGACACCGTCGAAGGCCCACCGCGGGAGGCCCTCACACCCCCCGCCCCCTTCACGGCCTTTGCCCCACAACGCCGGCCGCCCCTTCACGCCCCCCACACAATCCCCAGAAACCGCCCAGGGCCCCTGCCCCTCCCCCTGATAGCTTCGTTCCCTGTCGCACACGCCGTACCCCGGGGGGAACCAACCGTGGCCCGCAGCGCCCTCACGACCACCGCCGCCGCCTTCACCGCGACAGCGGCCCTGCTCCTGACCGCCTGCGGCGGAGGCGGCGACGACGCGTCTTCGGACGACATCAAGGGGGCGGGGACGGGCAGCCCGTCGGCTACAGCATCCGCGCCGGACGCGAACCGGCCCGACGTACGCCTGCCCGAGGATCTGGAGCTGGTCTTCGACTTCGAGAAGCCCTCGGACGTGGATGCCGCTGCCGCACTGGCCGATGCCGCCAACTACATCAGAGCGTTGAACCACGGCATCACTGAGCAGAACGCGAAGGACCCGGCGTACCGCTTCTACTCGGCGGCCGGGGCCGCTCGGTACGCCGAGTCGCAGATCAAGGAGTACGTGGACGGCGGCTGGACCCTCACGGGTGAGGACCGTTACTACCAGGCCGAGACCAGCCCGGCCGGCGAGGCCGAGAAGGCCAAGACGATCCTCGTCACGTTCTGCGAGGACCAGTCCAAGGCCTATGGCAAGGAAGTGAAAACCGGGAAGGTGCACCGCACCGAGGAGAGCCTGGCCAGTTACCAGAAGTTCAGCATCCTCATGGCGTCCCAGCAGGACTCACCGGTGTGGCGAGCTCAGCAGATCACCGTCGAGGGGAAGGCCGCGGAATGCCGAGGCTGATCGCCCCCGGACGCGCGAAGTGGGCCGTCGCGCTGACCGCGGGTTCCCTGCTGTGGGCTGCGGGGGTGGCGCACGCCGACAAGCCCGTGGGCGGCAGCACTCAGCCAACGGGCGGCAGCGACGAACAGCAGGGCGACCGCAACGGCAGCACGCTGCTCGCCTCGGTCTCCCAGTCCAGGATCCAGGTCACCCACCCCGACGGCCGTACCGGGAGCGGCTCCATGGAGGACCTGACCTCGGTCGACCCGAACTGGGAGCCGCCCGCATGCTGGTACGAGCCGGTGTTCAGCCCGGAGGAACTCAAGTCCGCGGTCGGGAACCTGGAGAAGGACGGCGGCCTGGGTGCCGTCAACGCGCACGAGTGGTGGACCTCGGGCATCTTCGTGGACCACTACGAAGAGGGCGAGGGCCAGGACAACTTCGACATCAACTCGTCCACGAACAGCACCGCCAAGGGCTACAAGGACTACAACGTCGGCAAGGACGGGATGTTCTGGCGCAGCGTGGTTCGCAAGGGCCACGAGCACGACCCCAAGGCCTGGGACTGCGGCCGCATCATGTTCTGGCAGGACGCCGGCACGATCCCGGACGACGAGCACGCGCCCACTCCCGAGACGCTCGCCGCCTACGCGTACGACCAGATCGACGTACCAAAGACCGAGGTCGAGCTCAAGCCCGCGGCCAAGTCCACCGTCAACCTCCCCACCTGGGTCTGGCTGGACAAGGGCACCTTCAAGGAGGTCAAGGTCCGCGCCGAACTGCCCGACACGGGCCTGTGGGCCGAGACGACCGCGAAGCCCGTCGCCCTCCACCTGGAGCCCGGCACGGACGACGCGGAGACCTTCCCCGCCTCCGGCGACTGCGAGATCAACCCCGACGGCTCCATCGGCACGCCGTACACGAAGGGCAGGGCCGACGAGACCCCGCCCTGCGGCATCCGCTACCTCCGCGCGTCGAACGGGGAGCCGTACCAGCTGAAGGCATCGGTCACCTGGGAGATCTCCTGGGAGGGCAACGGCGGAGCCGCGGGCGACCTGCCGGACGGCACCTTCGAGACGACGCAGGACATGGAAGTCCAGGAGATCCAGTCCATCAACCGCTGAACAGGTCCTCGGCCCGGTCCACCGTCATCGCCCGCTGAGCCCAGACTTGAGCTGATCCGGGAGCCTTCGACCCGGCCCTCCTGACGAACCCTCTCGGCCACCGGGTTGCGACAGAAGTGCCGGATCTCTCGTGGCGTCTCAGTCCTACCCCTCCGTGAACAGATCCTCCGCACGCATGACGTGGATAGCCCGCCGGGACCACATCTTGAGCTGCTTCAGATCGGAGCAGGAAAGCACCCGCTCCCGGACTGCGTCGGACACCGGAATGTTCCGCCACTCCAGAATCTCCAGCGTGGTCTCGGAGCGGTCCTCGGCCCGTCCCTCATCACGTCCCTCCTCACGGACCTTCTCGGCCACCGAACTGTTGAAGAAGTAGCGGACCTCCGACATCAGTTCCCTCCAGATCTCCTTGGCCTGGGAATCACCCAGGCACGATTCGATGAGCTGCCCGAACACCGCCGCACTCTCGGCGTCGACAGTCCGCAGAGCGAAAGCCAACGGTTCCAGTATGGCGGCGGCCTTGGTGCCCCGCCCATGCGTCATGGCCGACAGGACGGCAAGTGGAACGTCCCTTTCGGCCTCCCGCTCATTCGCGATCACCGGCACGTTGTCCGGGCCGATCACCAGCGGTCGCACCGTCATCGAGTGCCAGCCGGGCAGGCCCCGCCGAATGGGCTGCGCCGCCCAGCGCGCCGTCGCGCTGTTCTGCGTGATCACGACGAGCACCGGCTCCCAGCCGTACTTCGCGTACAAGTACGACAGGTAGTACGGCCAGCTCCCGCGCTTGCCCTCGTCCCTTTTCCCCTGCGCCTCGACGACGATGAGGTACGTGCCTTCGTCCGTATCCACCCGCATCAGCGTGTCCACACGCCGTTCGACGGGCTCGATCTCGGTGACATCGGCGTTCAGGACCGCGAAGTCACGCGGTTCCGGGAACGGAACGCGCAGCACGCTCTGGAACGCCCGCGTCAGCAGCGCCGGGTCCTTCTGAAAGTCCCAGTGCAGCGCCTCGTGCGAAGAACTGACCATCAGCCCTCCTTCCTGTACGACGAGATAACGCCCTATGCCGCGACAAGGTCACACCACACGTACTTGCCCCGGTTCCCGCCCCTGGCCAGCGGCTGCCACCCCCACACGTCCGCGCACGCCCGCACGAGCGCGAGCCCCCGCCCCTCCTCCGCATCGACGAGCGCCTCCATCCTCCCCGGCGGCTCGGGCGGTTCCGGGTCGGCGTCCCACGCCCCGATCCGCAGCACGCCGGCCGCCCACCGCACCCGGAGCGCGGCGGGGCCTTTGGTGTGCCGTACGGCATTGGAGACCAGCTCGGTCGCGAGCAACTCGGCGGTGTCCACGAGGCGGATGAGGCCGTGCATCGTGAGGATCAACCGGAGGGTGCGGCGGCAGACGGTGACGGCGCGCAGGTCGTTCGGGATGTAGAGGGTGTACTCCCAGGGGGCGGACGGGTCGGGCGACTGGGTTTCGGGCATGGGTGAACTCCGTTCCGAGAGGAGGATGTTGGCCGGTGGCTTCGCCACAACCGTCGCGACAATGACGGCGCAGTGCACTTCCGTGCACTTCCGCACCAGACACAGCGCACTGTGTGCACTGCGTCACTGACGGTAGAGCAAAAATTTTTGCCCGCGCAAGCCGTTGCCCTAATCTGACCCCGTAAGCAGTACAACGCCAGATGAGTTGAGGTCCGGAGGGGACACGTGGCGCCAAGGAGCCGACCGACGGCGCGGCAGGTACGTCTGGGTACGGAGTTGCGCAGGTTGCGGGAAGCCGCTGGGCTCAGGGCCCGCGAGGTGGCGGGGCTGCTCAGCTCCACTTCGGCCCAGATGAGCCAGGTCGAGGCCGGCTTCGCGGGAGCGAGTGAAGAGCGCGTGCGCAGGTTGGCCGCTCACTACGCCTGCGCCGACGAGGCCTTGGTCGATGCTTTGGTAGCCATGGCCACCGACCGGACACAAGGCTGGTGGGAGGAGTTCCGCGGCGTCCTTCCCCCAGTGTTCCTGGACGTGGCCGAGCTGGAACATCATGCGACGTTCCTGCACGAAGTCGTGATCACCCACGTGCCGGGACTACTGCAGACCCCGGACTACGCCCGCGCCGTCTTCGGCTACATGGTTCCGGAGTTGCCCGACAGCGAGTTGACTCCGCGTGTCGAGCACCGGATGAGACGCCGGGCAGTCATCGACCGTGATCTGCCGGTCCCGTACGAAACGATCGTCCACGAAGCCGCGCTGCGCATCCGCGTAGGCGACCGCCGGGTGACCCTCACCCAGCTCCGGAGGATCCTGGACGAGATGGAGAGGGAACACGTCACGGTACGGGTCGTCCCCTTCGAAACCGACCATTTCGCCGGCGCCGGCGCCGCGATGATGCATGTGGGCGGCCCCCTCCCGCGCCTGGACACCGTGCTCCGCGACTCCCCCAGCGGCACGGCTTTCCTGGATGCCGAATCCCAACTGGAGCGCTTCCGAACGCTCTTCCGTAAGGTGGAGAAAGCGGCACTCGACCCCACCCGGACGCGGGACTTCATCCACCACTTGGCGAAGGAATTGTGAGGCGAGAAGCGTGACCGGACCCAAGCGCTGGCAGAAGTCCTCCTACTCGGAGGGGGGCGACGGCAACACCTGCGTGGAGGTCGCGCCTCTGCGAACCCGCGTCGCCATACGCGACTCGAAGGACCCGTCCAAGGGCATGGTGACCGTCCCGGTCGGATCCTTCACCGCCCTCGTCCAGAGCCTCAAGACGGTCTCCATCTGACCTGATCCCGCCCCACCCAGCACACGGTGCGACAGCACCTGCGATAAGTTCGTACGCGCGTTCCAAGCGGTAGGCATCGCACGTGTACGGGGGAGAGCACGGTGTCGCAGAGGCCGGCGGACTGGCATGTACTGGACTTGGAGAAGGATCCGACGCCGGGCAACCCGGACCGCATTCGCACACTCGCCGGCACCCTGCACGACTTCGCCGACGACGTGTCCGACGTCCTGCGCGACCTCAAGGGCATCGCCAAGGAGGAGGAGATCCTCTCCTGGGCGGGCAAGACGGCGGACGTGTTCGCCGAGGAGTTCGAGGACGCCCCGAAGAAGCTGCGCAGGCTGAAGAAGTCGTACGACCTGGCCGGAGACGCGCTGGCCACCTTCTGGCCCGATCTACAAGACGCACAGGAGAAGGCCGACAAGGCGCTGCGTGACGGCCGCAAGGCCCGTGAGGAACTCACCACCGCGCAGACGGCGTTGTCGGGAGCCAACGACTGGGTCCGCACCGCGACCGAGAAGGTGGACTCCTACGACCCCGCCAAGAACGGCGGCAAAGACGTCCCGAAACCGGATGAGGCCGACGTCCGCCGCGCCACCCGCGACGCCCAGCACGCGAACGCCCGCCAGGCCGCGGCCGAACGGAACGTCGAAAGCGCGCAGAGCGCCCTGGACGCTGCGAAGAAGCTGGCCGGTCAGGCGAAGGGCCTCCGTGAGGAGGCGGCCCGGCGGACGGTGACCAAGCTCAAGGAGGCCTCCGACGCCGGTATCCCGAACCGGCACTGGTGGGAGGAGATCGGCGACTGGGTCTCCGACCACTGGGACGAGATCGCCACCATCTGCAAGTGGGTCGTGGCCATCGCCGGGATCATCGTGATGATCGTCGGTGGACCGCTGGGGTGGTTGGTCTTCGCGGCGGCGCTTGTGGTGATGGCTGACACCATACGAAAAGTCATCAAAGGTGAAGCGGGTTGGGGCGACCTCCTGTGGGCGGCGCTGGACTGCATACCGGCGACCAAAGGCTTCACGAGCCTCGCGAAGCTCGGAAAGCTGTGGAAGGCCGGAGGGCTGAAAGCTCTCGGCGCCGGTTTCATGGGCGGCATCGGTGGCGGCCTCAAAGGGATCGCCAACGGTCTCCGCTCAGGATCAGCCAGTATCGTATCGATCGTCAAAGGACTTCCAGGTCGGGGAAAGAAGCCACTTTCTTTCCAGGTGCAGTCCTTCAAGGACGGCCGCCCCGGCATGCTGGTATTCAAACCGGGCGATCCTCTACTCAAGAGTATGAACCGCGTGAAAAACGACGGTACATTCGATGTAGGAATCCATGGAGCACCGACTTCGGTAGGTTACCAGGTAAAAGATGGAGCTGCCCATCTGGCCGATAACTGGCACAACTTCAATCACCGAGAGATGGCTTCACTCATACGGACACACGGATGGAACGGAGAACCTGTTAGACTCCTTTCCTGCCAGACCGGTATGAAATCCGACGGATTCGCACAGAACTTGGCAAATACTCTCGGCGTGAAAGTCGAGGCCCCCAACGATTTCCTCTGGGTTTGGCCTCACGGCAGGACGGCCGTGGCACCCTTCAATGATGCCGGAACATACATGCATCCGACCGTTCGCGGCGCATTCGAAACATTTCATCCCAATGGAGGCGCATAGCACATGCCCAAGCTCCCCGTACCTCACCGCATCGGCGAGGCCCAAGTCGAGGCCGACTTCTCGCCCGGGACACTCGACGAGGAACTAGCCAATCGCCTTTCCAGTTTCCTTGAGGAAGCGGAGCCCGTGTTGTTCTCACCGGGCACCGTTCCCGACCCATTCTCCGAATCTTCGGACATGCACGTGCGTGTTGGGATCATGACTGATGGAACGTGGGTCTGGCAGCTCGCATGGTCGGACTATGTCAAATACCATCGAGTAGCGCCGCCACGCGAACTTGTCGAACATGCGGCTTCACTCGACTTCACTGCCCCAGAAGTCAGCGTTGAAGAAGCGTTGGCTGTCGCGAAAGCCGAGGGACTTCCCTTGCCTGAATAGCGCGGTCTAACATGGGCACCGAATCAGGTTGGGAAATGTGAATTATGAGCGAGAAAAACTCGGCAGTCTCTGGGCATCACGACGCTCTATTCGGTGTATCGATCTCCGTTCCTGAGTCGTGGTGGGAGTTCGATGTCCGCTCCGAGGGCCGCGAGGGAGCCATCCGCTCCGTCGTGAACGAGCGGATCCGGCATGTGCCTGAGCTGGCGCCGTACCGGGCAGAGATATCGGCCATGCTTCGCAGGATGGCCAAGGACGCCCACGACTCCGGTGCCCTCTACCTCGGCTGCATGGCCGAGAACTTCGACGGCGTTCCGCTCTCCGCGACCGTCACCGTGTCCGTCCTCGGCGCCCAAAACAAGCAGGGCATCGCCCTCTCCACCGACCCCCGGGCCATCGCCGGGAGCTTGCGCACGATCACCCCGAGCCGCGAGGGCGACGCCTGGCGCAAGGTCACGACCGTTGACGTTCCCGAAGTGGGCACGGCCGCGCGGACGTACGGCGTCGAGGACGTGCCCGTCGCTCAGGGCGACAGTCGTACCCTGCGTATGGTGCTGACGCAGACGTACATCCCCGTACCGGGAACCACCGACCAGGTCGTGCTCGTCTCGGGGGCCAGCCCGGTGTTGGACCTCGCCGAGGCGTTCCACGACATCTTCGATGCCGTGACCGGCACCTTCCGATTCGTCTGAACCGACCCGACCCGAGCCTGCAGAGAGGACTCCGCGCCATGGGCAAGAGCGACCTCGCACTGCCGCTGACCGAGCTGGAGGACTACGGGCGTCGGCTGCGCTCCCTCAAGACGCGGCTGAACCACACCAAGAAGCTCTTCGAGTCGTACAAGGACGACATCGGCGACGGCAGCGTCAACGACGCCCTCGGCGACTTCGAGTCCAACTGGGAGGACGGCCGCGAGGACATCACCCAGCAGCTCGACGCCCTCGGTGACATGTCGGACGCCGTCGTCCGGGAGTTCAAGAAGCTCGACGACGAGCTGACGAAGCAGGTCAACGAGGCCGTGAAGACGGAGGACAAGCGGGGCGGCAAGGGTGGCGGCGGCACGTGACGTGACGGTGTCGGCCCATGTCGCGACCGCGATACCGCACCGGCCCGAGTCCTCCTGCCGGAGCACGGGCAGATGACACCGCAGATGACACAGGACGAGTACCGCGACCGGATGCGGCGACTCCACCCCAAGCGGGCCACGCCCCGCGCCCCGCACCGTCTCAGCGGGCGGCTCACCCGCCGGGTCCCCGTCCTGCCACGCGCCGCCGTGCTGTGCGCCGCGTGCGCGGTGCCTCCCGCGGCGGCACGGACACCCCAGTACCAGGACGGGAAGACACCACCCGGCCCGAGCACCGTGCCCCTGCCGCCCGAGGCCACCAGCGGATCGCTTCTGTCCCTCACCACTCGCAGGGGGATGTCCGCCGCCTTGAGCAGGCCGGTCACACCCGAGCGGCTGAGGAGCTGCTCGCCCCGGACGGACCGCTTGGGCAGCACGGGCGACTCGGGCAGCCAGTCCTTGACGTCGAACCGGCCGCGTTGTCCTTCAATACGGCATCGGTCTTGGCGTCCCCAGTGGTCTCGGGAGCGAATACCAGGGTGTCGCCCTCTGGCAGGCTGACGTGCGGTCGATCGATGCCGTCATCAGTCGCCGTAGGTGTAGGCGACGCCGAAGCACCCGTATCAGCCCCCGCGATCTTGTCCTTCCCTGAGTCCTCACTGTCCGAGCCGCCGCAGCCGGTCAGCAGCAGCGCCACCGCTGTCGTCAGGGCGGCTGCGGCTGCCGTCGTACGTGTGCGCATGGGAGTGGTACCTCCGTTGGCGGGGGGATGGGGAGCGGGCGGAGGCGGGGTGGCGTCGGGTCAGCCCACCTCGTTCTCCGCCACCGCCTGCCCGTGGACGACGACGTCGCCGCCGTAGAACATTCCCGTGAAGACCGGGGAGTAGGTGAGCCGGACCTCGACCTGCACCTGCTCGGCGTCGGCCGTCACGCAGTGCGTCGCGGCGATGTCCTGGCCGGCCATGTCCATCTCCGCGGCGAAGGCCTTGACCCTCGCGTCGCAGTTCTCGTAGTTGATGGGGGCGGGGCCGCCCACGTCGTCGTAGAGGGCCTCGCGGTCGATGTCCTGGGCGGCATAGCGGGCGGCCTGTTCGGCGATGTCCGCGGCGCGTTCGCGCTTGGAGATGGACATGCCCCCGTCGATGACGAAGGCGGAGAGGGCGAGGAAGACGAGGGCGAAGATGATGACCGCGCCGGCGCCCGAGCCGCGGTCGTCCAGCCGGGCGCGCCGGTCCGTGAGCCACGCGCGTACGAGGGATCTCACGCCGTCCTCCGGTACGGGTCCAGCGGGGAGCTGAAGCTCGCCGAGAGGGTCGTCGGGATGTTGAGGCCGAGCGAGGCCAGGCCCCGTACCTCGCAGCTCACCTCGACCGTGAAGAGGGTGTCGGGTTCGAAGCCGGCGCTCTTCTGGACGACGGAGACCGGGCCGGAGCAGACATCCGCCAGGTTGGACTCGGCCGCCCTCCTCGCCTCCGCGATCGCCGTGCCGTGGTCCTTCTGGATCGAGCCCGCGCGTGCCGCGTCCCGGGCCGCGCCGTCGAGGGCGCCGCGGCCTTCGACCAGCTGGCCGAAGGCCACCAGGACGAGGATGAAGAGGATCATCACGGGGGCCAGGATCACCACCTCGATGGTGGACAGGCCCCGGTCGCCGGCCTCGGCCTGTCGCACGCTGGAAGTGACGCGGGAGCTGATGCGAGAGGTGGCGCGGGAGGTGGCGCGGGAGAGGTCCATCTAGTTCTCCCCCTCCTGCACGAACCGCTCCACCGGTCCCATCGACTGCGCGTGCACCGTCAGGTCCAGGCCCGGGAACACCGTCGGGATACGGGCCGTGATCTCCACGCCGACCGTGTCCTGTTCCGGCTGGAGCATGGTCACGTCCGGCGCCACCACGAGCTGCGGGCCGAGTTGGCGGATGTAGCTGTCCACGACGTCCCGCGCCTCGCCCCGCCACGCGCCGGGCTGGTCGTGCGCCGTCGCGCGGGCCTTGCGCGCGCCCGCCTGGGCGGCGGCCTGGGCGACGTGGTCCGCGAAGAAGTACAAACCGAACTGCACCGTCGCGAAGATCATGAAGAACAGGATCGGCGTGAGGAACACGAACTCGATAGCGGTCATGCCGGAATCGCCGCGGGTGGCCGCCGCTTCACGTGCGGCCTCCACCCTGCGGCGCACCCGCCTGAGCACGTCTGCCGGCATCCCCGTGTACCCCGTACGTCCGAATCCGAGTCCGAGTCCGATCAGCAGGTGCTGCTCGCGTCGGCGCCTTCGATGCACTCGCCGACCTTAGTGGCGCCCTTGTCCAGCGCCTGGCTGATGATGGCGGCCACCACCCCGACGATCGCCACGACGACCGCCGAGATGATGACCCACTCGACCGCGGACGCGCCGCGGTCCAGCTCGCCGGAGCGGGCACGCTCCACGCGGCCCTGCAGGAAGGTGACCAGGAAGTCCACGGCCGGGATGCCGGTGCGGAAGTTCCGTCCGTTCATGGTGGGTTCTGTCCTCTCGTATCAGTTCTGGGAGCGAAGCGGCTCGGAGCTGCTGAGGCGACGCTGAGAAAGCTGCGTCGAAGCCTGCGTCACACCTGAAACACCCGCATCGCCGCCGGATAGATCAGGAACACCAGGAACCCGGCGCACAGCAGGAGCTGGGCCACGAGCATCGACTGGGACTTCTCTCCCGCGCTGCCCTCGATCTCGGCGAGTTCGCGATGCCGCATGGTCTCGGCGCGGGAGGCGAGGGACTCGCGGACCTTGGCTCCGTCGTCGGCCACCAGGGCGAGCGAGGCGGAGAGGTCCTTGAGCTCCTCGATGCCGAGGTCCTCGCCCAGCTGACCCAGTGCCTGCCACTGGCTGATGCCCGTGATGCGGGCGTCGGACAGGGCGTTGCGGATGCGGTGGGTCGCCCAGCCGTCCGACACCTCCGCCGCCGCCATCAGGGCCTCGGGCAGGCCCCGTCCGCCGGCCAGGCTCATGGACACCAGGTCCAGGTACGCGCCGATCACTCGCCGCAGGTCACGGCGCTTGTCGGCGGCGTCCCGGCGTACCTCCAGGTCGGGGAGGAAGAAGAAGAGCGCCGCGCAGAGCAGGGCCAGCCAGACCGGGATGACCGGGCTGTCGCCGAAGCCCAGCTGCCAGACGATGGCGAACAGGAACGGACCGAAGAACAGACCACCCGCGGCCAGCAGCGCCTTCGTCGCCAGGAACTTCTCCCAGCTGCGGTCCAGCACCGCCAGATCCGCGCGCAGCGACCGCAGTTCCCAGCCCTGCTGCAGGTACAACTCGGCGACGCGTGCGCCGACCTGGGCACGCAGCGAGCCGAGGCGGCTGGTGTCCTTCGCGACGCGGGTCGACTCGTACGCCGCTCCCCGTGCCCGCATCGCGTCGATCCGCGCGACCTGCTGGACCGGGCTCCGCCTGCTCGGCATCAGGGCACGGACCAGGGCGTAGACGCCCAGGCCGAGGACGGCGCCGACCAGTACCGGCATTGTCAGGTTCATCGTCGTACCCCCTCGTCCCCAGACGCCTGCGACGGCTGGGACGGTTGCGGCAGCCGCTGCGCGGGCTGGGACGGCTGACCCGGATGGCTCGGCTGACCCGGTGTGCGGGGGCGTACGAACTGCACGTCGGAGCCGTCCCGGACCAGGAAGCGGTCGGGCGTCTCGATGGTCGACAGCTTGCGCATCCACCAGAAGCCCAGCGCGAACAGGCCGCACACGCAGGCCAGTACGAGCTGGCCCACGGGCGAGCCGTACGGCTCGACGAAGTCCCGGTTGAAGATGGACAGGCCGAGGACGAAGAGGACCGACACCGCCACGACGATCTGGACGGAGCGGCGGGTCGAGGCGCGCTGGGCCAGCACGCGCTGGCGCATGTCGACCTCCTCGCGCGCCGACTTGGCGAGCGCGCCGAGCACCTGGCGCAGACCCGGACCGCGCAGCCGCGCGTTGAGGATCAGCGCGGCGACGATGATGTCGGCGGAAGCGTCGTCGATCTCGTCGGCGAGGTGCTGGAGCGCCTCGGGCAGCGGCGTGCGGGAGCGCAGCCGGTCGACCAGGGCGTCCAGGTGCGGGCGCAGGACCGGGGCGGCGGCGCGGGCCGAGGCCGGGATGGCCTGCTCCAGGCCGACCGCGCCCGCGATGGTGTCGCGCAGCGACTCCGTCCAGGAGGCGAGGGCCTCCACCCGCTTCATGGCGGCGCGTTCCTCGGCGGCGCCGCCGAAGAGGCGGTCCCAGAAGAAGACGAGGATGCCGGCCGCGATGCCCAGCACCGCCCAACGGGTGAGGAGCAGGACGACGAGACCGACGATGGCCGCCAGGGAGCCGCGCCGGCCCGCCCAGCGGATCAGTTCGTTGGCCCGCTCGCTGGCCTGGCGCTTCTCGTGCTCGGGCTTGGCGGGCAGTCCGCGTACGGCGACCAGGAGGAGGGCGAGTCCGCCGCCGACGGCGACGCCGCAGCCGAGCGCGTACAGGACGGTGGTGGAGAACAGGCCGCCCATGGAGCTGAGCGAGTCCAGCGCGGCCAGGGTCGTGGGCTTCGTCATCTCCCTCACCCCCACGTTCCGTTGGGCCGGTAGCCGTAGGCGATGAGTTCCTCCAGGCAGGCTATGGGGGCGTGCGGTACGACCCGGCCGTCGGGCGTCTCCGCGAAGACCTCGCTGGACAGCACGCGGCCGTCGACGCCGTTCACCTCGCGGACCGAGGTGACCACGCGCTGGAGCCGACCGCCGCTCTGGAAGTTGTTGCGCCGCTGGATGAAGACGACGAAGTTGACGGCGCCGGCCACCAGCATCTGGCTGGCCTCGATCGGCAGCCGTTCCGTGGCCTGGAGGGCGTACGTGGAGATGCGGTTGAAGACCTCGTGCGAGCTGTTGGCGTGGATCGTGGACAGCGAGCCGTCGTTGCCCTGTGACATCGCGTTCAGCATGGTGACGATCTCGTCGCCGAGCACCTCGCCGACGATGACGCGGGAGGGGTTCATACGGAGGGAACGGCGGACCAGTTCCGCCATGCTGATCGTGCCCTGGCCCTCGGAGTTGGGCAGCCGCTCCTCGAACGCCACCACGTTGGGGTGGAGGTCGGGGAAGGTGTCGAGGCCGAGCTCCAGGGCTCGCTCGACCGTGATGAGCCGCTCCTGCGGGGGGATCTCGTTGGCGAGGGCGCGCAGCAGCGTCGTCTTGCCGGCGTTCGTGGCGCCCGCGATCATGATGTTCTTGCGGGCGCGGACCGCGCAGGCCAGGAAGTGGCCGAGCTCGGGGGCGAGGGTGCCGTTGCCGACCAGGTCGGAGATGAAGACCTTGCCCATGCGCGCGCGGCGGATGGACAGCGCCGGGCGACGGGCGACGTCCATGACCGCCGACAGACGCGAACCGTCCGGCAGCCGGAGGTCCAGCTGCGGGTTGGCGGAGTCGAAGGGGCGGGACGACAGACCCGAGTAGGCGCCGAGGATCTGGATCAGCTCGATGAGTTCCTCGTCGGTCTCGGCGACCGGTTCGCCGCGCTCCTCGCGTCCGTCGGAGTAGCCGACGAAGACGTGGTCGCAGCCGTTGATGTCGATGTTCTCGACCTCGGGGTCGTCGAGGAGCGGCTGGAGCCGCCCGACGCCGAACAGCGCGGCGTGCACGGCTGCGGCGTACTGCTCCTCCGTCTCCGCGTCCAGCGGCGTACGACCGGCGTTGATCTCGGCGCGGGCGTACTCCTCCAGGATCTGCGCGATGACGGCGCGCGCGTACTGCCGCTCGTCCTCGGTGGACATCGGCGTGACGCCGCTGACCTGGTCCTGGCGGCGCTGCTCGGAGATGCGGTCGCCGGCGTCCTGCCGGAACCGCTTGACCAACGAGTGGTCGACAGCGGTCATCGGCCGGCCCCCGCGTGGCCGGCCATGCCGGTGCCGGCGGGTCCGGTGGGCGCGGACCAGGCGGCGCCGAACTGCTGGTACAGGTCCGAGGTGACCTTGCGGGCGGAGCGGATGAGCAGCGACTTCTCCAGCCGCCCGCGCCTGCGTCCGGCCAGCTGGTCGGCGCCGGCCGGGTCGTCGGCGATCGTGCCGACCACGCGGGCGCCGGTCTGGGCGTGCACGAGCATGTCGTTGACCTGGCCCGAGAGCTTGGCGGCGTGGTTCGTGTCGGCGACGAGCACGACGCCGATCATCGGCATGCCGAGGCTCGCGGCGCCCCGCGGGCCGCCGTGCAGCTTGTTGGAGAGGGCGGCGGCGCGGTCGCGGACGCGGGCGATGGCCTCCGGCTCGGTACGGGAGATGAGGAGTACGAGCGCGGCGTGCGGGAACAGTTCCGCGGCCGGGGTGTCCCCGCTGACGCGGCCGCAGTCGGCGATGACGTCGGCGGGCGCGTTCGGGGAGTCGGCGAGGGAGGCGAAGGCCCGGCCGAGGGTGGGCCACAGGCCCGCGAGACCGGCGGCCTGCTCGGAGTTGCCGAGGCCGACGAGGACTTCGAGGCCGCCGCTGAGCGGCTGCACGTGGTCCCAGAGCTGGTCGGGCACGAGACCGCGCCGCGCGGTGGCGGCGATCGACAGCATGCCGGTGTTGGGGTTGAGCGGACCGCCGTGCGCGGCTGCCGACCGGTACACCAGGTCGCCGCCCGCCGGGTCGGTCTCGGCGAGCAGGACGCGGCGCGGCCAGACCGCCGCGAGGGCGACGGCCGCAGTGGTGACGCCGGGGGAACCCTTGTCGGCGGCGAGGGCGATGAGGGCCATGGCTGCGGGGCCGCCTTCTACTTGCCGGGGACGCGTACGACGGCGACCTCGCCGGCGGCGGCCGCCGAGGCGAGAGCGGCGGCGTCGCCTTCGTCGACGAGAACGGTGACGGCCTTGTTGCCGGTGGTGACGGTGGAGTCGCCTTCGCCCTTGACGGCGGTCACGCGGGCATCGGTGACGATGGCCCCACCCGAGGCGGAGGACGACGCGTCGTTGTCGGAGGAGTCGGAGGAACCGGAGTTGTTCGCGCCGGTGCGGTAGGCGGCGACGGTGTCACCCGACTTGATGCCCGTCGGGTACTGGCCCTCCTTGAGGGCGAGACCCACGGACGCCTTGCCTGCGGGAAGCGCCTCCCCCTCGGCGAACATCTGCCCCATCACGACCGTGTCCTTGTAGATCGTGGACTTGGCCTTCAGGTCCTTGAGTGCCTCAACTTTCGTCCACTCGACGTAGTTGATGCTGTCGTCGGCCGCGACCATGACGAATGTGGCGTTGTCGCCGATGGACTCGCCGGCCTGGATGTCCGCCGTCACCTTGACGACCTCGACCCGGTCCCCGACCCGCAGCACCAGCATCGTCGCGCCCAGCGCACCCAGCAGGATCAGCAGCACCGCCAGCGCGGCCAGCGCCGGCTTGCGCTCGCGAGGAGGGCTGGGAAGCCGGTCACCGACCGACGGCTGAACCGGAGCCGCGGAACGTCCCGCGCCCACCCCCGTACGCTCCTGGATCTTCACGCAACCGCTCCCCGTACAACCAAGAAAAACCGACTGTCACGCACTGCCCAAGTACGCGGAATGACGTGCGAATTCAGACACTTCACCCGCGTCTGCCTGACCGGTGACGTCCAGGGACATCCCCTGACGCACCTGTCCGACCTGGGCGAATACCGAACGCTGAAGGCGAGTGTCAAGCCATCGCACCGTACCAGCAGCACATAAGCCCCTCAAGGCGCGCCCGCCCTGCGACGCACCGCCCCGCCACCATTACCCGTCTGCAACTTCACACAGCAGTAGCCCCCTTGAGCACCGCCTCGCGACCAGGCAACTCGACTGTGCGCTCGCGAATCAGAAACCGATACACCGAGACACCCTGCGGGTGCCGTTCGTCACGGCGCGGCCATGATGCCTGCACGATTCACTCACGAGAGAGCCCGCGGGTGACCGGAGCCCCCATGCCATGATCCTCGCTCGGATCTTCGCTCGGCTCAGTGACCCGGAGCAGCACGAGGACAACACGAGGACAACACGAGGGGCGAGCTCGGGCCTCTGAACTGCCACCGCCCGGACCCGGACAGTTCCTGGCCGTCCCCCTCTCCCCCACACATCGGCCGTCCCCTTCTCCCCCACGCATCGAGGAACCCCATGAACCGACCCACCACGGCAGCCCTCTCCGCCCTCTCCCTGCTCTCCCTCGTTGCGCTCACCGCCTGCGGCGGGGACTCCGGCTCCGGTCCGGACGCGGACAAGCCGGCGGCGACCGCGTCGCAGGAACAGCGGGAACAGCAGGAGAAGCAGGCGACGCCGGAGGAGCGGCTGAAGCAGCTCGCCATCACACAGACGGACGCCCCCGGCGACAGGAAGGTCACTGAGCCCGACGACGAGTTCGTGTTCGCCAAGTCCGCGAAGGAGGTCACGGCGGACAAGCCCGCCTGCGCCCCGCCGGCCCTGGCCATGAACCAACTCCCCCTCGGCGAACCCCAGGCCGACCTCACGCGCGTCGTCGACAGCGGTGGCGCGAACATCGGCGCGTTCACGTACGTGACGCTCACAGCGTACGAGTCCGGCGGCGCCCAGTCCGCGATGTCCGGTCTGTCGAAGGCGGTGGACGCCTGCGGTGGCGGCTTCACGGCCAAGTCCGGCGAGAACACGAGCGCGTACGACTCGGCGACCGTCGAGAATCCCGTGGCGACGGCCGGCGACCAGTCCCTCGGCTTCCGCTCCACGCTGACGTTCCGCGGCGTCACCCACACCGTGCACACCCAGGCCGTGCGCAGTGACGACGTCCTCGCCGTGTACTTCTCGGTCGACGGCAGCGCCATCGCCAACGCCAGGCCGAGCGACGCGAAGCTGCCGACGGCGGTGGTGGAGGCGCAGAACGGAAAGCTGGGGTGAGGGAGCGGGCGGTTTCGCGGCAGCGGAGCCGACCCCAGAGGTGCCGCTGGCGAGCAAGAGGGGAGCGGGGACACGGGACCGGTAGACGAGGGCTCGGCAGTAGAGCCAACCCGGGAGCCCCGCCCTGCCGTACGAGCCCAAGTGGACTCCGGACGAGTTCGCCGACGAGTTCCGCGAGCGCTGGGACATACCCCATGCCAGTGGAGTGGGTGAGGCGTACCGGCTCTCGCAGGACCACTACATCAACGGTGAGCCATACGAGGACTTCAACAAGAAGGAGGCGGGGAAAGGAATCTGGTGGGACTCGGTTCGGGACGAGAAGCGCGCCGAAGCGGGCGACCCGGCGGCCTTCGCCTGCGACACCCAGACGTTCTGGGTCGAGAACGGGGAAGCGCCGAACGTCGAGAACGCCGTCACTCCGGAGATCCTCGCCCAACTCGCCTACGCCAGGATCAAGGTCCCCGACACCGCCGTCACCCTCGCCCCGGCGGACGCGACCAAGGTCAACCTGCCCACCTGGGCCTGGCTGGACAAGGCGGAGTTCGACGAGGTGTCGGTCACGGCGTCGCTCGACGTCGGCGGCGTGAACATCCAGGCCACCACCACCGCCACCCCCGTCTCGCTCAAGCTGGAGCCGGGCACACCGGACGCCGAGACCTACCCCGCCTCCGGCGAGTGCACGATCAACGACGACGGTTCGATCGGGGAGCCGTACGCCAAGGGCAAGGCCGACCAGAACCCGCCCTGCGGTCAAGTACCTCCGCTCCTCCGGAGACGGTGCCTTCAAGCTCCAGGCCACGGTCACCTGGGAGGTCGCCTGGACCGGCAGCGGCGGCGCGGGCGGCGACCTGCCCGACGGGACCTTCGGCAACGACCAAGAGGTCGTCGTCCAGGAAATTCAGTCGATCAACCGCTGACCAGGTTAGGAGCAGGCATCCATGTCGTTCTTGAAGTTCTTCGCCGACGATGTGAAGGAGATGGCCCGCACCCTTGAGAACAGCGGTGGCCGTATGAAGGACGCGTCGAAGGAGATGTCACGCGCCGACTCGAGTCAGGTCGGCCACTCCGGGCTCCAGTCCGCATGTGACGACTTCGCCGGTTCCTGTGACTACGGCTTCGGCCAACTGTCGAAGTTGACCAAGGGCGTCTCGAAGTTCGCCAACAAGGCCTTCGACGAATTCCTCAAAATGGACCAGACGCTCTACGACGAGCTGAAGAAGTCCGGGGCCAAGAACAAGAAGTGACCACTCACGCATCCACTCGGGGAGGCCATTCAACACCCGCCGCGGCAAGGCGTGCGAGGTGCTTGGCCCGTCGGTACCGTGACACGCAGAGACCGACCAGATAGAGCGTGAAGAAAGCCAGCCAGATCCCCGCCGCGATGAGTACATCGTCGACCGTATAGCCGGGGAAGATGAGGAAAATCGCCATAACGATCGGCAGAATCAGAATGTTACTCAGTACGCGCGGGTTGTACCGGCCACTCGCGTCGACGACCATCTGCGAATAAGAGAAGCTCCGCCTCGGGCCGCACCGCCGGGATCGGAGTGAAACCGAGCCCCGGTCGCATACCCGGCAGCGCGTCCCCGACAGGAGCGGCCGCGTCGGTCCCCATGAGAACGGTGGCTCGCTCGCGGGCGTCGGGCGTGCGACGAAAGAGGAAGTACGGGTTGTTCAGAGCCGCGTTCCCCGGGGCGTGCCCCAGGTAGCGGTAGCCGAACCGTTCGGCGACGTAGGCGAAGGCCTCGAATTTCTTCAGACCGGGAAAGTGCGGTCTGACCGCGAACTCACGCGCCTCTTCCGCAACCGCCTTCATCAGTTCGTTGACGAGATGCCGTTCGTCCATGGGCCCCTCCTCCTTCGGCTCGTGCGGGGAGCGGGCGCCCTATCGTGGCATACAGGTGCCGCTGGTAACTTACCGGCTCATCCTGCACAGTCGGCCCGTTCATGGACTACTTCGGTCCGGTCGACGAGGACGAAGTCGTGGCTCCGGGCCCTCCCCCCGCCACGTTCGACGCCCCGACCGCCCTGAGCTCCTCGGGCAGCACCTTCACCAAGCACCTCGATCCCTCGCAGATGGGCGTGGCCGCATGAGCGCGGTGGCCCATGGACGGGCCGACGACGTCAAGCGCAACGCGGCGGCTCCCTTCCACTACGCCTTCCACCACGACGTCCCCGACGAGTTCGTCCGGCTTCCGGAGCCAACGGCCTCCGAGGGTTCGGAGAACGTGCTCCTCACCGCCATGTGTATCGGCACCGAGGAGGTGGACGGCGGCGAGCGCCTGTCCATGGGCCTGCTCGCGGTCACCGTCCGGCTGAGTGAACACAGCCCGGCTCAGCGCCTCTTCACTGCGGAGGGCATCCATCAAGCGACCGCGCGGAAGTTCTTCTCCAACGTCTCCGAAGACCGCTTGGAGGAGATCAGTTTCCCACTCGGTGAAGGACTGCAGGGTCCGCAGGACATGGTGCTCGCCTTCAAGCTGCCGTGCGGTCCGGGCGTGATGTCGACGTCGCTTCGCACACTCCGTCTGCCTGCCCTCGAGGCCGGGATCAGTGTGCCGCCCCTCCCGGTGGCCGCTCTGCAGTTGATCGTGCCCGCACCCCACAGTTACTGCGTGTACGTCACCATCTCCACGCCGTCCGTCTTCCTGCTCGATTCCTACAGTGCCCGCCTGGCGCACATAGGTCGCACTCTCAAATTCGGTGAGCGTCGCGGGACGCGGAGCCGACGGAGCGCTGAGCGCCAACACCGAGACGACGCCTTCCGTTGAAGCCACGCATGGGGGGGCGTCGGCACGAGCCGAGCGTCGCGAGCGGCGTGCTCACGCCCGTCGGGGGTCGCTCGCCCGCTCGTCATACTCCCGGTCCCACCTGCTCTGCCGAACGCCACCCCACGTGCCCATCACGACGGCCGCCCCGAAGAGCGTCGCGAGGAACACTCCGTCCGAGTCGCTGTCCCGGTCCTCGGTCGGACTGGCGATGCCCTCCGGGTCGTAGCGCACGCGCAGCTTGTCGCCCTTCGACACCCAGTCCTCGCAGCCGTCGCCCTCCGAGAGCGAGGGGGATATCGACCACCCGTCGACCGAGCGCAGGTCGCAGTGGTTGGTACTGCTGTCATCCATGCGTACGACCACTGCGTCGGTCCACTCACCCCGGTTCGCCAGAGCGACCTGATCACCGGCGTCGGTGCCGAAAAATCCCATGGCCATCCCGGCCATCAGAGACACGGTGAGCTGCCATGCGAACTTCCTCGTCTTGCGCGGCACCCTCCGCAACACGAGCAACGGGACCAGCAGCGAGGCCAGCGGAAGCACCAGGACGGCGAGCAGGAGCCCAACGCCCCGCAGCACAGACGGAAGCGGCACCACGGGCCCCAGCCAGGAGAGCCCCAGCGAACCGCCGGCGCACACCAGGCTGAACAGCAGCCACCGAACCCAATCGGCCCGCCACCACACGCCCGTACCGCCACCCCGCTCCGGCCGAACAGCGGCCCCCGCCCCGGATATGTCGTCTGCCACGCGCCCACCCTAACGAGCACGGCGCAGCCGCGAACGCCCGCGAGATACTCGCCCGGCAGACCTACGCCTCAGAGTCGTCGTCCGCCACCTGACCGGCTTCCGGCGGGTAGGCGACGAAGGTGCCCTTGGCGGGGAGGGTGACGACGAGGCCGCGTTCGCGGAGTTCGCGCGTAGCGCGCCGGGCGGTCAGATGCGCGACCCCGTACTCGGCGGCCAGATCACGCTCCCCCGGCAAACGAGCGCCAGGCCGGAGCTCACCCTTGGAGATCTGCTCGGCAATGTGATCGGCCATCTGCATGTACACGTAGGCGATCTTGGTGGGGTCAATCGGCGACTGCCCTGGATCTGGCGTCATATCGAACAACGTACGACAGCACCGAGCTGCATGTCTGGCTGGAGTGCGGTTAACCGCTATACACCACGTCATCGCACCCTGTAGCGTGCCAAGCACAAGCAGACCCCGGCGACGGATGAAGGCCGTCCCGGGGCATGGCCGACGCTGCAAAGGAGCGCCAACATGCTGGACCTTACCGCCCGCCTCCTCGCCTGGATGCTGAGCATCTGCACGCCCAACCCCCGGGGCCGCCACCGCCTCGGCACCACACCTCCCCTGCGTTTCATCCCGGCGCCCCCGCCCCGCTTCACCGAGATCCTCGACGGCAACGCGTCCCGCCTCGTACGCCCCTACGTCCTGGACCCCGCCGAACGCCGCCACCAACGCGAACGCCGCCGCGCCGCACACCTGAGCCCCCTCGGGATCGGCGTCGGCCCGAAGCACATCCACGGCGTACGGATCCCGGCGGCGACCCGATGACCGGGCGGCCTCCCCTGCGGATGTGCGCCCGCTGCCGGCGCACCACCGACGAACCGGTCCTGGTCCACGAGGTCCACGCGGCCACGGGCCCCGGCTTCAACGTCTACGCGTGCCCTGAGTGCGCGGAGCACTACCCGCCCATGACCGACGTGCTGGAACTACTGGACTCCGCCGCCCGCCGCCGCAACCGAACAGGCGGACCACCCACCGAACCGATCCCCTGCCCGCCGACGAACCCGCCGTGCGCGTGCCCGAGGTGCACAGCACAGCTATAGAGAAGGCCCCCAACGGCCCCGGACGCCACACTCCCCAGCGCGCCCGGGGCCACTTCCGGCCCCTCGCCCGCTGGGGCACGATCAGGACACAGCACATCACGGAAATGGCAGCAAAGGACCGGAATGCCCGAGCCGTTGAGGCAGTTCGCTCTGGCGAAACCAGCAACCCCACCGCTAGCGTCTGTGCTCTTGACTGAACCTTTGTCTTACGGGGAGTCCACTGTGAAGCGCCGCTCTTTGCCCGTTGCCGCGACGGTTGCCGCGACAGCAGCACTGCTCCTGACGTCCTGCGGAAGTGGGGAGGAAGGGTCCAGCGACAAGGACAAGATCGCTGGAGTGGACACAGGCGACTCGTCGACATCGGCGTCTGCGCCACCAAGCGCATCGGCCGACGCCGGCCGTCCTGATCTCTCCCTGCCCGATGACGTCAAGGAGGTCTTCGAGGACTGGGAGACCGGTGACGCCACCAAGGACGCCGTCCTCGCGGACGCGGGACACTCGATGACCGCGGTTACCCGAGCCATCACGGACGGAGACACCGAGTCACCCGCTCTCAGCTTCTACTACAAGGGCGAGGCTCTGGCAGGCGCTGCGAAGTGGGTGCAGACCTTCGTGGACCACGACGCGACGATCACCGGCGCCACGCGCTACTACGCGCCAACCGTGGATCTGTCCGGCAAAACCACGGCGGCGGTCACACTCTGCGCCGACGAGAGTAAGGCATTCAACAAGTTCCGCAAGACGAACAAGGTCGACCGCAGCACTCCCTCCGACAACTCGTACGTGTACTACGTCAGCCGTCTCGAGCGGAACGCCGAGGGAGTCTGGGTCACAAGCAAGGCCATTTCCAAGCGGGGGAACGAGAAATGCATTGCGTAAAGTACCCCAGAAGACTGGCGCTGCCCTCAGCCGTGCTGTTCATCAGCACCTTGTTCACCACGGGTCCGGCACACGCGGAGACCGGCTTCGGCGGATCTCGCGGAGAAGCCGACACCAGCAGCGATTCAAGCGGGCGGACCATCACTTCGCAGGTCACCTTCAACACCTCCAAGAACGGGGCCGGCGAGTCGACCGGCGCCCTGACCCCCGTCGGTGACTACGACCCACCTGCCTGTTGGTACGAACCGAAGTGGACGCCCGAGGAGTACGAGAAAGACTTCAAGCAGCGATGGAACGTCGGGCACTTCAGCGGTGCGGCGCAGGGTTACGCGGCAGAGAAGTCCCGCTACATCGAAGGCAAGCCTTACAAGGACTTCAACAAGGAGAAGTCCGGAGAAGGCATGTTCTGGGGCACGGTCTACGACTGGGACCGTCTCGAAGGGGATGACTACCTGACGTGCGGCCAAGCCGATTTCTGGGTCGACAACGGCGATGACCCCCCTGTGGAAGGTGCCATCGACGCCGAGACCCTGGCCAAGCTCGCATACAACCAGCTCCAAGTCCCCGACACCGCGGTCACTCTCGCACCCGAAGAGGCCTCGAAGGTCAACCTTCCGACCTGGGCCTGGCTGGACAAGGCCGACTTCCACGAGGTGTCCGTCACCGCGTCCCTCAACGTCGGCGGTTGGAATCTCTCTGCGACCACGACGGCCACGCCCGTCTCACTGAAGCTGGAGCCGGGAACCGCGGACGCCACCATGTTCCCCGCCTCGGGCGAGTGCACCATCAGCGCAGACGGCTCCGTCGGTGAGCCCTACGCCAAGGGCAAGTCCGATGAGGACCCGCCCTGCGGCGTCACATACCTCCGGTCCTCGGGGCAGGGCACGTATGACCTCAAAGCAACCGTCACCTGGGAAATCACCTGGGAAGGCTCCAACGGGGAGACCGGCTCGCTCCCCGACGGCGCCTTCGGTAATGAGCAAGCGGTGACGGTGCAAGAAATTCAGGCCGTTAATCGGTGATGCCGGAAGGGAAGCCGACTTTTCATGTCTTTTTTGAAGTTTTCGAGCGACGAGGTGAAGGAGATGGCGCGGACTCTGGAGAACAGCGGAGGCGACATGAAGAAGGCTTCGAAGGAAATGACCCGCGCCGACTCCAGCCAACTGGGTCACAGCGGCCTTCAATCCGCCTGCGACGAGTTCGCCGAGTCTTGGGACTATGGCTTCGGACAACTGTCAAAGCTCACCAAGGGCGTTTCCAAGTTCGCTACCAAAGCGTCGGACGAGTTCCTGAAGCTCGATCAGAAACTGTACGACGAGCTACGCAAAGCACAAGCCAAGGAAAAGCCGTAGCATCACAGAGCCAACCAGCAGGAATTATGAGAGGATACCTGCCTGGAGCTATGATACTCGCACCTCGAAAGGTGGGATATGGGCCTACGGCATCACCTCAAAAAGCTACTAGCTGAAGCCGACGAAGACAATCAGACCATATCTGAATTCACATCGTCCGGTTTCACGCAACCCGACTTGTACTACACCACGGAGATCCCGTGGCCGTCAATATGGTCCTTTGCGAAGTTCGCCTACATTGCCGAGCAATACGGGTACCGGTATGCCGGATTGCAGCCGGATATGGCCGACGCCGGGAGGCCCGCATTCATCTTTCGTCGCACGCCGGATGCCCTGGTTCGCGCGGAGCGAACGCGGGCCCAATATCCCAGAGCCCTGGAGGGCGGACAACTCCCCGGCATGCACGCATGGCGGTTTCCGCTTCTCCCGCAGCCGCGTTCGCGGCCCGATGTGAGGCTGCTTCACGCCCGCATAAAAGTCGACTACTTCAGTACACTGGGACGACAACAAATGAGGCCGTGGTTCATCCGCATCGCGGCGGTATGCCTCGTCGTCATCATAGTCAACGGTCAGTTCAATGCTTCGGGGCTGCGTCTCGCCGCAGGAGTAGCTGTCGGCCTGGGGGTTCTGGTTGCCACATCAAGGATCTTCATGCGCCGTCGGATCATCGCGTACCGCAAGAAGCTGGAACAAGCCGGTATCAACTGGCCACCCCCGACCGACCAAGTGAGTGGCTGAAGAGCAACTTCTCAGTCCGTTCTGTCAAATCTGAACGTCCGCCCGATGTGCGCCAGTCGCCCACAGTAAGAATTCAGGAGATAGACCGATGGCGTGCTAATCGTTATGTATACGCAGTAGTCGTTGGGGGCCGGGATGATCAGCTGAAGCACTGCCATGGGGATGCGTTTTGTGGACGAGGCGTTGGGGAGATGCGCCGCTCCCCGGGGTATCCGCGCCTCGACCGAACGCAATGAAACCGACATGACACCGGGCCCGCAGGGCAGTTTTGCGGCGAGCAGGGAATCCTGTCGCCCCTGAAAGCCTTTCCCGAGCGGGAAGTCCAGATCTTCGATCTGAGACTCCTTCGCAAAGAACCGCTTCCCTTTGGCTCGGTATATGCCTTCGGCACTCAACAACTGATCGCGGTGGTTGCTGGGCCGCACTGTGACGATGAGCA
The DNA here is from genome assembly GCF_044762405.1 of Streptomyces sp. NPDC097107. Taxonomy (NCBI): domain Bacteria; kingdom Bacillati; phylum Actinomycetota; class Actinomycetes; order Kitasatosporales; family Streptomycetaceae; genus Streptomyces; species Streptomyces sp. NPDC097107. The sequence goes on along the minus strand of NZ_JBIWEF010000014.1, from coordinate 103,900 downwards.
ACCCCAGAGAGAGCCTGGCGGCCCCATCGACTTCCTCGATGCCCGTGCACAGGGCAATGTCGACGGGGGTTTCGCCCGAGTCGATCAACCAGGGAAGACAGCGGTTCATTTCTGCTGCCGCCTGATCGCGCTCATCGTTGGTGGCAGCAGGCATGAGCTCGGCCATGGCCGTCGCCCAGCCCTCGGCCGTATCGGGCGCCGACACCTTCACGAACTCCTCCGGCAACCGGTAGCGAAAGGCATAGGAAGCCTCTCGGGGTGCAGGTTCCGGGTCAGGCAGCCCCACTGTCATGCGGGGGCTCCCGCGAGGCCGGCAGCGAACGATCCGCTGGCACTGTTGAGCGCCTTGGATGGGCTCGACTCATGCCCGTAGTCGTATTCCAGAAGAGGTGGAAACGTGCCGACTACCGGAAGGTCGGCCCCTTTCAACTTCCCATCGAGCCAACGGTCCTCGTTGGCGTTGGAACCACCGGCAAGCCCGACCCCGGCCAATGTCCAGTTCGTGTCGAGCGTCTTTCCGCGAGCCACCATCTCCTGGCCCGCGGCGATTCGACGCTCGCCCTGGGCGATCTGGCGGAGGCCCGTATTCATCTGGCGAAAGCCGTGCAAGGAGTTCCGCACTCCGTCACCGATGCCCTTGATGTTCTTCCACGGGCTCTGCTTGAAGATGTTTCTTCCGGCCTTACCGACCGAGGCCGCGAAACCCTGGCCAAGGCGGAGCGCTTCGCCACTCCGCACGTTGGCTCGGCCCAGGTCTTTGAGAGCTTTCCCGGCCTGCGTGAGCTTGCTGCCCGCTTTACCCAGCTTCAGTCCCTTGAAGGCCCGCACACCAGCGAACAGGCCCGCTGCGTCCCAGGCCAGGGTCTTCCAACTCACGCCCTCCACGCCGTTCCCCCAGGCAATGAGGTGAGACCCCAACGCACCACCCGCGACGATCAAACCCAGCCAGCCAAGCCCCGGTACGCCGAGGAGCGCGAGAATGCCGATCACCATGGCAAGGTCGGCGAGAAGATCTCCGACCAGCTTCCAGAAGTTCGGGTCAGTAATAGTTTCCCAAGCGTCTGCGAAGAACTCACCGAGTCCGTCGACCAGTTCGTCGAACCAGCCAGGCTCGGGCGGAGCGTCATCGGCCGCTTCCTTGATGCGACGGGAAACGTCATCCGCCGCGGCGATGAACTCAGCGTGCAGGGTGTGGGCGCGACTGCGCACGGCATCGAGTTCATCGTTGGCCGTGTCGTATCTGTACTGCCGGCCCTCCTTGTCCTTGTCGTGCTCGTCCTTCTCCTTCTCGGACATTTCAGAAATGTCACTCGGCAGTCCGTCAAGTTTGGCCTTCGCGGCGCCGACCCGACTTGCCGCCTCAGCGGCCTCCCGTTCAAGCTTTCTGGCCCGGGTCTGGAAGTCGCTCAGGCTGGTCTCCCATGAGGAGAGGGCCCGGTGAGCGGCATCCATGGAGTTCAGGGACTTCTTGAGGTAAGGCGGGATCACCGAGACGGAGTCCGTGAACGCGACGGCTGACTTGCCCGCCCATACTCCGTCAGAGGTGCCAACTCTACTGAGTTTGGTCTGTGCGTCGCTGCCTCCGCTGATGACCGTGCCGACGGCGGCGACCAGCAACCTCACTGCTTCCGCATCCCCCGGCGCCGGGTCAAAACCCAGATTCGGAAACCCCGATGACTCCACCCGTTCCCCTCCTACTCGGCCGCCCGTGAGCGAGCGCCCGCCCCTCGGCCTCACTGTCCCTGGTGCTAGGAAGCTGTCCGTAGGCGAATGGTTCCGCCATCTCGCTGATCAGACGGTATCGGCGTCCGTGCACTGTGCGATGTCCAACCCCAAGAGGGTCAGTGTTCCTGCAGCCCACAGCTCGATGCACTTGAGTTGTCGGCGAGGGCACGGGATCTGCCAGCGTCAGGAGCAGCAGTCCACGCACGGGTGGCGGACGTGCGACGGAAGAGGAAGTACGGGTTGTTCAGTGCCGCGTTGCCCGGAGCGTGGCCCGCATAGCGGTATCCCCGCTGCTCCGCCAGGTACGCGAAGGCCGCAAATCTCTTCAGCCCTGGGAGACGTGGCCTCACCGTGAACTCACCCGCTTCTTCCGCGACCGCCTTCGCCAGCACGTACGGAAGATGCCTTCATCCACTGTCCACGGCTCCTTCCACACGCCTGGGCGTTCGGGAACACCGGCGCACCAACGCGACGGGAGACGGGAGCCGCCGGCCCGCCGCGTCGGCATGTCCGGACCGGCGCGCCCTACTTGCTCCGTGCCTGCTTCGCCAGTTCCTCGTCGATCTGCTCGAACTTGTCGGCGGCCGTGGTCAGGTAGTCGCCCATGCCGTCGAGGCCGTCGAGGGTGGTCTTGGCGCCCTTGGTGAACTCGTCGAAGTTCTCGTCGAAGGCCTTCGAGGAGGACTTCGTGACGTAGCCCGACTCGACCAGGTTGGCGATGTACTTGCGGAGGCCGTCGAGCTTCTCCTGGAGCTTTTCCTTCTCCTTCACGACATGCTTGGCCGCATCCCGCATGTCCTGGTATGTGATGTCAAGGTCCTTGGCCATGAAGCCGCTTCCTCTCACAACGCCGCAGGGCCAACCCCCGTGGCTCCCTGTTTGCGGATCGGACCGGCGCACCGGTCGAACCGGTCGCATGTGTCGCATGAAACGACCGGTGTGATCTTCCGCTCTTGAGGCAGCAGCTTACGGGGGTGGCTTGTGGTGTCACATCCCTGCATTGCCTTCGGGAACGTTCGGTCACCGCCCTGTTGCCGCACCGCGACACCCAACGGATATCGTCGCTTGGACTGTGAGCCGTGTTGCGGAAGCGGCCGCAGGGGCCGTTTGGGGAGGACAAGCGTGCGACTGAGCCTGACCGTCGTCGACCCGTTCGGCGGGGGCGCCGCCGACGTCGTGCTCGACGCCGATCCCGAGTCCACCGTGGGGGACATCGCCGAGGAGCTGGCCAAGCAGGTCGGCGTCGCGGGTGCGCAGGTCATTCCCATCGGGCATCAGCGGCAGGGGGGCGCGGACAACGCGCCGCTCGTCTACGTCGACGGGTATCCCGTCGATCCGTCGGCCACGGTCATCGGGTCGCCCCTTCGCGAAGGCGCGGTCGTCTCGCTCCAGGATCCCTCCGGGTGCCTGCCCGGGGAGCCCAGCGGGCTGGTCGAGTTGCGTGTCGTCGGCGGGCCGGGCGCCGGGTTCGTGCACCGGCTCGGCGTGGGGAAGTACGACATCGGCAGCGGGGCGGCGTCGTACATCCGTATCGACGATCCGGAAGTCGACGCGCGTGCTCTCACCCTCTCCGTGGCCACCGACGGCACCTGCAAGGTCGCCGTGCACTCCGACAAGGAGGGCGTCACCCTCGACGGCGAGCCCATGACGGACCCGGACAAGGACGGGGACAAGGGCCGGGGCAGAGGCGACAAGCGCCGGGACAGGGATCGCGCCAAAGGCCGGGACAGGGACCGGGACAAGGAAGGGGACAAGGGCCGGGGCCGGGGCGAGTGGCCGCTCGGGGCGCAGATAGCGGTCGGGAACTCCCTCCTCGAACTCGCCCGGTACTCGCCGCCCAACGCGGCGCTGAAGTGGTCCGAGGACGGTGTCGGGCTCGACTACAACCGGCCGCCGCGGCTGCGTCCGCCGGAGCGGCAGACCAGCTTCCGGCTGCCGTCGCCGCCCCGCGAGTACGAACCACGGCCGCTGCCCTGGCTGATGGCGTTCACGCCGATCGTCGGCGCGGTCGTGGCCGTCGCGATCTTCGGGCGCTGGTACTACCTGATCATGGCGGGACTCAGTCCCATTCTGCTCTTCGCCAACTACTTCAACGACAAGAAGCACGGGCGCAAGTCCCACGCCAAGCAGGTCAAGGAGTACGAGGAGCAGAAGGCGCGGATCGAGAAGGACGCGCAGGACGCGCTCGTCACCGAGCGGAACGACCGGCGGCATGCCATTCCCGATCCGGCGGTCGTGCTGTCGGTGGGGACGGGGCCCCGGACGCGGTTGTGGGAGCGGCGGCGGACGGACCGGGATCACCTGCTGCTGAGGGTCGGCACGGGGCAGTTGCCCTCCGAGGTCGTACTCGACGATCCCGAGCAGGACGACCACCGCCGGCAGGTCACCTGGAAGATCGAGGACGCTCCCGTCGCCCTCTCCCTGCGCGGCCTCGGTGTCATCGGCATCGCGGGGCCCGGGGACTCCGCCCGGTCGCTGGGGCGTTGGGCCGTCGCGCAGACCGCCGCGCTGCACAGCCCCATGGACGTGCAGTTCTACGTGCTGAGCGAGAACTCCGCCCAGGCCGAGTGGGACTGGGTGCGCTGGCTGCCGCACTCCCGGCCCTCCGGCGGCCAGGACGTCAACGTCCTCATCGGCACCGACGCCGAGACCGTCGGCGCCCGCATCGGTGAGCTGACGCAGATCCTCGACGCGCGCAAGAAGGCCGCCCAGCAGAAGGGTGGCAGCGGACAGGCGTCGACCTTCAGCGATCCCGACATCGTCGTGGTGTGGGACGGGTCGCGGCGGTTGCGGTCCCTGCCCGGGGTCGTACGGCTGCTGCGCGAAGGGCCGTCCGTGTCCATGTACGCCGTCTGCCTCGACGCCGAGGAGCGGTTCCTGCCCGGTGAGTGCCAGGCGTTCGTCGTCGCCGAGCCCAAGGCCGAGGAGACGGGACGGCGGCAGGAGAGCGAGCAGCGGCAGGCGCAGCCGGTCGCCGGCGGGTTTCCGTCCTTCCAGGCCTGGCACACCGGGGCCGCCGCGCAGCCCGAGCAGCGGGCGCGGGCCGAAAGGCTGCGGCTGCGGGTGGAGGAGGCGGGTGCCGAGCGGATCGCGGACGTGCGGCCCGACTTCGTGACCCCTGCCTGGTGTCTGCGGCTCACGCGTTCGCTGTCCGCGCTGCGGGACATCAGCGGCGAGACCGAGGACTCCGCGCTGCCCGGCTCCAGCCGGCTCCTCGACGTGCTCCAGCTGGAGCCGCCGACGGCCGACGCGATCAGCGCGCGCTGGCGGATGGGCGGGCAGTCGACGATGGCCGTCATCGGTGAGTCGTACGACGGTCCCTTCGGCATCGACATGCGCAAGGACGGGCCGCACGGGCTCATCGCCGGTACGACCGGTTCGGGCAAGTCGGAGCTGCTGCAGACCATCGTGGCGGCGCTGGCCGTCGCGAACACGCCCGAGAACATGACCTTCGTCCTCGTCGACTACAAGGGCGGGTCCGCGTTCAAGGACTGCGTGAAGCTGCCGCACACCGTCGGCATGGTCACCGACCTCGACGCGCACCTCGTCGAGCGCGCCCTGGAGTCGCTGGGCGCCGAGCTGAAGCGGCGCGAGCACATCCTCGCCGCCGCCGACGCCAAGGACGTCGAGGACTACCAGGACCTCGTCAGGCGAGACCCCTCGCATCCCCCCGTGCCTCGGCTGCTCATCGTCATCGACGAGTTCGCGTCCATGGTGCGGGACCTGCCGGACTTCGTGACCGGGCTCGTGAACATCGCCCAGCGAGGGCGGTCCCTCGGTATCCATCTGCTGCTCGCCACGCAGCGGCCGAGCGGCGTCGTCTCGCCCGAGATCCGCGCCAACACCAACCTCCGTATCGCGCTGCGCGTGACCGACGGCGGCGAGTCGAGCGACGTCATCGACTCCCCGGAGGCCGGGCACATCTCCAAGAGCACCCCGGGCCGCGCCTACGTGCGGCTGGGTCACTCCTCCCTCGTGCCCTTCCAGTCGGGGCGGGTCGGGGGCCGGCGGCCGGGTGCCGCCGACCCGGCCGCGCTCGCGCCCTGGGTCGGGCCGCTGGAGTGGGAGGACCTGGGCCGGGCGGCGCTGGCCAAGCCGAAGACCGAGTCCCGCGAGGACGACGAGATCACCGACCTCAAGGTGCTGGTCGACGCGGTGCGCGACGCCAACCGCTCGCTCGGCATCCCCGCCCAGCACAGCCCCTGGCTGCCGGCGCTCGACGAGACGCTGCTGCTGGACGAGATCGAGGTCCCGGCCCTCACCGGCGCCGCGCCGGGCAAGCTGCCGCCCGCCCCGTTCGGCATCGAGGACCTGCCCTCCGACCAGGCGCGCCGCCCGGTCGTGGTCGACTTCGCGAGCTTCGGCCACCTGATGATCGGCGGTGCCCCGCGCAGCGGCCGGTCCCAGGTGCTGCGCACCATCGCGGGTTCCCTGGCCCGTAGCCACTCCGTCGCCGACGTGCACCTGTACGGCATCGACTGCGGCAACGGCGCCCTCAACGCGCTGACCCGGCTGCCGCACTGCGGCGCGGTCGTCGGCCGTAACCAGACGGAGCGGGTGGTCCGGCTCGTCAACCGGCTCAAGGGGGAGATGGACCGCCGCCAGAACCTCCTGGCCGACAAGGGCTTCGCCGACATCGGTGAGCAGCGGGACGCGGTCGAGGAGGGCGAGCGGCTGCCGCACATCGTGGTGCTGCTGGACCGCTGGGAGGGCTGGGCGCCCACCCTCGGCGAGGTCGACCACGGCTCGCTCACCGACGAGTTGCAGACGATGATGCGGGAAGGTGCCAGCGTCGGCATCCACCTGGTGCTCACGGGTGACCGCACGCTCCTCGTCGGGCGTATCGCGACGCTCACCGAGGACAAGTACGGCCTGCGTCTCGCCGACCGCAGCGACTTCTCCTCGCTCGGCATCCCGGCCCGCAGGGTGCCCGAAGAGATCCCGCCGGGCCGCGCCTTCCGCAACGAGGCCGGTACGGAGACGCAGTTCGCGCTGCTCGCCGAGGACACCACCGGCCAGGGCCAGGCGGCGGCGATCACCGCGATCGGCGAGGCGGCCGCGGCCCGGGACGCGGAAGTGCCGCGCGCCCGGCGGCCGTTCCGCGTCGACAGCCTGCCCAGCCGTATCTCCTTCACCGAGGCGTGGGAGCTGCGCGACCCGGAGGCGTCCCGTTCCAAGCTGTGGGCGATGGTCGGCATCGGCGGCGACGAGATCGTCGGCTTCGGCCCCGACCTCGCGGACGGTGTCCCGGCGTTCGTCATCGCCGGTCCGGCCAAGTCGGGCCGCTCCACGGTGCTGATGAACGTCGCGAACTCCTTCCTCGCCCAGGGCACCCGCCTCGTCGTCGCCGCGCCCCGCCAGTCGCCGTTGCGTCAGCTGGACGGTGCGGAGGGCGTGCTGAAGGTCTTCACCGGGGACGACATCGACGAGGACGAGTTCGAGGAACTCATCGACCGGGCCAGCCTGGAGGAGCCGATCGCCGTCCTCGTCGACGACGGCGAGATCCTCGAGGACTGCGACGCCGAGAGCCAGCTGAAGAAGATCGTCTCCCGGGGTGCCGAACGCGGTCTCGCCCTCGTCATCGCCGGTGACGAGGAGGACGTGTGCAGCGGCTTCTCCGGCTGGCAGGTCGACGCCAAGAAGGCCCGCCGCGGCATCCTGCTCTGTCCGCAGGAGTCCTCCAGCGGCGACCTCATCGGCCTGCGTGTCTCCCGCGGCATGGTCGGCGGCCAGATCGCCCCGGGCAAGGGCATGCTGCACCTCGGGGACGGGGAGCTGCGTACGGTCGTGGTGCCGGGGTGAGTGGCGGCGGTTCGGGCCGGCCGGGCCGGTCCTGCCGCCGCCGGGCAGCAGGTCCGGGACGAACACCGAGCCGACCGTCACCGCCGCCGGCGGTGGCTGCGGTTCGGGCGGCCCGGGCCGGTCCTGCCGCCGCCCGGCAGCAGGTCCGGGACGAACACCGAGCCGACCGTCACCGCCGCCGGCGCTCCCGCCACCGCGAGCGCCACGGTGCAGCTCAGCCGCCGGCCGCGGCCACCGGCCACCGGCGCCCCGGGTGGAGGTCGCCGCGACGGACAGGGCGGGCTTGCCCGGCGAGCGGTCGCCCTCGCGGGGACGGTACGCCGGCGGCGGGTGCCGTCGGCGCGGGCATCACCGGCGGGGGCCCGAAGACGCCGGACGCCGCCCCGCCGACCAGGCCCGCCGTGCCGGGGCCCCGGCACGATCAGGGCTGGAGCAGGTCCACCTTCACGTCCGCCGGGAAGCCGGTGGTCGGGCCCACACGGCGGGCGAACTCGGTGACCGCCTCCAGCTGCGGCGTCCCGAAGCGGAAGTCGAGGGTGGTGAAGTACCGCGCGAGGGTCTCCTCGTCGAAGGCCTCCCAGCGGGCCGCCTGCTCGGCGACCTTGCCGACCTCCTCCAGGGAGAGGTTGCGGGAGGCGAGGAAGGCCTCGTGCACCTTGCGGGTGATGACCGGCTCGCGCTCCGCGTAGTCGCGCCGGGCCGCCCAGACCGCGAAGACGAACGGCAGGCCCGTCCACTCCTTCCACAGCGCGCCCAGATCGTGCACTTCGAGGCCGTAGCGCGGGCCGTCGATCATGTTCGCGCGCAGGGCGGCGTCGCCGATGAGGACGGCCGCGTCGGCCTCCTGCATCATCAGGCTCAGGTCGGGCGGGCAGGAGTAGTAGTCCGGCTGGACGCCGAAGCGCTCGGCGAGCAGTAGCTGGGCGAGGCGGACGGAGGTGCGCGAGGTGGAGCCGAGGGCGACGCGGGCGCCGTCCAGCCGGTCCAGCGGGACCTGCGAGACGATCACGCACGACATCACCGGGCCGTCGCAGCCGACGGCGATGTCGGGGAAGGCGACCAGGTCTTCGGCGTTCTTGAGGAATTCGACCAGGGTGACGGGACCGATGTCGAGGTCGCCCTGCACCAGCTGCTCGCTGAGCTTCTCCGGGGTGTCCTTCGTGAGCTCGAAGTCGAGGAGCGTGCCTGTTCTCGCGAGCCCCCAGTACAGGGGCAGGCAGTTCAGGAACTGGATGTGGCCGACGCGCGGCCGGGTGCGAGAATTGTCCACATCGCGAGCCTAGCCCTCCCCCGGCATCCGCCCGCCGCCACCCCCGGTGTCAGCCGAACGGCGGAGGCGTTCAAACATCCGGGTGAAGTGATCTTGGCCTCTGTTGCGCTCGGGTGCCTGCGTGCTAGGCTCACAGCAAGTTGCAGTTTGGTTTCCCTTGCAGTACAGAGCCTGCGGAGCATGTGACCGCGGGCTCTCGTCGTTCTCAGACGTATGCAGTTGTGCAGCATTCCAGTCTTCACACTTGCTGGTTCTGGAGCAGGGCAACCCTTTGGGCCCAAGGAGGGCTTATGGCTACCGGAACCGTGAAGTGGTTCAACGCCGAAAAGGGCTTTGGTTTCATCGCCCAGGAAGGCGGCGGCCCGGACGTCTTCGTCCACTACTCCGCGATCAACGCTCAGGGATTCCGTTCCCTCGAGGAGAACCAGCAGGTGTCCTTCGACGTCACGCAGGGTCCCAAGGGCCCGCAGGCGGAGAATGTCACTCCTGTCTGATTGACAGCAGTACCCAAGGAGCCCCGCGCCGGTTTCGGCGACGGGGCTCCTGCCCTTTCCGGGCCCTCTTTTCTGAATTCTCGGTGAATTCCGGCCGCAGCTCGTTCCGGCGGCCGGCTGTCGGTGCCCGGCACTAGGGTCCCCGCCATGACCGACGACACCCGCCCCACCGCCCGCCGCGACGCCGGCTTCCTGGACACCACCCGGACCTTCTACGACGCCATCGCCGAGGACTACGCGGACCGCTTCCGCGCCACGGGCGCCGGCACACCGCTGGACCGGGCTCTGATGGGCGCCTTCGCCGAGCTGGTGGGACCGGAGGGGCAGGTGGCCGACCTGGGCTGCGGACCCGGCCGGGTCACCGCCCACCTCGCCTCGCTCGGCCTGCGGGTCTTCGGCCTCGACCTCTCCGCCTCGATGGTCGCGATCGCGCGCCGCGAGCACCCGTATCTGCGGTTCGAGCAGGGTTCCATGCTGGAGCTGGACCTGCCCGACGGTGCGCTCGCGGGGGCCGTCTCCTGGTACTCGTCGATCCACACCCCGTGGGAGCGGATGCCGGACCTCTTCGGCGAGCTGCGGCGCGTGCTGGCCCCCGGCGGGCACCTGCTCCTCGCCTTCCAGGTCGGCGACGAGCCCCAGCACTTCGACCGCCCCTTCGGCCATCCGGTCGCCCTGGACTTCGAACGGCGGCGACCGGAGCCGATGGCGGAGCTGCTGGCGGAGGCCGGTTTCACGGTCCTGTCCCGGACGGTGCGCGTGCAGGAGGAGGACACCTCCACGAAGGTCCCGCAGGCCTGCCTGATCGCCCGCCGCTGAGCGCACACCGGCCAATAGGGCGTGCCGTACACCCCTAGGGGTTGCCGTACCCTCTTGGGAGTGCCGTACCTCCTAGGGAGTGCCGTACCCCCTAGGGAGCGCCGTACAGCCCCTCCACCGCCCCCGCGAAGTCCCGCATGATCACTTCGCGCCGGAGCTTCATCGAGGGGGTCAGATGGCCCTCCCACTCCGTGAAGTCCCTCGGCAGGACGGCGAAGCGGCGGATGGACTCCGGGCGGGAGACGAGCTTGTTGGCCTCGTCGACCGCGCGCTGGAGCACCGCCAGTACCTCCTCGTCGTCGGTCAGCAGCTCCGGCGGCACCGGGTGCTTGCCGTTCATGCGGCGCCAGTGGGTGACGCCGTCGGGGTCGAGGGTGAACAGGGCGCTGACGTAGGGGCGGCGGTCGCCCAGGACGATGCACTGGGAGATCAGGGGGTGGGAGCGCAGCCAGTTCTCCAGCGGGGCCGGGGCAACGCTCTTGCCGCCCGCGGTGATCAGCAGTTCCTTCTTGCGGCCGGTGATCGTCAGGTATCCCTCGTCGTCCAGGCTCCCGATGTCACCGGTGGCGAACCAGCCGTCGGGCGCGGCCTGGACGACGCCGCCCGCCTGCAGGTCCCAGTAGCCGTGCAGGACCTGGTCGCCGGCGACCAGGATCTCGCCGTCGGCGGCGATCCGGATGCGGGTGCCGGGCAGCGGCCAGCCGACCGTGCCGAGGCGCGGCTTCAGCGGGGGCGTCACCGTCGCCGCGGCCGTCGTCTCGGTGAGGCCGTAGCCCTCGAAGATCTCGATGCCGGCCCCGGCGTAGAAGGCGGCCAGGCGGCGGCCGAGCGGTGAGCCGCCGCAGATGGCGTACCGGACCCGGCCGCCCATGGCGTTGCGGATCTTCCGGTAGACGAGGGGGTCGTAGAAGGAGCGGGCGGTCTTCAGGGCGCGGCCCGGACCGCCGCCCGTGCCCGCCTGGCGGGCCTCCATGGCCTCGCCGTAGCGCTCGGCCACCGAGACGGCGCGGTCGAAGGCCGAGGCCCGGCCGCCCGACTCGGCCTTGGCGCGGGCGCTGTTGAAGACCTTCTCCAGCATGTACGGGATGGTGAGGAGGCAGGTCGGGCGGAAGGCCGCCAGGTCGGGCAGCAGGTCCTCGGGCTTCAGGCTCGGCGCGTGGCCGAGGCGGACCCGGGCGCGGACGCAGGCCACGGCGACCATGCGGCCGAAGACGTGGGACATGGGGAGGAAGAGCAGGACCGAGGGTTCCTCGCCCGTCTTGGCCTTGAAGACGGGGTAGAGCAGCTCGATCGCGTTGTCGACCTCGGCGAAGAAGTTCCCGTGGGTCAGCGCGCAGCCCTTCGGGCGGCCGGTGGTGCCCGAGGTGTAGACGAGGGTGGCGAGCGTGCTCGGGCTCAGCATGCTTCGGCGGACCTCCACCTCCGCGTCCGGCACCCGCTCACCCAGCTCGGCCAGCCGCTCCACATGCCCCTTCTCCATGATCCACAGGTGCTTGAGGTCGGGGATGCGGTCCAGCTCGGGGCCGAGGGCCGCGGCCTGCGCGGCGGTCTCAGTGACCAGGGTGACCGCGCCGGAGTCCTGGAGGATCCAGCGGGTCTGGAAGAGCGAGGAGGTCGGGTAGACGGGGACGGTGACCAGGCCGGCCGCCCACGCGGCGAAGTCGAGCAGCGTCCACTCGTACGTCGTCCGGGCCATGATCGCGATGCGGTCGCCCGGCGCCAGGCCCTCGGAGATCATGCCCTTGGCCACCGCCAGCACCTGTTCGGCGAACCCGGCCGCCGTCACGTCGGACCAGTCGCCGTCCGGCGATCTGCGGCTGAGGACCACCTGGCCCCCGGCCGCGGCCGCGTTGTCGAAGGGCAGGTCGGCGAGCGAGCCGCGCCGCGCCGGCGGGGCGAACGGTGGTACGTACGCCTCCCGTACGGCCCCGTCCAGCCGCCGCGTCTCGGGCGCCACCAGGGTGGGGCCGGGCGAGTCTGCGTAGGCGGCGGATGCGGCGAAGGAGGGAAGCGGGGTGGACACGGGCGGCTCCTGGGACGTGCAGCGGCGAGACTGCTTCTGCTGTCACCGGCTCGGCTGTCGCTGCTCTGCTGCATGACGTACGTGCCTCGCGCGCCGAGGCGTTCATCGCCGGGTTCCGCGGACATGGGTTACCGGCGGTCAGTGTCGGGATCGTACGGGGCCCTCGTGGGGAGTTCGTGAGGGTTCGGCGATGGTCCCGCGCCGGACGTGTGCAGTCTCGGGGGTTACCTGCCAGTAGGTCACGTTCGTTCCAGTATGGCCGTGACGCCCTGACCGCCCGCCGCGCAGACGGAGATCAGGCCGCGCCCGGGACCGCCCCGCTCGGCGAGCAGCCCGGCCAGCGTCGCCACGATGCGGGCGCCGGTCGCGGCGAAGGGGTGACCGGTGGCGAGGGAGGAGCCGGCCACGTTCAGGCGGGCCCGGTCCACCGGGGCCAAGCCCCGTTTCTCCCAGGCCGCCAGCGTGGCCAGCACCTGGGACGCGAACGCCTCGTGGATCTCGACCAGGTCGAAGTCCTCGATCCCGAGCCCGGCGCGCTCCAGCATGCGCGGCACCGCGTACGCCGGGGCCATCAGCAACCCGTCCTCACCGCCCGCGACATCACCGCCGACGAAGTCCACGGCCGCCGTCCCGTACGCCGTGAGGTGGGCGAGGGGCTCGAGGCCGCGCGCCTCGGCCCACTCCTCGCTCGCCAGCAGCACCGTCGCCGCGCCGTCCGTCAGGGGCGTCGAGTTGCCCGCCGTCATCGTGGGGGCGGGCCCCGAGAGGCCGAACACGGGCTTCAGCGCGGCGAGTTTCTCCACCGTCGAGCCGGGACGCAGGTTCTGGTCGCGGGACAGGCCCCGGAAGGGGATCACCAGGTCCTGGAAGAAGCCGCGTTCGTACGCCGCCGCCAGCCGCCGGTGGCTCGTGGCGGCCAGTTCGTCCTGAGCCTCGCGGGTGACACCCCAGGCCCGGGCGGTCACCGCGGCGTGCTCGCCCATCGACAGGCCGGTGCGCGGTTCGGCGTTGCGCGGGATGTCGGGGACCAGATGGCCCGGGCGGACCTTGGCCAGCGCTTTCATCCGGCCGCCGAGGGATTTCGCCCGGCGGGCCTCCAGCAGGATGCGGCGCAGGCGATCGTTGACACCCAGGGGCGCGTCGCTCGCCGTGTCCGCGCCGCCCGCGATCGCCGACCCGGTCTGGCCGAGGGCGATCTTGTTGGCGGCGGCGATCACGGCCTGGAGGCCGGTGCCGCAGGCCTGCTGGATGTCGTACGCGGGGGTGGACGGGTGCAGGGCCGAGCCGAGGACCGTCTCGCGGGCGAGGTTGTAGTCGCGGCTGTGCTTGAGGACCGCGCCGGCGACGAACTCACCGACCGCTCCCGGCTCTTGGAGGCCATGGCGCTCGACCAGGCCGTCGAGGGCCGCGGTGAGCATCTCCTGGTTGGAGGCGGTGGCGTACGGCCCGTCGGAGCGGGCGAAGGGGACGCGCGCGCCCGCGATGACCGCGACGCGGCGCGGCAACTGCGGTGGCAGAGGGCTCATCTCGACCTGCTCCTCACCCGTGACATAGGCTTACCTCCGGTAACCTTACTCCAGAGTAAGCAAGACTAGGACAAGAGCAGCGCATGAGCAGCGCATGAGCAGCCAAGAGCAGGCACTTGTGGGCACGACAGAGTCGTTGGGGAGACAGGACATGGCCGACCGCTATCTCAGCTTCACGGGCACCGCACCCGGCCGCTTCCTCACCCGCCGGCTGGGACTCCCACAGCCCGCCCCACTCGAACGCCGCTCGCTCACCGGCGGCCTGCTGCGCCTCACCGTGGGCAAGTCGGACCTCGGCCTCGCGTCCGTGCTGACCCGCACGGGCCTCGGCCCGGACGACGCCGGACGCCCCGCCGCCGTCGTCCTCGACGCCACCGGCGTCCGGGACGTCGACTCGCTCGCCGACGTGCACGCCGCGCTGCACCCCGTCGTACGGTCCGTCGCCGCGAGCGGCCGGGTGGTCGTGCTCGGCGCCCCGCTCGACTCCGCCGACCACCATCAGGCCGCCGCCCAGCAGGCGCTGGAGGGCTTCACGCGCTCGCTCGGCAAGGAGATCGGACGGGGCAGGACGGTCAACCTCGTCCGGCTCGGCGACGCCGACGCCGAAGCCGCCGAGTCCACTCTGCGCTTCCTCCTCTCCCCCGCCTCCGCCTACGTCAGCGGCCAGGTGATCGAGGTCCGGGCGGCCGGCACCGCGGTCACCACCCCCGACGACTGGGACCTCCCCCTCGCCGGTCGCACCGCGCTGGTCACCGGCGCCGCACGCGGCATCGGCGCGGCGGTCGCCGCGACGCTGGCCGGGCAGGGCGCCCACGTCGTCGTCCTCGACGTGCCGCGGGCCGAGGAGGAGGCCCGGAAGGTCGCCGAGCGCCTCGGCGGCTCCGCCCTCGCGCTCGACATCACCGCCGCCGACGCGGGCGAACGCATCGCCGCCGCCCTGCCCGGCGGGCTCGACGTCCTGATCCACAACGCGGGCATCACCCGCGACCGGCGTCTGGCCAACATGGACGCCGACCGCTGGAGTTCCGTCCTCGACGTCAACCTCGGGAGCGTCCTGCGCACCACGGACGCGCTGCTCGCGGCCGGCACGCTGGACCGGGGCGGCCGGATCGTCGCGACGGCCTCCATCGCGGGCCTCGCGGGCAACGCGGGCCAGACCAACTACGGCGCCTCCAAGGCCGGCATCGCCGGCCTGGTCCGCTCCCTCGCGCCGCGCGCGCTCGCCGGACACGGGGTGACCGTGAACGCGGTCGCGCCGGGATTCATCGAGACGAAGATGACCGCGGCGGTCCCCCTGCTCATCCGCGAGGCGGGCCGCCGCATGAACTCCCTCGCCCAGGGCGGTCTGCCGGCCGACGTCGCCGAGACCACCGCCTGGCTCGCGCACCCGGCCTCGGGCGCGGTCAACGGCCAGGTCGTGCGGGTCTGCGGCCAGAGCCTGCTGGGGGCGTGATGACCACCGCGGCCCGCACCACCGACACGCTGACCGGCGTCCCCGCCCTCCCGCCGCTCCTCCTGCGCGGCGCCCTGCTCTCGCCCCTCAAGCGGCCCCGTCCGGACGCGGTCTTCCCCCGTACCCGGCTGGTCCTGCCCGGCCTGCGCGTGGACCTCGCGCGGCTGGCCGCCTACGAGAGGGTGTGCGGGTTCCCGACCGGGGCGGACGCGCTTCCGGTGACGTACCCGCAGGTGCTGGCCTTCCCGATGGCCATGCGGCTGATGAGCGGCCGGGGCTTCCCGCTGCCGCTGCCCGGGCTCGTCCACACGTCGATCGCCATCACCCGGCGGGCCGCCATGCCCGCGACCGCCGCGTACGAACTCACCGCGTACGTCGAGGGCCTGGCGCCGCACCGGCGCGGGACCGAGGCCACGGTCGTGACGGAGCTGCGGGCCGGCACGGACCTCGTGTGGGAGTCACGCAGCACCTACCTGGCCAGGCGCCGCACAGCCGGACGCACTTCCCGGGAATCGTCCGCCGCGCACCCCGAGGCCCTCCCCGCCCGTGCCGAGTGGCGCCTCGCCGGTGACGTCGGGCGGCGCTACGGTGCCGCGTCCGGGGACCGCAACCCGATCCACCTGCACCCGCTCACCGCCCGCCTGTTCGGCTTCCCGCGGGCCATCGCGCACGGCATGTGGACCGTGGCCCGGTGCCTCGCCGAGCACGGGACGCCGGACGCGGCCGTGGTGCGGGCGGACTTCCGGGCGCCGGTGCTGCTGCCGGGCAGGGTCACGTACGGGGCCGCGGACGGGCGGTTCGAACTGCGCGACGGTGAGGGGCGGCGGCTGCACCTGTCCGGCGAGGTCGGGCCCTACCCGGCCTGAGCCGGGGCCGCCCGGCCCGGGACCGCCTGATCCGGCACCGCCTGATCCGGGACCACCCCGCCCGGGACCACCCCGTCCGGGACCACCCCGTCCGGGACCACCCGGTCCGGGGCCGCAGGTGCCACCGGCTCCGGCCCGGGATCCTCCGGCGGGGACCAGGGCCGGCCCCCCATCAGGTCGCCCAGGCCCGCCCAGGCGAAGTTCATCAGGGTCGCCGCCGCCTGCTTGGCGGTGACGCCCTCCGTGGCGCCGGCCCAGTCGGCGAGCGACTCGGCGGCGCCGACCAGCGCCTCGGCCAGCCCGGCGACCTCGTCCTCGGGCAGGTGCGGGTCCCGGTGCGCGTCCCGCGCCGCCACGGCGATCAACTGCGTCACGAACGCGACGATCTCCTCCCGCATCGCCGCCACCTCGGCCGCGAACCGCTCGCCGTGGGTACGGGCGTGCAGGTGCAGCATCCGCCAGGCCTCCGGGTTGCGCGCGGTGTGCGTGAAGAACGCCCGCAGCCCCGACCAGAGTTGCCCGTCGGCGGACAGCCCCGGACGCACACCGGCCCGCACCGCCTCGGTGAGGGCGCGGGCCTCGCGGCGGACGCAGGCGCTGAAGAGGTCGTCCTTCGAGTTCAGGTACAGATACACCAGCGGCTTGGAAACACCCGCCAGTTCGGCGATCTCGTCCATCGACGCCGCCATGTACCCGCGTTGCCCGAAGACGCTCACGGCGGCGTCCAGCATCTGCTGCTCACGGACCGCACGCGGCATCCGCTTGGTCTTCCCAGCACCCATGCGAATCAGCGTACGGTCCGTGCGGCGGTGATCAGGACGTCAGCGCGACGCCGGCACCCGGAACACGTCGGTCAGACGGCGGCCGGAACCGGCTCCGCCACCTGCTTCTCCTGCTCCTGCTCCCGCTCCGGCTCGTCGATCGGCGAGCTGTGCGCCGCGTCGTAGGCCTTGCGGTCGAGCAGTCCCTCGCGGGCCGAGACGATCACCGGGATCAGGGCCTGCCCGGTCACGTTCGTCGCCGTGCGCATCATGTCCAGGATCGGGTCGATCGCGAGGAGCAGGCCGACGCCCTCCATGGGCAGGCCCAGGGTGGACAGGGTCAGGGTCAGCATGACCGTGGCGCCGGTGAGGCCGGCCGTGGCGGCGGAGCCGACCACCGAGACGAAGGCGATCAGCAGGTAGTCGCCGATGCCCAGCTGGATGTCGAAGATCTGCGCGACGAAGATCGCGGCGATGGCCGGGTAGATCGCGGCGCAGCCGTCCATCTTGGTCGTCGCGCCGAACGGCACGGCGAAGGACGCGTACTCCTTCGGCACGCCGAGGCGCTCGGTGACCTTCTGGGTCAGCGGCATGGTGCCGACCGAGGAGCGGGAGACGAAGCCCAGCTGGATCGCGGGCCAGGCGCCCTTGAAGAACTGGAGCGGGCTGGCCTTGGCGACGGTGGCGAGCAGCACCGGGTAGACCACGAACATCACGATCGCGCAGCCGACGTAGATGTCGGCGGTGAAGGTGGCGTACTTGCCGATGAGGTCCCAGCCGTAGGTGGCGATGGCGTGGCCGATGAGGCCGACGGTGCCGAGCGGGGCGAGGCGGATGACCCACCACAGGGCCTTCTGGAGGAGTGCGAGTACGGACTCGCTCAGGTTCAGGATCGGCTGGGCCTTCTCGCCGAGCTGGAGGGCGGCGATGCCGGCGACGGCGGCCATGAAGACGATCTGGAGGACGTTCAGCTCGGTGAACGGCGTGATGACGTCGGTCGGCACGATGCCGGTCAGGAAGTCGATCCAGGACCCGGTGTTCTCGGGCTTCGCGCCGTCGGCCGGGGTGAGGCCGGTACCGGCGCCGGGGTTGGTGAGCAGGCCGATGGTGAGGCCGATGGCCACCGCGATCAGCGACGTGATCATGAACCAGAGGAGGGTGCGGGACGCCAGGCGGGCCGCGTTGTTGACCTTCCGCAGGTTGGTGATCGACACCAGGATCGCGAAGAAGACGAGCGGTGCGACGGCCAGCTTCAGCAGGCCGATGAAGGTGCCACCGACCTTCTCCAGGGTGGTGACCAGCCAGGATATGTCCTGACTGCGGGCCAGCCAGCCCAGCAGCACACCGAGGACGAGACCGGCGAGTATCTGGGCCCAGAAGGGCACCTTGAGGTACTTCTTGACGCTCGTGACTGAGGACACGGACATGCTCCGTAGGGGGACGGGACGCGGGGACGGACGCGCGGGGCTGACGTGGAGAACGACGGATGAGGGGGGAACGTCAGGGGCGACAGTTCGCGGACGCGCACCGACAGAGGTCCACGTGCAGGCGCGCCACGAGCGCGAGGCTCGACGGTGTGCGGGGCGCGGCTGCGTGCTTCATGCACACGACTTTAACACCTGCGCTTTGGGGCCCCCAAAGCCTCTCTTTGAGAGGCAGGAGACGCCTGCTGCCCGTAAAACGCAGATGGCCCCGGTTTCCTGTGAATTCGGAAACCGGGGCTTGCGGGTGCGTGACGGACGTTACGAGGTCTGGCCCTGCGCCCGTGCGGTGTCGTCGGTGGCGTCCTCCTGGCCGCGGCTGGCCTCGAGGTTGGCCTTCATGCGGCCCACGCGGCTCACGACCTGGACCGAGGCCCGGTCCCGCTCCTTGCGCAGCGCGACGTAGCTGATGGGGGCCGAGATGAGCAGGGAGAGCAGGATGATCCACATGCCGTTGGAGTCACCGAGGCCGCGCGGGAACACGCCGGCGTAGACGAGCCCCCAGACCGCGACGAGGCAGCCCACGAAGATCCCGAGGCGCATCAGCGTGTAGCGGAGCATCTCAATCCACTCTTCCGTTTCTGGCACAAAGAGGCACTGTCCAGTGAAACATGCCGGGCCGCCGATCTTTCACGGGGGTCGGTCCGCGACGGGAACGTGCTCAGGTCAGCGGCAGCAGCATGAAGACGTCGTCCCGGTCGTCGCCCGGCGCCACGCGGATCGCGCCGGGCACCCGGCCGACCTCCTTGTAGCCGCAGGACTCGTAGAACCGCTCCAGGCCGAGGCCGCCCCGGCAGGTGAGCCGGATCGCCTCGATGCCCGGGACGGTGCGGGCCGCGTCCGCGGCGGCGGCCATCAGGTCCCGGCCGTAGCCCCGGCCCTGGTGACGGGGGTGGACCATCACCGTGTAGAGCCACAGCCAGTGGGTCATCAGCCGGTGCGCGTTGAGGGCGAGGAACGCGGTGGCGGCCACTCGCCCCGTCTCGTCGTGGCCGACGAGCAGGCGGGTGCGGCCCTCGGCCATGCCCACCATGTGTCTGACCAGCTCGGGGCGGATGTCCTCCCGCGTCACCGGCGGTACGAAGCCCACGGAGCCGCCCGCGTTGGAGACGTCGGTCCACAGGTCGAGTACGCCGTCGCGGAGGTCGGGGGTGACGGGCGGATCGAAGGTAAAGGTAAGGGACACATGGCTATGGTAGCCATTACGCGAGTTCCTGTGCGGCCACCTTCAGATCCGGGACCAGGCCCCGGAACGCCCCCTCCCGGTCCGCCGCCCGCAGCACCGCCGACGGATGCACGGTCGGCACCAGCCGTTCCGGGCGCCCGTGGATCTCCTCCTCCAGCACCGTGCCGCGCACCTGCGTGACCCGGAACGAGGAGCCGAGCAGCGCCTTGCCGGCCGTGGCGCCGAGCACC
The DNA here is from genome assembly GCF_044762405.1 of Streptomyces sp. NPDC097107. Taxonomy (NCBI): domain Bacteria; kingdom Bacillati; phylum Actinomycetota; class Actinomycetes; order Kitasatosporales; family Streptomycetaceae; genus Streptomyces; species Streptomyces sp. NPDC097107. Next base: position 84,267 of record NZ_JBIWEF010000014.1, on the reverse strand, counting down.
ACGATCAGTTCGCCACGCGGGCCGGCCCGGCGGCCGGCCAGGGGCCGCAGGCGGTCATCTCGCGCAGGGTGGGCGCCTTGTGGATACGGCGCTTGCGGGGCTCCGCCCGCGTGAACTCGAAGTGCTCGACGGCGTTGGTGACGTAGGCGTCCGCCGGACCGATGCCGGCATCCGCCGGCGCCCGGTCGAGCAGGCCCCCGGCGGGGCCGACGAAGGGCGTGCCCTGCCGGTCCTCCTGGTCGCCGGGCTGCTCGCCGATCAGCATCACGCGGGCGGTGGCCTGGCCGGCGCCGAAGACCGTCTGAGTGGCGTCCCGGTGCAGGGGGCAGCCCCTGCACTCGGCGGCGGCCCTGCGCAGGGCGGGGAGGCCGCCGCGGGTCGGCACGAAGGGTTGTGCGGTGTAGTCGTCCTCGGGGGCCATGCGGTGCGGGTACCCACCGTGGGCGGTTCGGTTCCGGTGCCGGGTGCGGCCGGTCCGTGGCTGGTCGCGCAGTTCCCCGCGCCCCTTGGGTACGTGCACCGGACGCCCCTGAAAGGGGCGCGGGGAACTGCGCGGCCGGTCCCCACCGGCCCGCAGCCGGACAACAACCGCGGAAATCACACCCGCATCGGCTGCGGCGACTCCCGGCGCCCCGCGTCGGGACCCTCGAACTCCCGGATGATCTCGTACCGCGTGTTGCGCTCGACCGGCCGGAACCCGGCGTCGCGGATCAGGTCGAGCAGGTCCTCGCGGGTCAGCTTGTTCGGCGTGCCGAAGTCGTCCGCGTCGTGCGTGATCTTGTACTCGACGACCGAGCCGTCCATGTCGTCCGCGCCGTGCTGGAGGGCCAGCTGGGCCGTCTGGACGCCGTGCATGACCCAGAAGACCTTGACGTGCGGGACGTTGTCGAACAGCAGCCGGGAGACGGCGAAGGTCTTCAGGGCCTCCGCGCCGGTCGCCATCTGGGTGCGGGCCTGGAGCCGGTTGCGGACCTTGCCGTCCTGCATGTCCACGAAGTCGTGCTGGTAGCGCAGCGGGATGAAGACCTGGAAGCCGCCCGTCTCGTCCTGCAGCTCGCGCAGGCGCAGCACGTGGTCCACGCGGTGGCGCGGCTCCTCGATGTGGCCGTAGAGCATGGTGCACGGGGTCTTCAGACCCTTCTCGTGCGCCAGGCGGTGGATGCGCGACCAGTCCTCCCAGTGGGTGCGGTGGTCGACGATGTGCTGCCGCACCTCCCAGTCGAAGATCTCGGCGCCGCCGCCGGTCAGGGACTCCAGACCGGCGTCGATCAGCTCGTCGAGGATGTCGGAGGCGGACATCCCGGAGATGGTCTCGAAGTGGTGGATCTCGGTGGCCGTGAAGGCCTTGAGCGAGACGTCGGGCAGCGCGGCCTTCAGCTCCCGCAGCGAGCGCGGGTAGTAGCGCCACGGCAGGTTCGGGTGCAGGCCGTTGACGATGTGCAGCTCGGTGAGGTTCTCGCCCTCCATCGACTTGGCGAGCTTCACCGCCTCCTCGATGCGCATCGTGTACGCGTCCTTCTCCCCCGGCTTGCGCTGGAAGGAGCAGTACGCGCAGGAGGCGGTGCACACGTTGGTCATGTTGAGGTGGCGGTTGACGTTGAAGTGGACGACGTCGCCGTTCTTCCGCGTCCGCACCTCGTGCGCGAGGCCGCCGAGCCAGGCCAGGTCGTCCGACTCGTACAGCGCGATGCCGTCCTCGCGGGTCAGCCGCTCCCCGGAGCGGACCTTCTGCTCCAGCTCCCGCTTGAGCCCGGCGTCCATGCGATACCTCTTTCTGAGACTGACTCGTAAACCGTACGCCCCGACCACCGGGCCACTGCTACTGAACCTCTTCCGGCAGCTCGCCCACCCGGTTCTCCCACTTGGTGGAGAGCACGATGGTGGTACGGGTCCTGGAGACGCCCTTCGTGCCCGACAGCCGGCGGATGATGCTCTCCAGGCCGTCCACGTCGGTCGCGCGCACCTTGAGCATGTAGGAGTCGTCGCCGGCGATGAACCAGCAGTCCTCGATCTCCCGCAGGTCCCGCAGGCGCTGCGCCACGTCCTCGTGGTCGGCGGCGTCGGAGAGCGAGACGCCGATCAGGGCGGTGACGCCGAGGCCGAGCGAGGCGGCGTCCACGGTCGCCCGGTAGCCGGTGATGACGCCGGCCGCCTCCAGCCGGTTGATGCGGTCGGTGACGCTGGGCCCCGACAGTCCGACGAGGCGCCCCAGCTCGGCGTAGGAGGCCCGGCCGTTCTCCCTGAGAGCCTGGATGAGCTGCCTGTCCACCGCGTCCATGCGATCGAAGCCTTCCACTGAAGAGTTCTGAAGATGTGGGTAACAAACGTGTGGGGGGGGGGAGGTGGTGCTCAGGTGGTGGGGCGGGCCCCGCCGAGGTCGCCGCGCCAGCGGCGGTAGAGGTCGTGCCCGACACCCGCCGCGTCGAGGACGCGTCCGGCGACGAAGTCCACCAGGTCCTGGATGTGCGTCGCCCCCGCGTAGAAGGCCGGCGAGGCGGGCACCACGGTCGCGCCCGCGTCGTCCAGGGTCACCAGGTGCCGCAGCGTCCGGCCGTCCAGCGGGGTCTCCCGCACGGCCACGACCAGCTTGCGCCCCTCCTTCAGGGTCACGCTCGCCGACCGCTGCAGCAGGTCCTTCGACAGCCCGAGCGCGACGCCCGCGACCGAGGCCGTCGACGCGGGCACGATCAGCATGCCCTTGGCCGGATACGAACCCGAGGACGGCCCGGCCGCGAGGTCGCCCGCGCTCCAGTGCCGTACCCGGTCGCCGGCCAGGTCGACGTCGAAGGTGCCGGGCTTGCCGTCGGCGCCCCGGGCCAGCCATGTGTGCAGGTCGGTCCGCCAGTGGGCGTCCCGGAAGGAGATGCCGGTCTCGTCGAGCAGGGTGAGCCGCGAGGCCCGGCTGACCACCAGGTCGACGCTCTCGCCCGCGGCGAGCAACGCCCGCAGTACCGCCGCCGCGTACGGCGTACCGGAGGCCCCCGACACCCCCACGATCCAAGGCGCGCGCTGCGTCTGTCCTGGCTTCATGATGCCGAGCCTAGTCGCAGGCTCAGGGTTTTCAGACAGTGAGGCCCCGCACCAGCAGGTCCAGCAGCGCGCACACGAACAGGGCGATGCCGATGAAGCCGTTGACCGAGAAGAACGCCCTGTTCAGGCGGGACAGGTCGGTCGGGCGCACGATGGTGTGCTCGTAGACGAACGCGCCCGCGACGATCAGCAGGCCCAGCCAGAAGAGGACACCGGCGTCGGTGGCGACGGCGTACCAGACGAACAGGGCCGTGGTGACGGTGTGGCAGGCGCGGGCGCCCCAGATCGCGGCCGGGATGCCGAAGCGGGCCGGGACCGACTTCACGCCGACCTGCCGGTCGGTCTCGACGTCCTGGCAGGCGTAGATCAGGTCGAAGCCGCCGATCCAGACGCCGACCGCGAGGCCGAGGAGCACGGCCTCCCAGGACCACTCGCCGGTGATCGCCAGCCAGCCGCCGATCGGGCCCATCGCCTGGGCGAGGCCCAGGATGGCCTGCGGGAAGTTGGTGAACCGCTTGCCGTACGGGTAGACCACCATCGGGATCACCGCGATGGGGGCGAGGGCCAGGCAGAGCGGGTTGAGCAGGGCGGCGGCGCCCAGGAAGACGACCAGGGCGATCAGCGCGCCGGTCCAGGCGTGCTTGACCGACATGGCGCCGGTGACCAGTTCGCGGTGGGCGGTGCGCGGGTTGCGGGCGTCGATCTCGCGGTCGATGATCCGGTTGACCGCCATCGCGAAGGTCCGCAGGCCGACCATCGCGACGGTGACCAGGAGCAGCCGGCCCCAGTGGATGTTCTCGTCCCACCGGTACATCGCGGTGAGGGCGGCGATGTAGGCGAAGGGCAGCGCGAAGACCGAGTGCTCGATCATCACCAGGCGCAGGAACGCCTTGGTGCGCCCCGGCTGCCGGGGCAGCGCGGCGGAAGCCGACGTCACAGTCCGTACTCCTTCCAGCGGCGGTCGACCTTCGCCGCCGTCTCCGGGTCGGACAGCACCATGTCCGGCCAGCCCCCGTCCCGCGTGTACCCCTCCTCGGGCAGCTTCTTCGTGGCGTCGATGCCCGCCTTGCCGCCCCAGAACTGCTGGTAGGAGGCGTGGTCGAGGTGGTCGACCGGGCCTTCGACGACGGTGAGGTCACGGCCGTAGTCGGTGTTGCCGAGCGCGCGCCAGGCGACCTCGTGCAGGTCGTGGACGTCGCAGTCGGAGTCGACGACCACGATCAGCTTGGTGAGGGACATCATGTGGGCGCCCCAGATGGCGTGCATGACCTTCTGGGCGTGCTTGGGGTACTTCTTGTCGATCGAGACGATCGCGCAGTTGTGGAAGCCGCCGGCCTCGGGGAGGTGGTAGTCCACGATGTCCGGGACGATGATCTTCAACAGCGGCAGGAAGAAGCGCTCGGTCGCCCTCCCCAGCGGGCCGTCCTCCGTCGGCGGGCGGCCGACCACGATCGACTGGAGCAGCGGGCGCTTCCGCATCGTCACGCAGTCGATCTTCAGGGCGGGGAACGGCTCCTGCGGCGTGTAGAAGCCGGTGTGGTCGCCGAAGGGGCCCTCGGGGAGCATCTCGCCGGGCTCCAGCCAGCCCTCGATGACGACCTCCGCGTGCGCCGGGACCTGGAGCGGGACGGTCTTGCAGTCGACCATCTCGATCCGCTTGCCCTGGAGGAACCCGGCGAAGAGGTACTCGTCGATGTCGCCGGGGAGCGGCGCGGTGGAGGCGTACGTCACGGCGGGCGGGCAGCCGAAGGCGATGGCGACCGGCAGGCGCTCGCCGCGCCGGGCGGCCACCTGGTAGTGGTTCCGGCTGTCCTTGTGGATCTGCCAGTGCATGCCGATGGTGCGCTTGTCGTGGCGCTGGAGGCGGTAGAGGCCCAGGTTGCGGATGCCCGTCTCCGGGTCCTTGGTGTGGGTGAGGCCCAGGTTGAAGAAGGAGCCGCCGTCGTCCGGCCACGTGAAGAGGGCGGGGAGGCGGTCGAGGTCCACGTCGTCGCCGGTGAGGACGGTCTCCTGCACGGGCGCGCTGCCCGGCTTCACCTTCTTCGGCGGTACGTGCGTCATCGCGCCGAGCTTCCCGAAGGCCTCGCGCACGCCGACGAAGCCCTGCGGCAGCTCGGGCTTCAGCAGCCCGCCGATCCTGTCCGAGATGTCGGAGTACGACTTCAGGCCGAGGGCCTTGAGCAGGCGGCGGTCGGTGCCGAAGACGTTCATCGCGAGGGGCAGGTCGGAGCCCTTCACGTTCTCGAAGAGGAGGGCGGGGCCGCCGGCCTTGTTCACCCGGTCGACGATCTCCCCGACCTCCAGGTGCGGGTCCACCTCGGCCTTGATGCGCTTGAGGTCGCCCTCGCGCTCCAGAGCCCTGAGCAGCGAGCGAAGATCGTCGTAAGCCATGCGGTCCAGTATCCCCGAGCGGCTACCCTGGCCCTGTACCTGGGGGCCGTGACGCGTCCCCAGCCCACCGCTTCCGCTGGAGAGGCCCATGCTCCGGGTGCTGATGTTCCTCGTGCCACTGGCACTGAGCGTCTACGCGTTCATCGACTGCATCAGCACGAAGGATGCCGACATCCGCCACATCCCCAAGCCGCTGTGGGCGATCCTCGTGCTGCTGTTCCCGCTGGTCGGCTCGATCTCCTGGCTCATCGCCGGCAAGAAGCGGCAGGCGGCGGGTGCGGCGCCCTGGCAGGGCGGTGGGCGGCGGCAGTTCGTCGCGCCGGACGACAATCCGGAGTTCCTCAAGTCCCTGGGCGACCAGCCCGGCGACGCGGACAAGGACCGTGGTGAGGACGGCCCGCGGGACAACGGCCCAAGCGGCCCCGAGGACGACGAGGACCGCAGGCGCGACAAGCGGGACGAGGCCTGAGCCTCCCCGATCCGCTCCGCCGTCAGATCCCGGTCCAGCGCTGGGAGGCGGAGCCGGTGCAGGGCGTGTCGTCAGGCCGATCATGGACGCCCTGCGGTTGAGGTCGAGGCAGCCACCCGTGGTGAGGTTCCTGAGCGAGCGGGGGCGAGCCGGGTGGCCCCGGCCTCCGTGGGCGGGCGACGGGTCTGCGGGGGAGCCACCGGCTCCCGCCGGCTCACTCGTCTTCGAAGACCGCCTCGGCGGTGGGCGCGGTGACGGCTCGGGCGAGCCAGTGGCGGAGGATCTCGGGGTCACCGCACGCCGTGACGCGTCCGCGCACGTCGTCGGAGATGTCGAGGCCTCGCTGCTCCAGAACGATCAGGAGAGCCTCGGCGCCGGCTTGAGCACGGCCCTCGTCCCGGATCTCTTCGGAGATGTACGACTTGTAGAAGGAGAGGTCCACGGCCACCAGGTTCCTCCAGAGGCGATTGGCCGGGCGGTTACCCAGGCCCTGTGCGGTGAATTCGATGATGGGGTCCGCGACATCTTGCGGCGCGTCCCGCAAAGCGGTGGACAGGGTTTTCAGTATCTCATTGATGGCCGGTTCGGCGGCGTGTGTGATGGCCGCCAGGCTGGCGAGCACCAGGTCGGCGCGGGCCTCCTCAAGGTCGGTGATCACCGGCATGTTGTGCGGACCGGCGACCACGGGCCGCAGGGTGAGAGTGGGTAGTTGGGGCGGACCACTGCTCACGGCCTGCTGGGCCCATTTGGCCGTGGCGTAGTCCTGGCAGACGACCAGCAGCGCGGCAGGCAGGCGGTACTTGGTCCACAGATAGGAGACGTAGTACGCCCAGCTCGCGGGCTTGTCCGGGTCCTTCTTGCCCTGGGCCTCGACGGCCAGGAGGAAGGGGCCCTGTTCCGCGGTCTCGAAGCGCAGGAGTGTGTCGACTCGGCGTTCGACGGGGCTTGCCTCGGTGAGGTCGGTGGGCAGGGCGGTCGCTCCGATGGGTCTGGGGATGTCGACACCGAGGAAGCGGGAGACGCGGCTGAAGAGCCCGGGGTCGTGCTGGAAGATGCGGTGCATCGCCTCGTGGGAGGGACTGACCATGAGGTTCCTTGCTTGTTCAGCCGTCGCAGTTACGCAGGGGGAAGCGGGCTGCGAGGGCCAAGTGGATGCCGGTCATATGCCAGCGGTTGATGCGCCGAGCGTAAGGGAGTTGGGGTGTCGGAGAGCCAGCCCGACCGGTGATGTTCACCCAGGCGAGTGAATCGGCGCCGCAGGGGTTCTTTCAGGGGTGGGCGCCCGTGTCACCGCAGCACGAGGAAGCGGGCTCCGGTGAAGACGGCCCAGGCGGCGCGGCCGACGATCAGTACGGGGCCGTCAGGGTTCTTGCTGTCGCGGACGGGGACGGCGCCGGGGAATCCGGGGGCCGCTTCTACGCAGTTGCCGCCGTTGGCGTCGCTGTAGGTGCTCTTGATCCAGACCGCCGCGCCGAGTTCGTGCCTGTCCATGATCCTGGTACCTCTCCATCGCGTCACTGATCAGAGCGGCGGACTCGGGGGCTGATGGAGCATCCGCCCTGAGCACATCATATGTCCGGCAGTGTCGTGCATAGACGGCCGGGTCATCGCTGAAATGACCCCGGTCCAGGGACTCGGAGTAGACCCAATCACGACCGTCCGGCAGCTTGATCAGGGACATTGAGCCGCTAGGGCGCAGGAGCCCGAGCCGCCCGGCAGGCGCCACTTGGAGACGGATGTTGGGGCGCAGCCCGATCTCCAGCAGGTGTGCGCACTGGTCTCGCATGGTGCCGTTGCCGCCGATGACGTTGTTCAGGCAGCTTTCGTCCAGCACGACTACGTAGAGCGGCCCGTCGTCCGACCACAAGCGTTGCTGCCGACTCAGGCGGGCTCGGACGCGCTCCTCCAGGTCGTCGCCCTTGGCGAGACGCGAGAACAACGCCCGCGCGTACTCCTCCGTCTGCAACAACCCCGGGATCACCCGCTCCTGATACTCCCGCAACGCGACCGCCACCGCGTCCATCTCCGCCCGTCGCCGGAACCAGTCCGGATGTTCCACCTCCGGATACCAGTCGATCCGCCCCCACAGCCGCCCCAGCACCCCACCCGTGCCCAGCAACTCGTCGCACGTCTTCGCGAACGTATCCTGCGGCACCCGCGACCCCGCCTCGACCCGCGCCACGTGCGAGCGGTCGCACGGGATGCGCACCGCCAGTCCTTCCTGCGTGAGCCCGGCGGCCTCCCTGAAGTGCCGCAGCACCTCGCCGAAGACGGCTGCCGTACTCGCCCCCGGCCCCTCGGCGTTGCGTCGCCCCACGATCCCCGCCCCCTCCCCCTTGTGACAGTGCGCGAGTGTCACGCGTCGAGCATTGCTCCCGACGATTCCCCTGAGCAACCCTCGATACACCCACAGTCACGGAGGTTGCACGATGGATCGTGAGGGACGACTGAGCGCCGCGGTGCGCGCGGCCAACGACCGGTCGTTCACGGACGCGTTGACGGCGCGGGCGCTGATCGCCCTGCCGCCGCCGCCCGAACCGGTGGCCGGCTGCGCCACCTGCACGCAGCTGGCCGTACTGCGCGCGCACGCCCGCGCCGTCGGCGACGGCAGCGCCGAGACCGACGCCGACGTGCTGCTGGCCCGGCACCGGCGACAGGGGCACGAGCGGACGCGCCGCGTCTTCCGGTACGTACCGTTCGTGATCGCGCAGGACCCGTCGGCGCAGCCCGAGTACGAGGCGCGCTGCGTGTCGGGCGACGAGGCCGACTGCGGCGCCTCCTCCGGGCCGTGTCCGGGCCCGGAGGAGGTGGAGGAGTGGCAGCGCGGGCACACGCAGGAGACCCGGCACCTGCGCTACCGGCGCCTCTTCGCGGACTACGCCGTGCTGGAGCCGGTCATGGGCCGGCCGGGCTCCCCTGGAGCCACAGGTCGCACTTGTGGTCCTGGGGGAAGGTCGTCGACTGCGTGATGGCGTCCGGGGCGAGCACCTGCACCTTCGGGTACTGGCTCCAGCGCGGGGCGTGCGCCGCGTACGGGACGCCGGTGTGCGCGAAGTTGGTCCAGTAGCCGATCATCTTCGCCGCGAGGGCGTTCTGGGCGGGGGTGCCCGAGACGCCGCCGAAGACGTACCGGATCTCGGAGCCGTGCGGGGCGCCGAGGGGGAAGCTGATCGGCAGGTTCAGGTAGTCCACGGCCTGGCGGTCGGCGAACTCGTACTGGTAGGAGCGGGTGTGGTCGGCCATCAGCTCCGCGGTGCGGGACTGGAGGCAGGCGAACTGGGAGTCGGTGAAGACCGCCCCCAGGGCCTCGGCGGGGGTGCCGTACTCGGACAGCGGGTAGCGGGCGAGGATCGCGTCGGACCGGTCGCCGTAGAGGGCGCGGACGGCCACCGGGTATCCGGCGGCGGTGAGCCGGCGGCCGGCCAGGTCGTACGTGGTCGCCACGGTGAGGCGGCCCTCGTCGGCGGTGGTGCCCTGGAGGACGGGAACGCGGTGGAAGCGCCCCTTCTCCAGCGCGTCCGGGATCTGGAGCGGCAGTACGCGGCCGTCGACGTTGGGGACCCAGCGGGCGCCGGGGTTCATTGCGGCGGTGAGCAGTTCACCGGCCGGTTCGGCGCGCAGGCAGGCCACGTCCGCGCAGCCCAGGGAGTCGGCCCAGGAGGCACCGGTGCGCTGCTGCGACTCCTGGGTGGGCAGGGGGAAGCCGCAGCCCGACTGGGCGATGGCACGGTCGTACAGGCCGAGCGTGCGGGGTGACACGAGGTGCTGGCAGACGCTGCCGCCGCCCGCCGACTCGCCGAAGATCGTCACGTTGCCCGGGTCGCCGCCGAACCCGGCGATGTTCTGCCGCACCCAGTGCAGTGCCGCCTGCTGGTCGAGCAGGCCGTAGTTGCCGGAGACGCCTTCCGGCGACTCACCCGCCAGGTCCGGGTGGGCGAGGTAGCCGAAGGCGCCGAGGCGGTAGTTGAGGGTGACGACGACCACGTCGCCGCGGGCGGCCAGTTCACCGCCGTCGTAGAAGGTCCCGGAGCCGATGGTGAAGCCGCCGCCGTGGATCCAGACCATCACCGGCTTCTCGCGCGAGGAGCGCTCGGCGGGGGTGTGGACGTTGAGGTAGAGGCAGTCCTCACTGGGGGTGCCGGGTCCGGCCAGGTCGCCCCAGGGGGTGGACGAGTCCGCCTGCATGCAGGGGTTGCCGGGGGCCGTGGCGTCGCGGACGCCCGTCCAGCGCGCGGGCGGGGCGGGCGGCCTCCAGCGCCTGTCTCCGACCGGCGGCGCGGCGTAGGGGATGCCGAGGTAGGCGTTCGCGGACTCGCCCGTCTCGCCCCGCACCTGCCCGTACCGGGTGGTGACGGTCGTACCGTCCGCCGCCGTGGCGGCGGGTGCGGCGACCGGACCGGCCGCCGACAGCAGGAGCGCGCCGGCCAGCGCCCCGCGCAGGCGGCGCCTCCACGGCGACGGGCCTCGCGTCGTCCTTCCTGCCTTGCGTCTCGTGAGCGGAGCGGACATCGGCACCTCCGGGTACGGGTCGGGTGGCACGGTCACCGCAGTGTCGGCGGCCCGGCTCCTTCTCCGCATCGCGTAAATCACCAGTCACGCCCACGGCCCCCTACCCTCGACGCGATGACGAACGACCGCCGGCTGCGCACCGTCGACCTCGCCCGCCTCGCCGGTCTCTCGACCCAGCAGATCCGCAACTACGAGGTCGCCGGCGTGCTTCCCCCGGCCGGGCGGACCGAGGCCGGATACCGGGTCTTCGGCGAGGCGCACCGGCTCGCGCTGCTGACGTACGGGGATCTGCGGAAGGGGTACGGGCCGGTGACCGCGACGCGGGTCATGCGGGCCGTGCACGAGGGAGACGTCCCCGGCGCACTCGCCCTCGTGGACGCCGCGCACGCCGCCCTGCACGAGGAGCGGGTCTCGCTGCGGGCCGCGAGTGAGGCGCTGGAGGCGCCGGCCGGTGCGGAACCCGCGGCGCCGTCCCGTTCCGGTGGCGGCCTGCGCATCGGTGAAGTGGCCGCGCTGACCGGCGTACGGACGTCCGCGCTGCGGGTGTGGGAGGCGGCGGGGCTGCTCGCGCCCGGGCGGGAGCGGGGCACGAAGTACCGCGTGTACGGGCCCGCCGACGTGCGCGACGCGCGGGTCGTGCGCGCCCTGCGCCGCAGCCACTACCTGTTCGACCAGATCAGGCCCGTCCTGGAGGGGCTGCGGCGGGAGGGGAGCAGCGAGGCGCTGCGGGAGGCGGTCGCGGCGCGCGGGCACTGGCTCACCGCGCGGACCCGGGCGATGCTGGCGGGCGCGGGTGCACTCCACGCCTACCTGGAGGAAACGGCGGCCCGGTAGCGGGGGCGTACCGCCGTTCGAGGGGCCATCCGTTCCGTTGAACCGTGCCGACACACCATGTGCGCGGTCGCGGGCTCGGCATTCCCTTGGTCGGGTCTGTACATCTGCGAACGGAGACCCCTCGTGCGACTGACCGACATCCACCGCTGCGAGATCCGGCCCGGGCGCCTCGTCGAGTGGACGCTCAGTCCGGCGACCGTCGAGGTCGCGGCGGCGCTGCCCGAGGACGCGCGGCCACCGGCGTACATCCAGGAGTCGCACATCCGGACGGCCCGGTCGGTCCGCGACGACGGCCTGTTCGTGCCGACCTGGCTCGGCACGGCCTTCGACATCCCGGGCCCGGTCGACCTGGACGCGCTCCAGGAGGCGCTGCGCGCCTGGACGCTGCGGCACGAAACGCTGCGCAGCGGCTTCCGCTGGAGCGGCGGGACCGGGGACGCGATGCGCCGGTTCACGCTGGCGGCGGACGCCGTGTCCCTGCACCGCGAGGACGTCGGCGACTTCCCCGACGCGACCGAACTGGCCCGCCACCTCCGGGACCGCTTCGACGGCGTCGCGGACGCGCTGCGCTGGCCCAACCTCATCTACACGGCCGTCGTCCGCGACGACGGCGTCAGCGTGTACATGGCGTTCGACCACAGCAACGTCGACGCCTACTCCATCTACCGCATCCCCGCCGAGATCCACGAGTTGTACGCGGCGGGCGTCGAGGGCCGGACCGTGCCGCACCCGCGGGTCGGCAGCTACGTCGACTTCTGCGAGGCCGAGCGGGCGGACGCGGACCGGATCGACGGCGGCCACGACGTCGTGTCCCGCTGGCGGGAGTTCATCCGGCGGTGCGACGGGCGGCTGCCGTCCTTCCCCCTGGACCTGGGCGTGGAGCCCGGCGGGACGCTGCCCGAGCAGAAGCTGCTGCGCGAGCCGCTGGTGGACGCGGCCGACGCCGCCGCGTTCGAGGCGTACTGCCGTCCCTACGGCGGCAGTCTGGTCGGTGTCCTGGCCGCCACCGCGCTGGTGGTCCACGAGATCGGCGGGGAGCCCGTCTACCGCACCGTCGTGCCGTTCCACACCAGGTCGCGGTCCCAGTGGTCGGAGTCGGTGGGCTGGTACGTGGGCGGCGCGCCGATCGAGGTCCCCGCGTCGCGCGCCCAGGACTTCCCGAGCGCCCTGCGCACCGTCCGCGCCGAACTACAGGCCAACCGACGGCTGTCCCGCATGCCGATCGACCGGGTGCTGCGCCTGCTCGGCACGGACTTCCGCCCCACCTCCCCCGACCTGTACTCGATCGTGTCGTACGTCGACGCCCGCGACGTCCCGGGCGCCGGGCGCTGGCCGGACCTGTCGGCGTACGCCCTGCTGCGGGTGTCGTACGGCGACCAGGTGTGCGCGTGGGTCACCCGCCTCCCGGAAGGCCTGTGGTTCGCCGCCCGGTACCCGGACACCGACGTCGCGCACAAGAACCTGAGCCTTTACGTGGAGCGGCTGCGGGACGTCGTCACGAACGTCGCCCGCGGCGGAGTGAACCAGCCGTAGGCGAGCCGCCTGGGTGAGCCGCCTGGGTGAGCCGTCCGGTTCAGAAACCGACGGACTGGAGGGCGCCCAGGCCCACGTCCGCGTAGGAGTGCTTGCCGGAGACGAAGATGTTGACGCCGTAGTAGTTGAACAGCCAGCAGCCGAAGGCGGCCAGTGCCAGGTAGGCGGCCTTGCGGCCCTTCCAGCCTGCGGTGGCGCGGGCGTGCAGGTAGCAGGCGTAGGCGACCCAGGTGATGAAGGACCAGACCTCCTTGGGGTCCCAGCCCCAGTAGCGGCCCCAGGCGTCGCCCGCCCAGATCGCGCCCGCGATGATCGTGAACGTCCACAGCGGGAAGACGGCGGCGTTGACGCGGTAGGAGAACTTGTCGAGGGAGGCGGCGGCGGGCAGCCGGTCCAGGACGGAGCTGGCGAAGCGGCCGGGCTCGCCGCCGTTCGCGAGCTTGTTCTCGAAGCTGTCCTTGAAGAGGTACAGGATCGTGCCGACCGCGCCGACGTAGAAGACCGCGCCGCAGAAGATCGCCGTGGAGACGTGGATGTACAGCCAGTACGAGTGCAGGGCCGGGACCAGCTGGTCGCTGGCGGTGTAGAGGACCGTCACCGCGAGACCGAGGTCGAGCAGGACGGTGGTGGTCAGCGGCAGGCCCAGCCAGCGGACGTTCTTCCTCATGGCGAGCAGTACGAGGTACACGCCGGCCGCGACCGTCGTGAACGTGATGTTGAACTCGTACATGTTGCCCCACGGCGCCCGCTTCACCGACAGGGCGCGGGTGAGCACGCCGCCCGCCTCGATGGCGAAGGCGAGCACGGTGAGCGAGATGGCGATACGGCCGTAGAGGTCGCCCTTCTCGGTGCCGCCGTGCGCACCGGGCCCGTCGGGCACGTCCCGGGCGCCGGCCGCGGCGCGGACGACGACCTTCGGCCGCTCCAGCACGGCGGTGCCGCCGGCCTTCTGCACGGTGACTGCCGGGGCGCCCTTCGCGTCCGCCTTCCCCTCGCCGGCCGCGGTGAGCGCGGCGGCGGTGCGGCCGACCTTGCTGCGGCTGCCGAAGAGCCACTCGGCGATGTGGGCGAAGAACGCGAGGGTGTAGACCGCCATCGAGGAGTAGATCAGCGTGTTGCTGAGGTTCGCTAGGTCCTCGTTGGCCGCGGCGGCCAGTTGGGTTGCGGTGGCGAGAGTCATTTCTCGGCCCCTTCGGCAGGTACGACGTGGGTGTCGGGGGAATCGGGGGTGTCGTCGTCGTTCTTCGGTGCGCCGGGCGCGTCGGCGGTGTCCGGTGCGCCGGGCGCCTGCTCGTACAGGATCGCGGCGAGGTCGCCGAGCTCCTCGGGGACCTTCGCGGACTCGCTGCGCCCGAGGCCGGCCATCTCGACGACCGTGACGCCGTCGGCGCCCTTGACTGCCCGGACCCAGACGCGGCGGCGCTGGATGAACAGGGAGCCGGCGAGGCCGAAGATGGCGGCGACCGCGCCGGCGAGCGCCCAGCCGCTGGCGGGCTGCTGGGTGACCTGGAAGCCGGCCCACTCCTGGACGCCGTCGAAGGTGACCGTGCCGGCACCGTTCGGGAGCGTCATGGTCTCGCCGATCTTGAGCTGCTTCTTGAACAGCTCGCCGTCGGAGTCCTTGAACTCCTCCAGGTTCTTCTTGTCGAGCTGGTAGATGCTCTTCGCGAAGCCCGCGTCGACACCGAGGTCGCCGTGGTAGGCGGAGAGCGCCAGCATCGGGTTGGTCAGCGCGGGGAAGGCCGACAGCATCGTGCTGCCCTCGCCGCCGTAGGTGGGCAGGAAGAAGGCGTTGAAGCCGAGCTGTTCCTTCTCGCCCTCGGCGTTGCGGTAGCCGTCCCTGACCATGACGGCACCGGAGGAGGTGACGTTGGAGTCCAGCGGCAGCAGGGCGGTCGCCTCCTTGTCCATGACGACGTTGCCCTTGGCGTCCCTGATGGTGAGGACGGGCGCGTAGCCGTGGCTGACGAGGTAGACCTTGGAGCCGTCGATCTCCAGCGGCTCGTTGACCTCGATGGTGGTCGCCTTCTCCTCGCCGTAGGCGCCTTCGCTGTAGTCGACCTCGGCCTCGTAGACGCGCGGGGTGCCCCGGTTGGGGCCGGTCGCCTCGTAGGTGCCGCGGAAGTTCTTCAGGGAGAAGCTGAAGGGGGCGAGGTCGTGGTCCGGGTCGAAGAGGTTGCCGGACTTGAAGTCGTCGTACTGGGTGAGGGTGTTGGAGAAGCCGTCGCCCTCCAGGATCAGCTTGTTGCCCTCGTACTTGAACAACTGGCCCCAGCCGAAGGCGATCAGCATCACGATCAGCGCGATGTGGAAGGCCAGGTTGCCCACCTCGCGCGCGTAGCCCTTCTCGGCGGCGACGGCGTCACCGACGGCGTGGGCGCGGAAGCGGCGCTTCTTCAGCAGCGTGAGCGCGGCCTCGCGGACCTGCTCGGGTTCGGCCCCGGTGCGCCAGGTGGTGTACGCCGGGAGCCGGGTCAGGCGCCGGGGGGCGCCGGGCGGGCGGCCGCGGAGCTGGCCGACGAACTGCCAGGTGCGCGGGACGATGCAGCCGATGAGGGAGACGAACAGCAGGATGTAGATCGCGGAGAACCACACCGAGCTGTAGACGTGGAAGAGGCCGAGCGCGTCGTAGAGGGGCCCGAGGATGTCGTGCTTCTCGCGGAAGTCCTCGACCTTCAGGGCGTCGACGCCCTCCTGCGGGATCAGCGAGCCCGGGATCGCGCCCAGCGACAGCAGCAGGAGCAGCAGCAGCGCCACCCGCATCGAGGTGAGCTGCCGCCAGAACCAGCGGGCCCAGCCGATGACCCCGAGGGCGGGGAGGCCCGGCGCCTCCTCCTTGGGGGCGGTGGAGAGCTGGGAGCCGGCGTCGCCGAGTTCCTGCTCCTCGCCCGCCGTGGGGACGTCCTCCGGGGTGCCCTTCGGGGTGCCCTTCGGGGCGTCCGTCGGGGCGTCCGTCGGGGCGTCCGTCGGGGCGTCCGTCGGGGTCTTGCCCGTGGTGGTCTTGCTCATCGGTCAGATCCCTACAGTGAAGCCGTTGGACCAGGTCTGCATGTCCTGCACGATGCTGTCCCACACGCCGGTGAGGAGCAGCAGCCCGGTCGCGATCATCATGATGCCGCCGACCCGCATCACCCAGACATAGTGGCGCTTGATCCAGCCGAAGGCGCCGAGCGCCTTGCGGAAGGCGACCGCGGCGAGCACGAAGGGCAGGCCGAGGCCGACGCAGTAGGCGACGGTCAGTATGGCGCCGCGGCCGGCGGTGCCCTGGTCGGCGGAGAGCGCCAGGACGGACGCGAGGGTCGGGCCGATGCAGGGCGTCCAGCCGATGCCGAACAGCGCGCCCAGCACGGGGGCGCCGATCAGGCCGTTCACGGGCTTCTTGTGGAAGCGGAACTCGCGCTGGGTGAGCCAGGGCATCAGGCCCATGAAGAAGACGCCCATGAGGATCATGAAGACGCCCAGCACCTTGGTCAGGACGCCCTGGCTCTCCTGGAGCGTCTGGCCGAAGTAGCCGAACAGCGCACCGCTGGAGACGAAGACGGCGGTGAAGCCGAGGACGAAGAGCGACGCGCCCGCGACCATCCGGCCGCGCCGGGACTCGGCCAGATCGGTGCCGGTGACCCCGGTCACGTAGGAGAGGTAGCCGGGGACGAGGGGCAGGACGCAGGGCGAGAAGAAGGAGACGAGGCCGCCGAGCAACGCGATGGGCAGGGCCACCA
This sequence comes from Streptomyces sp. NPDC097107, assembly GCF_044762405.1. NCBI lineage: Bacteria > Bacillati > Actinomycetota > Actinomycetes > Kitasatosporales > Streptomycetaceae > Streptomyces > Streptomyces sp. NPDC097107. The sequence goes on along the minus strand of NZ_JBIWEF010000014.1, from coordinate 67,782 downwards.
GCAGGGCGCCGTTGAGCACGGTGCCGTTGGTGCCCGCCACGGCGAGCGTGGACAGTGCGCTCACGTCACTTTCCCGACTCGCCGGACTTCGCGGACTCGGCGGACTTCGCGGATTCGGCGGAGCCGTCGGACCCGTCCTCGAGGAACGGCTCCAGCATCTTGCGGAGCTTCTCCTCGCTCAGTGCCTGGAGGGTGCGCGCGGCGACCTTGCCCTCCCGGTCGATGATGAGCGTGGAGGGGATGGCCTGCGGGTTGAGCGTGCCCTTCTCGAAGCGGAGCATCAGCTTGCCGGCCGGGTCGTACAGGCTCGGGTAGCTGACCCCGAACTCCTTCTCGAAGGCGCGGGCCGGGCCGGTGGACGTGTCGCGGGTGTTGATGCCGACGAACTGGACACCCCGGTCCTTGACGTCCTGGTAGACCTTCTCGAAGTTCTTGGCCTCGGCACGGCAGGGCGGGCACCAGGAGCCCCACACGTTGAGCACGACGACCTTGCCCTTGTAGTCGTCGACGTCCACGTGTCCCCCGTCGACGGTCTCGCCGGACAGGTCGGGGGCGTCGGCCCGCTCACCCGCATCCACGGTGGAGATGCCGTCCGCGCCGGTGACGAAGCCGGTGTTGCCTCCGCCGCCCGAGGTGCCGCCGGAGCCGCAGGCGGTGGCGAGCAGCGCGACCGCGGCGGCGCCGGTGGTCAGGGCGACGCGGCGACGGGCGCGGGCGGCGGTGCGGTTCGAGCGCAGGGGGGCGCGGCTGGCGGCACTCATGTGAAAAGTTTCGCATGTCCGTTCCGGGGATCTTGCGCACCCCCCTCACGGGCGGAAACCCGCATTTCAGGCGGCGTTTCCGGAGGAAACCGGTGCCTCCTTCAGGAAGGTCTTCCAGCCGCCGGCCGGCTGCTGCCCGACCTCGACGGTGCGGAGCCTGGCCAGCACTTCCGGCTTCTGCACGTCCAGCCAGTCGGTGAACTGGCGGAAGGAGACGAGCCGGATGTCCTCGCCCTTCTCCTTCTCGCGCGCGATGTGCTTGAGCGCGTTCTCGACGGCGTCCATGTAGATGCCGCCGTTCCACTCCTCGAAGTGGTTGCCGATGAAGAAGGGCGCCCGGTTCGACTCGTACGCCCGCTTGAAGCCCGATATGTACGAGTTCGTGGCCTGCTCGCGCCAGCCGGGGTAGTGGTGTGCGGGCGCCTTCGTCGAGTTGACCGACTGGTTGGCGAGGATGTTGTAGTCCATCGAGAGGACCTCGAAGGAGTGTCCGGGGAAAGGTATCTGCTGCAACGGCAGGTCCCAGATCCCGTCCTTCTTCGCCGGCCACACCTGACGGCCGCCGGGCGAGGAGGCGTCGTAGCGCCAGCCGAGCTCGCGGGCGGTGGGCAGCAGCTTGTCCTGGCCGAGCAGACAGGGCGTGCGGCCGCCGACGAGTTCCTTGTCGTAGTCGAAGGGCAGGGACGGCAGGTCGGTCCAGCCGGTGTTGGTCCGCCACTCCTTCACGAAGGACCTCGCCTGGTCGATCTCGCTGCGCCAGTGCGCCGGCGTCCAGTTCCCGACCGAGCCGCTGCCGCCGCAGAAGTGCCCGTTGAAGTGGGTGCCGATCTCGTGCCCGTCCAGCCAGGCCCGGCGGACGCCCGCGAGCGTGTCCTTGATGTGGGCGTCGGTGAGGTAGCCGATGTCGGAGGCGCCGCGCGGGTTGTTCGGCGGCTCGTAGAGGCGCTTCTTCGACTCGGGCAGCAGATACAGGCCCGAGAGGAAGAAGGTCATGTGCGCGCCGTACTCCCGGGCGAGGTCGAGGAAGCGCGGGAAGAGCCCGTTGCCGACCTCCCCCGCCCCGTCCCAGGAGAAGACGACGAACTGCGGCGGAGTCTGGCCGGGCTCCAGCGGTACGGGCGCGTCCGGCTGGTGCGGCTGCTTGCCGGTGTACGACGTGGAGCCGTCACCGATGGGCCGGGCCGGCGCCTTGCTGCTGCCGGAAGGCGAGGGCTTCCCGGAACCGTCGGCCCGGTGCGAGCCGTCCGACGCCGTGTGGGAGCCGGTACCGCAGCCCGCGAGCCCGACCGCGGCCGCGGCGCCCGCGCCGAGTCCGAGCATTCCCCTGCGGGTGAGAGTGCGGGTGGAAGTGCGCATCGCAACCTCGTTCGTCACGTCCTCTGGTGGTCACCCAGTCAGAGGACGTGACGAACGTGCGGGTTCCGGATATTTGTGCGGATTTCGTAACGGGCGTCACGTACGGGCAGTTGCGCGGGGCGAGGCGGACCGGCCGTCAGGCCCCGTACGCCGGACCGGCCGTCGGACCCCGTACGCCGGACCGGCCGTCGGACCAGGCGTCGAACCGGCCGTCAGGCCCCGTACGCCTTGCCCTGCCCCTTCACCGGCTTGGCTCCGGCGAGGAGGTGGGCCGGGACGAGGTCACGGGCGGGCTCGGTGTAGCCGACGGACACGATCCGGTCGCCCCGGTACGTGAACGTCGTCAGGGACGCCAGCGTGCACTGCCGCTTGCGCGGGTCGTGCCACAGCCGCCGCCGTTCGACGTACGACCGCAGGGTCCAGATCGGCAGCTGGTGGCTGACGACCACGGCCTCGTGCCCGCGAGCCAGGTCCCGGGCCGCGTCCAGCGCGCCCATCATGCGCACGGCCTGGTCGACGTAGGGCTCGCCCCAGGACGGCTTGAACGGGTTGACCACGTGCTTCCAGTTGGCGGGCCGGCGCAGCGCGCCGTCGCCGATGCCGAAGGTCTTGCCCTGGAAGACGTTGTCGGCCTCGATGAGCCGGGCGTCGGTGCCGAGGTCGAGTCCGTGCGCCTTGGCGATCGGCGTCGCCGTCTCCTGCGCCCGCTCCAGCGGGGAGGCCACGACGTAGGTGACGTCGCGCGGGGCGAGGTGCTCGGCGACCCGGTCGGCCATGCGCCGGCCCAGCTCGGAGAGGTGGTAGCCGGGCAGCCGGCCGTAGAGCACGCCGGTGGGGTTCTCGACCTCGCCGTGCCGCATCACATGGACGACGGTCAGCTCCTGGTCGGTGTCGTGGCTCACGCGGTCGCCTCCGCAGCCGCACGGGCCGCCGCCGGAAGGGCGTCGGCGATGCGCTGGACGGCCCGCTCGTCGTGCGCGGTGGACACGAACCAGGACTCGAAGGAGGACGGCGGCAGGTAGACGCCGTTCTCCAGCAGCGAGTGGAAGAACGCGGTGAACCGGAAGGACTCCTGCGCCTTGGCGTCCTCGTAGTTCCGCACCTCTCCGTCGGTGAAGAAGACGGAGAACATGTTGGAGGCGGTCTGCAGCGTGTGCGCGACGCCCTCCTTGCTCAGCGCCTCGGTGACGAGCCCCTGGATCTGCTCCGACACGGCGTTGACCTTGGCGTACGCGGCGTCGTCGAGGAGCCGCAACTGGGCGAGCCCGGCGGCGGTGGCGACGGGGTTCCCGGAGAGGGTGCCGGCCTGGTAGACGGGCCCGGCCGGGGCGAGGTGCGCCATGACATCGGCACGTCCGCCGAACGCGGCGGCGGGGAACCCGCCCCCCATGACCTTCCCGAAGGTCATCAGGTCGGGGACCACGCCCTCGACGCCGTACCAGCCGGCGCGGCTGGTCCGGAATCCGGTCATGACCTCGTCGGAGACGAAGAGCGCGCCGCCCGCCGCGCACGCGTCCTTCAGCCCCTGGTTGAACCCGGGCAGCGGCGGCACGACGCCCATGTTGCCCGGCGAGGCCTCCGTGATCACGCAGGCGATCTCGCCGGGGTGGGCGGCGAAAGCGGCGTGCACGGCGTCGATGTCGTTGTACGGCAGCACGATCGTGTCGCTCGCCTGGGCGCCGGTGACGCCGGGGGTGTCGGGCAGCGCGAAGGTGGCGAGGCCGGAACCGGCGGCGGCGAGCAGCGAGTCGACGTGGCCGTGGTAACACCCGGCGAACTTGATCACCTTGGTGCGCCGCGTGAACCCCCGGGCGAGCCGGATGGCCGACATGGTGGCCTCGGTCCCGCTGGACACCAGCCGTACCTGCTCCAGCGGGGCGACCCGCTCGACCATCGCCTCCGCGAGGGCGACCTCTCCCTCGGCGGGCGTGCCGAACGACGTCCCGCGTGCGACCGCGTCCTGCACGGCGGCGATCACCTCGGGGTGGGCGTGCCCGAGGATCATCGGCCCCCAGGAGCAGACGAGGTCGACGTACTCCCGGCCGTCGGCGTCGGTGAGGTACGGCCCGGTGCCGGACACCATGAACCGGGGCGTGCCGCCCACGGCACGGAAGGCCCGCACCGGGGAGTTCACGCCGCCGGGCGTGACGGCCGCCGCGCGGTCGAACAGAGCCTGCGAGGCCGGTGCTTCGTATGGATATGCCAGTTCGCTCATGACCTGCGACTTCTCCGACCTTCTCGACCTTCTCCGACGTATCGGACTCCGCTACGGACCCTCTCGGGTCCCGCCCGACCTCTGGTTGCCCAGGGTGACCTCATTCAGGGTAGACAACCGCCCCGTCCGCCGCGTCGTCTGCCAGACTGGGGCCCGTCCGCGCAGCTCACACAGGCGGCGCGGAGAGGGGCCGCCGGCCACCCCGGGACATATGACGGACATATGTTTCACGGCACGTTTCGGCGAGCGGCCGTGGGGGAGGTCACTGACACGATGATCGGGTTGCGCGGCGGGGGCCACGCGTCCTAGAAAAGCAGTCGGGTGGAGATATGCATCGCGGTGGCGGACTGGGCGAGGGGACCGACGGCCTGGGTCCTCGACGTGCCCGGCGGGGAAAACACCGACGCGAGGCGGAGGAATCGACCGAAGCACGTCAGACTCACGACACGCCGGGTGAACCCGACCGGTTCGAGGAGCGGGCCGGCCGGCCGGGGGCGGGGAGCAGGAATGGTGGTCGGGTGGGGGTGACCTACAAGTACTTCGGCGCGCCCGACGGCGCGACCGCGGCCCGCGTCCCGATCTCGATGCGCCCGGAGGAGCTCGGCGGCGACGAGCTCGGGATGAACGGCATGTTCACCAAGATCAAGCCGGAGACCATGGCCGCCATGGTCCTCACCGGCATCGAGGGCGTCCCCCTGCACAAGGTCCCGCCCCTGGAACTGGTCGTCCTGCACCCCGACTACGCGGTCGTGAAACTCCCGATGACCGTCGTCGACCCCCTGCGCGGCATCGGCGAGGAAGCGGTCGGCGCGGCAGCCTTCATCTGGTCGACGGTGCCGGACCGGGGCGGGCCCCGGGACGCGTTCAACGTGTATCAATTGCTGCACGAGTGGCAGGACTTCAGCCACCGGCTGCACGAGGCGGGACATCAGCCGTACTGCCTGGTGTGGCCCTGAGCCGGTCCGATCCGGGGCTTCGTGAGGGGCGGGCGGGGTCTTCGGGCCTCGCCCTTTTTGCGTGCCGGGGAGGGCCGTCAGGCGGCCAGGGCAGGGACTGTGAAGCTCGTTTGACAGATCCTCCGTCGGGCCGTGCCCGGGCACTCGGAGCACGTCCTCGCGGATCCCTCGCTTGCTGCCCTCACCGCCGCACTCGCCGTGGTCTCCACGGGTGGCCGAGCAGGACGGGCAGGTGGCCGACCTCATCGAGCGCGGGCGCACCATCGGGAATCGAGGAAGTACCCACCGATACCCACCGATACCCACCGATCACCGCCGGGCCGTCGGACACCTCCGGCGCATGGCGTGGACGCTCGACGAACTCCTCGAACGCCTGGTGGTCCACCAGTGCCTTGCGGAGGTGCTGTGACCTCCCCGCCCCTCCGCTCACGTACAACCCGCGGACCGTCGAGTCGAGAGACAAGAGCCTCTCCCTGGTCCCGTGCATCACCCAGAGGGACGGGGAGGACGCGGCGCCGGACGCACCTTGGCCTGGTGGGCGGTGTCAGGACTGGTCCAGGCCGCAGTGGAAGCGGCGGTCATGGAGAGGGCGGCCAGGAACACAAATAGGTGGCTGTACCCACCTAGTGGTGCGGCGAGCGCCGCTCCGGCGAAGGGGGCCATGGCGGCCGCAGTGGTTGCCGGTGCCGCGAGGAGTCCGGAGAGCCGACCGTAGTGGGTGGTGCCCCACCGGTCGGTGACGGCGGTGGCCCGGAGCAGGGTGAGATTGCCTCGGACCAGGCCGGCCGCGATGGACACGGCGACCAGCAAGGCATAGGGGCCCGGGACGGCGGCGAAAGCGGCGGTGGTGAGGCCGCCGAGAGCGATCAGGATCGTCGTGCGGGCCGTCACGGTGGTGCGACGGGCCAGTGCGGCGTACAGGGTGCGGCCGAGGGTTTGGCCGGCCCCGCCGAGTCCAAGCGCCCAGGCGGCCTGGTTGATCGTGTAGCCGCGTTCCATGAGAAGCGGGACGAGGGCCACGACGACGGCGTACATCGTGAAGGCCGACAGGGTGAAGGCCGCTGCGAGCAGCAGGAACGGTCCGCTGCGCTCGGGTCTGGACTCCCCGGTGTCCGCATGCGCTGGTGTGGGTGGGGCGTCGGGCCACGGGGCACGCAGCGCCAGAGCGTGGGCGGGGATGGTGAGGGTGGCGAGGATCGCGGCCAGTACGAGGTAGGTGTGGCGCCAGGAGAGGTGGTCGGCGAGCACGGCGGTCAGCGGTGCGAAGACGGTCGAGGCCAGGCCGCCGGCGAGGGTGACGATGGTCAGAGCCCGGATGTGGTCGGGGGCCCACCAGCGGGTGAGGGCGGCGAAGGCGGGCTGGTAGAAGGTCGCCGCCATGGCGAATCCGGCGAGTGCCCAGCCGACGAAGAAGGCGGGCAGGCTGGGAGCTGTGGCGACCACCAGCAGGCTGGTGACGCCGAGGGCCGAGCCGATCGTCATGACGGCGCGCGGGCCACGCCGGTCGAGGATGCGCCCGACACGGATTCCGGCGAGCGCGGAGACGACGAGGCCGAGCGAGAACGCCGCCGTAGTCGCTCCGGCCGTCCAGCCGGTCGCGGCGGTGATCCGGGGGTTGAGGACGGGGAAGGCGTAGTAGACGATGCCCCAGCTCACGATCTGCGTCAGGCAGAGGGCAGGGAGGGCGGCGCGGGGCCGCGACCGGTCCCCTGTTCCGGTCGCGGCCCCGCTGTCGCGGGTGTTGAGGCCGGTCACGAGCCGCAGCAGCCGCCCGCCGGTGCTTCCTCGGCAGCCGTGCCCACCGCCGCGGGCGCGACGAGCGCCACGAGCTGCGGTTCCGGGGCAGCGCAGCATCCGCCACCTTCGGTCTGCTGGGCGTCCGGGGTGTCGAACAGGCCCGCACCGCCGCAGACCCCGGTCTCAGGGAGGGTGAGTTCCACGCGGTCGGCGGACTCGGTGTCGCCGACGATGGCGGCGGCGACGGAGCGGACCTGCTCGTAGCCGGTCATGGCCAGGAAGGTGGGCGCGCGGCCGTAGGACTTCATGCCGACCAGGTAGACGCCCTGCTCGGGGTGGGACAGCTCGCGGTGACCGTGCGGGTAGACGGTGCCGCAGGAGTGCTGGTTCGGGTCGATCAGCGGGGCCAGTTCCACCGGAGCCTGAAGGCGCTCGTCCAGGCTCAGGCGCAGCTCGTCCAAGAAGGAGAGGTCGGGGCGGAAGCCGGTCAGCACGATCACCTCGTCCACCGGGTCGAGCCGATGTCCGTCCTCGCCCACCAGGACCAGGCGGCCGTCACCGTCGCGTTCGAACGCCTCGGTACGGAAGCCCGTGACCGCGTCCGCGTGCCCCTTGTCGACAGCGGCCTTCGCGGCGAGGCCGAGGGCTCCTCGGGCGGGCAGTTGGTCGGCGGTGCCGCCGCCGAAGGTGGAGCCGGAGATGCCGCGGCGCAGGATCCACACCGCGTGCGTGCCCGTACCGCCCTCGGACTCGGCCAGCTCGGCAAGGTACGCGAGCGCGGTGAAGGCGGAGGCCCCCGAGCCGATGACGGCCGTGCGCTTACCCGCGTAACGGGCGCGGACGGCCGGGTCCTTCAGATCCGGTACGCGGTAGGTGATCCGGTCGGCCGCCGCCTTCTCGCCGAGCGCGGGCAGGCCGCTGCCGCCGGCCGGGCCGGCCGTGGCCCACGTACCGGAGGCGTCGATCACGGCGCGGGCGTGGATACGCTCCCCGCGGCCGTCGGCGTACTCGACGTGCACGACGAACGGCTGCTGCTCCCGGTCGGCGTCGACGATCCGGTCGCGGCCTGCCCTGGAGACGCCGGTGACGGTGGCACCGGTGCGCACCCGGTCGCCGAGGGCGTCCGCGAGGGGCTGCAGGTATCGCTCGGTCCAGTCTCCGCCGGACGGGTACGTCGCCGGGTCGGGGCGGGTCCAGCCCGTGGGGGCGAGGAGCTTCTCGGCGGCCGGGTCGACGACCTCGCCCCAGGTGGAGAACAGGCGCACGTGGCTCCATTCACGCACGGCTGCGCCGGCACGGCTGCCCGCTTCCAGGACGAGGGGCTCGATGCCTCGCCCGACGAGGTGGGCGGCGGCCGCGAGCCCGACGGGGCCGGCTCCGATGACGACGACGGGGAGCTGCTGGGTGCTCATGATGCTCGGTCTCCTTGAGGGCGAAGGGGGTCAGCGCGCCTGTGTGAGGGTGGTCGGCTGGGTGCGCTGTCGGCGTTCGGCCGCCCGGGTGGCGCCGCCGCCGACCTGAACGCAGCTGCCGCAGAAGCTGACGCCGGCCAGGTGGCGGGCGGTGCGACGGGCTCGGGCCGCGGTGAACGCAGTACGAAGGGTGGTGGTCACGACGACTCCTTGTTTCGATGTCTGTCGATACCTGCCTACGCCTCGGAGCTTGCCACCCGTATCGACGGGTGTCAACATAGACGCATGTCGAAATCAGAGGTCGTGGAACTTCCCGTTCTGCCGGGCAGCGGCGTCGTGCCGTGCTGCCCGCCGATCACCGCCGGAGAGCTGTCCCAGGCGGACGCGGAGAAGATGGCCGCCATGTTCAAGGCGCTGTCGGACCCGGTGCGCCTGCGTCTGTTCTCCAAGATCGCCTCGCATCCGGGCGGGGAGGCGTGCGTGTGCGACATCGCGGACGTCGGCGTGTCCCAGCCGACCGTGTCCCACCATCTGAAGAAGCTGCGCGAGGCCGGCCTGCTGACGTCCGAGCGGCGTGGCACTTGGGTCTACTACCAGGTCGCGCCGTCCGTGGTGGCGGCCATGGCCGCCATGCTCGACCTGCGCGGCTGACCGCCGCCCGAGCCGGGCTGTCGGTCAGGCGCCGCAGCCGGGCGGACAGCAGCGCAGGAGGTACGCCTTGAGGGCGTCCAGACCGACCCGGTGCCGGGACAAGCGCGAGGTCATGCCCGGCAGCCTGCAACGATCACGCTGCGGCACAACATCGGGCGAAGTCACGAATCACGCCGGGTTGCCCTGTCGGTTGCGTGCACACAGCGCCGTGATGTCGCGGGCGGCGTCCCGCGCTGGGCGCCCCACCCCGATCAGCGTCGCGGACGCCGGGCCGGTCCAGTCGCCGTAACCGAGCAGATGCAGCCGCGGCTCGTCGACCGCGCGGGTGCCCTCGGTCGCGATGTACCCGCGTACGCCTCGCAGTTGGAGCGGGGCCAGATGGGACAGGGCGGGACGGAAACCGGTGCACCAGACGATCGCGTCCGCACCCGTACGGCTGCCGTCGCCCCATCGGACGCCGTCGGCAGTGAGCCCGGAGAACATCGGCTTCGCGGTCAGGAGTCCGGCGTCGCGGGCGGCACGGACGGGCGGAACGGCCACGATGTCGCCCAGCGAGGCGACGCCACCGGTGTCGCCGCGGCCGGCGTCAAGGGCGCGGCGGCGAGCGGTGGCGACGTCGAACAGGGCACGGCCGTCGATGTCGTCGGGCAGGAAGCGCGGCGGGCGCCGGGTCACCCACGTCACCTCCACCTGGCCGTTCAGGGCGAGGTCTGAGGCGATTTGAGCACCGGAGTTGCCGCCGCCGACCACGATCACGCGCCGGCCGGCGAAGGCGGCCGGGCGGCGGTAGTTCACGGTGTGGAGCTGACGTCCGGTGAAGACGCTGCGGCCCGGTACGGCGGGGAGGAAGGGGCGAGACCAGGTACCGGTCGCGCTGATGACCGCCCGGGCTCGCCAGGTGCCCGAGTCGGCCTCGACCAGGAGCCGGTCGCCGTCGCGGCGCACGGCCTCCACTCGGCTGCCGTGCTGGACGGGCAGGTCGTACCGCTTCTCGTAGTCGGTGAGGTAGTCGACCACGTGTCCGGCGTCCGGGTAGCTCTCACCGGGCCGGGCGGGCATGAGGCGGCCGGGCAAGGAGGAGTGATCCGCCGGCGAGAAGAGGTGCAGTGAGTCCCACATGTGCTGCCAGGACCCGCCCGGCGCCGCGTCGGCGTCCAGGACGACGTGGCCGAGGCCCTGGCGGCGCAGGTGGTAGCCGGCGGCGAGCCCAGCCTGGCCGCCGCCGACCACCACCACATCCGTGTGCTGCGTCATGGCGCCGTCGTCACCGCGCCGGCGGCGAACTTCCTGCGCCAGGCGAGCGCGACGTAGACCAGACCGATCAGCACCGGGACTTCGATGAGCGGGCCGACGACGCCGGACAGGGCCTGGCCGGAGGTGACGCCGAAGGTGGCGATGGCGACCGCGATGGCCAGCTCGAAGTTGTTGCCGGCCGCGGTGAACGCCAGCGTGGTGGTGCGGTCGTAGGCGAGCCCCAGGCCCTTGCCGAGCAGGAAGGTGCCGAAGAACATGACCGCGAAGTAGACGAGCAACGGCAGGGCGATCCGGGCGACGTCCAGGGGCTGGGAGGTGATGGTCTTGCCCTGCAGGGCGAAGAGGATGACGATCGTGAACAGCAGCCCGTACAGCGCCCACGGCCCGATCCTCGGCAGGAACCGCTGTTCGTAGCCCTCACGGCCCATCCTCTGCTCACCGATCCGGCGGGTCAGGAAGCCGGCCAGCAGCGGGACGCCGAGGAAGACGACCACGTTCAGGGCGATCTCCCACATCGAGATGTCCAGGTGCTCGCCGTCGCCGAGGCCCAGCCAGCCGGGCAGCAGGTCGAGGTAGAACCAGCCCAGCAGACCGAACGCCAGGACCTGGAAGACCGAGTTCAGCGCGACGAGCACGGCCGCGGCCTCCCGGTCGCCGCAGGCGAGGTCGTTCCAGATGATCACCATGGCGATGCAGCGGGCCAGTCCCACGATGATCAGGCCGGTGCGGTACTCGGGCAGGTCCGGCAGAAAGATCCATGCCAGGGCGAACATCACCGCGGGTCCGAGGATCCAGTTGATGACCAGGGAGGAGATCATCAGCTTCCGGTCGCCGGTGACGGCGTCCAGCCGGTCGTAGCGGACCTTGGCCAGGACCGGATACATCATGATCAGCAGGCCGAGCGCGATCGGCAGGGAGATACCGCCGACCTCCACCTTCGCCAGCGCGTCGTTCAGCCCTGGAACGGCCCGTCCGAGCCCGAGGCCGACGGCCATGGCGATGAGGATCCAGACCGCCAGGTAGCGGTCGAGGGTGGAGAGCTTCTTGACGATCGAGTCGTCGCCGCCCCCGGTCTGCGCGGAGGTGGTGGGCTCGGTGGAGGTCACGGGCAGGCCCTCTTGTTCTCGGCGGCGGTGCGGGCGCAGGCGGCGAGTTCGGCGAACTGCTCGGACAGGCCGGCCAGGACCTCGGGCTTGAGCTTGTAGTAGGTGTAGCGGCCGCAGGGCTCGGTCTCCACGATCCCGGCTTCGCGCAGCACTTTCATGTGGTTGGAGAGATTGGTCTGCCTGGCTCCGGTCTCCTCGACCAGGTGCGTCGTGCAGAGTGTCTCGCGCGCCAGCAAGGTCACGATCTTCAGGCGGAGCGGATCGCCCAGCACCCTCATCACATCAGGATCGACTGAAGTCAGCATGCGCTGATACTCTCACATCACCACTCGCTGATACCAGCGGGGGCTGAAGTCACTGGCGGCCGGGTTCCGCCGTGCGACGAGAGAGAACGATCACCATGGCCGACAAGCCGTCCGTCCTGTTCGTCTGCGTCCACAACGCCGGCCGCTCCCAGATGGCCGCCGCGTGGCTGACCCACCTGGCCGGCGACCGCGTCGAGGTCCGCTCCGCCGGCTCCGCCCCCGGCGACCAGGTCAACCCGGCCGCCGTCGAGGCCATGGCCGAGGTCGGCATCGACATCTCCGAGGAGACGCCGAAGATCCTCACCGTCGACGCGGTCCGCGAGTCGGACGTCTGCATCACCATGGGCTGCGGTGACACCTGCCCGGTCTTCCCCGGCAAGCGCTACCTGGACTGGGAGCTGGAGGACCCGGCCGGCCAGGGCGTCGAGGCCGTCCGCCCCATCCGCGACGAGATCAGGGCCCGCGTCGAGTCCCTCGTCGCCGAGATCGACATGAAGCGCGAGACGTGACGCCGCGGACAGCGTGTTACGCGTGAAGCCCTGCCGGGCTCCCTGCCAGTCCCCTGGCAGGCCCCTGGCCACGCGCGACACTCAGAGCCTTCGGCCCCGGAACAGGAGCGCGGTCGGCTCACTGAGCACACGGCCCGTTCGGCGGGGCGCCGGCCTGGGGCTCCTCCGCCGCCGCGTGCCTGGCGTGCGCGCCGGTCGGACGGTGCGGCGGCCCGGCGGCGCGGTCGATCGCCGTCCCGACGGCGGCGATCCGGTCGGCGAGGAGACCGAGGGCGGCCACGGCGCGGGCCGACTGGTCGTCCTCCGGGCCACCGGGGGCCCGGCCGCGGACGTAGGCGGCCCGTACCTCGGCCCAGCGAGCCGACTGTCCGCCGGTGAGTGTGGAGCGCAGTTCCGCGAGCTTCAGCAGGTTCTCCTCCGCTCCCGCGGTGAGGGTCTGGGCCTCGGCCCGGTAGTGGTCCTCGATCAGTGCGGAGAGTTCGGCGCTGTTCATGACCGGCTGGATCCGCTGGGCGATCTTGCGCATGTTGCGGTACGAGCCCTGGAGCCGGAAGGGCGGTTCGGTGCGGGCGGCGTCCGTCCGGGCCGCGGAGGCGATGTAGGCGGCGTTCACGGCGAGGACCGTCTCGCGGGCGGTGAGCAGGTGGCGCAGGACGGAGAGGACTCGTTCCAGTTCCGCCGGAGCGTAGGGATGGGTGAGCCGGTCCGTCCGGGCCGACGGGTCGCCCTCGGCGAGGCGGAGCAGCAGGTCGAGGTCGGCGCGGTCGCGGCCGGCGAGCGGGGCGAGGACCGGGTTGGCGGTGAGGGCGTTCTCGGCGAAGCTCAGCGCGAAGGCGTCCTGCTTGCCGGTGAGTACGTCGCCCAGGTTCCAGACGTCGGCGCGGTTGGCGAGCATGTCGGGGACCTGGAAGCGGCCGCCGGACTCGGTGTAGGGGTTGCCGGCCATGCACACGGCGAAGCGCTTCCCGCGCAGGTCGTAGGTGTGGGGCTCGCCGTCCCGTACGCCGTCGATGCGGCGGGTGGCGTCGCACAGCGGGATGAACTTCTGGAGCAGTTCGGGCGAGGTGTGCTGGATGTCGTCGAGGTGCAGGAGGGTGTTGCTGCCCGCGCCCAGCGCGAAGTTGATCTTTTCGACCTCCTGGCGTGCGGTGGCGTTGGGGGCCTCGGCCGGGTCGAGCGAGGTGACGGCGTGCCCGAGCGCCGGGCCGCTGATCTTCACCAGCATGAGGCCGAGGCGGTCGGCGACGTACTCCATGAGCGTCGTCTTGCCGTAGCCGGGCGGGGAGACCAGCAGGAGCAGTCCGCCGGTGCCGGTGCGGTGTGCGGGGTCCGTGGTGCCGAGCTGTTTGGCGAGGCTGTCGCCGATCAGCGGGAGGTACACCTCGTCGATGAGCCGGTTGCGGACGAAGTCCGACAGCACGCGTGGGCGGTACTCGTCCAGGCGCAGCCGGGCCCGCTCGGCGGCCACCAGGGCGCCGCGGCGCCGCTGGTAGGCACGGTGGCCGGGCACGTCGTGGGCGCGGAAGGCGCGGGTGCGGGCGAGGAGTTCGTCGACCCGGACCGTGAGGGTACGGCCGGTGACTCGCGGGTGGGTGCCGAGCAGGCCCCGCACGGTCTCCGTCAGCGGGGCGTCGCACGCGTAGCGGGGCAGGTCCGGGCAGAGTTCGGCGGCCACCGCCTCCGCCAGGTCGCCGGGCGTGGTGTCCGTGCCGGTGGACGTGGTGTACGCGGTGAGCCACGCCTCGACGAGCTGGCGGCGCGCGGCGGGGTGGGCGAGGGCGGTGAGGTCGTCGTCGTAGGCCGGACCGCCCACCGTGCGGCGGAACTTCTCCAGCAGGGTGCGGGTGGCGGCACCGAGGACGAAGCCGGCGGGGCCGGTGGTCAGCTCCTCGAAGAGGTACGCGGCGCCGGCCTCCGCGTGCTCCCCGCCGATGGCCCGCGCCAGTTCTCCGCGCAGGTCGGCGATGGCGGGCGCGAGCCCGAAGGTGTCCCGGGCACGGGCCAGGGAGACCGCGCGCCGCTGCCAGTCGCCTCGCGCCCGGTCCGTCGTGCCGTGTGCCCAGAACAGCTGGGCGGCGGCGCGGGCGGCGGGCTCGTGGCACAGCGGGCCGGCGGCCTCGTGCAGGCGCAGCAGGGCGGTCAGGATCAGGGTGGCGTCGTGGTCGTGGACGCCGCGCTCGTAGCCCTCGTCGTACGACTCCTCCGCCGCGTCCCGTACCAGGGCGGCCAGGTCGTCGGTCTGGGCGAGGGCCGCCGGGCCGTGCGCGTCGAGGAGGCGGGCGGCGAGGTGTTCGGCACGGTAGACCTCGGGTGACTCGGACGGCAGGAGCCGGTCCCAGTAGGGGCGGGTGCTGGTGAAGTCCGGGTCGGTGACCGGGAACCGGTGGTCGGTGCCGGTCACGGCGAAGGCCAGGCCGTCGCCGTCGGGGACGAGGGCGAGGTCGAGGGGCTGGGTGTTGACGGCGAAGCGGTGGCCGCCCAGGCGCAGGGTGCGGCCGTCGTCGGCGTACAGGTCAGCGCGGTCGCGCAGGGCGCGGGACGCCTCCTGGCGGGCGGCGTCGAGACGGCCGTCGAGTTCCTCGGCGCGTACCGGGTCGCCCAGTTCCCGCAGTTCGGTCGCGGTGCGGCGCACCTTGGCGGGCATCGGGTCGGAGGTGAAGAAGGTCGTCACGGCGTCCGGGTCGGCGAGCGTCGCGGCGCGGCGGACGACCGTCCGCAGGACTCGGGCCGCCGAGTCCGCCAGGCGCTCGGCGCGGCGGGCGCGGGCGTCGGCCAGGGACTGCTTGCGGGCGGAGAGCACCTCGTGGACCTCGTCGCGCTTGTCCGCGAGTTCGCCGAGGAAGTCGTCGAAGTCGGCGAACCGGGTTTCGAGGTTCTCCACCTGGACCAGCAGGCGGGCGAGTTGCTCGTCGCACGCGTCAGGGGTGTCCGCCACGGCCAGGGCACCGGTGACCGCCTGCCCGAGCAGCGCGAACTCGGCGGCGAACCCGGCACGGCCCTCCCGGTCGCGCAGGGCACGCCGGCGGGTGTCGAGAACCGCCCGGGCCCGGTTGACGCCACCGAGGGCCTCCGCGACGCGCTCCAGGACGGACGTGCGGACCGTGGCGTCGCCGATGTCGAGCCCGGCGACGACCTCGGTCACCGCGCCGAGCTGCTCCCCCAGCTCGTCGAGGCGGGCCCTAAGGGGTGCGGCCTCGGCGGCGGTGCCCATCGCCTCGGCGTCCGCGACGAGCCGTTCGACGTCCGCGTGGTGGTCGGCCAGGGCGTCCTCGCGCGCCAGGTGGGCGACGGCCCGCTGCCCGAAGGCGGCCAGGTCGGTTCCGGCGCCGGTGGCGAGCTCGTCGATGCGGGCCGTGTCCGCGTACCGCGTCTCCTTGAGGGTCAGCAGGTGCCCCCGTGCCCGGCGCAGCTCGGTCAGCCCGGCGACCCACGCGGCGGCCCCGCGTGGCGCCTCCCCGCGCAGCCGGCGTACCACCCCGGCGAGCCGCGCGGCGGCCTCGTCGAGCGCGTCGGCCGCCTGCCGGGTGAGGGCCTGTACGTTCTCGAACTCGGCGAGCACCTGCTCCGCCGTGTCGCGCAGCCGTGCCAGCGGGTCCGCCAGGTCACCGGCCTCGGGATCGCCCAGCCAGTGGTGGGCGTCGGCCGCCCGGGCGCAGGCGGCGGCCAGTTCCGCGTACACCCCGCTGGTCGGGGTGGTCTCCGTGGCGGCACGGGTCACGGCCAGGCAGTCGGCGATGCCCCGGACGAGGTCGGCGTTGCCGATACGGGCCAGCGGGCCGCTGCCGGCGGGCCGGGCGGCGTCGTACGTGTCGGACACGAACGGGGAGGACCAGCGCTGGACCGGATGCACCCGGGCCGGCTCGCCGCCCTCGGACCGCAGCAGGGTGAGCGTGCCGTCGTCGAACAGTGCCCACCCCTGGCACGACAGCGGGGCCGCGACCTTCTTGCGGATCCGGTTGTACGGCAGCAGCAGGGTGCGGCCCCGGGCGGGGGCGCGGAACGTGTACAGCACGTCCTCGCCGTTCGGCGAGAACACCTCGCGCTCGAACTCCACGCCTTGCGGGTCGAGTTCGTACGTGCGGTGATCGCCGGTGGCCAGGTAGTGGCCCCCGGGGAAGATGATCCCCTGGTCGTCGGGGAGCCGGCGGCACGCCTGTCCGATGCCGTCGAGCCGGACCACTGTCCGGGTGAGGGTGTTGAACACCAGGTACCGGTCGGTCTCCTCCTTGTAGGGGCGGACGCGCAGCAGGATCAGGGCACCCACGCGCGCGTGGGCGATCTCCGCGTCGGCGAGGGCCTGGAGCGGCTCGTCGACCGGTTCGCCGTGGATGCCCCGCGCCGTCTCGGTGTCGTTGTCCACCTTGACGGTGAGCGCGCCGCCGACGGTGGCGACGAAGACCTCGCCCCGGACGGAGACGTGCGGGTGCCGGCCGAGCACGTGGTCGCCGCGGGTCGCCTCGGTCCACGTGAAGTCGTGGGAGGGCGGCAGGACGTGGTCGCGGTCGCCGCGTGCGTCGAGGAAGGACGCCCGTCCGTCCTCGGTGAGTGCCCAGCGCAGTACGCGGATGTCGTCGGCCTTCTCACCGGTCCGGAAGACGGCGAGCAGTCTGCCCTCGACGCGGCGCAGCCGGATCAGGGTGGCCTGGCGGTAGTAGCGGTACAGCGCGCCGAACTCCCGGACGAAGGCGGGGTCGTCCAGCAGGCCCGGCACGGCGTCCTCGGGCAGCCGGCCGAGGTCCCGGTCGTGCAGCGCGAGGACGTCGCCCACGGTCGCCTCGGACTGGGTCGCGAACGCCGTGTTGTATCCGAGGAGCAGCGTCTCCCCCACGGCCACGACGTCCTGGGGCGCACAGGCCCGCTCGGTTCCCAGGCGCTCGGTGCCGGTGAGTTCCAGCCGGACCGAGCCGAACTCCTCGATTCGGCGGGCGTTGAGCGCCTCGGTCCGGCGGGCCAGTTCGGCGGCCTGTTCGGTGAGCCGGTCCCGCAGCACCTCGTAGGTTCCGGCGTCCAGCGTTCCGTGAGCGCCGGACGCCCCGGTCGGGCCGGAGCCCGGTGCGGCGTGCGGGCCGGCGGCCGGTGCCGCCTGCGGGCCGGCGGCCGGTGCCCCGGTCCGGCCGGAGCCCGGTGCGGCGTGCGGGCCGGCGGCCGGTGCCGCCTGCGGGCCGGCGGCCGGTGCCCCGGTCGGGCCGGAGCCCGGTGCCGCCTGCGGGCCGGCGGCCGGCGTCTCCTGTGTGCTGGTGTCCGCCCCGGTTGCCATGGGGTTCCTTTCCGCGGGTGGGCTCCGGAGCCGCCGTCCCCTGTGCGGCGGCTCCGGAGGACGAGGTGGTCGGACGGTCAGGCCTTGGCGCTGCCGTTGAGGGACGCCGGTGAGGCGTCCGCGAGGCCCGGGTCACCCGCCTCGCCGAGGAGCTTCCGCACCTGGCCGGCGTCGTCCGTCTTCATGAGCTTCATCAGCAGGGCGGAGACGGTCAGGTTCTGCACGTCGGCCGTGGAGACCGAGCCGAGGACCCGGCCGAGGTCGTCCGGGAGGTTCGACGTGCCGTCCAGATACGGCTTGGCGAGGGCCTGGGCGGTCTCGGAGTGCTGGACGAAGCCGTCGACGCTCTTGCCGAGCGCGATGGAGGACATCAGGCGGTCGAAGAACACCGACTCGCCGCCGACGATGTTGATGTCGGCGTTCTCCAGGCCGGTGGCCAGCACCGTGGCCTGCGCCTCGGCGACCTGGCGCTGCACGTCCAGGCCCGCGAGCCGGATGTCCTTCTCGGCCTCCAGCCGCAGCCGGTACTCCTCGTGCGCGCGGGACGCCTCGTCGAGCGCGGCCATCGCCGCCGCCTTCTCCGTCAGACCGGCCGCCTCGGCCTTCAGCTTCTCGCCGACGCCCTCGGCCTCGGCGAGCGCCTTCGCCCTGACCCCCTCGGCCTCCGCGCGCATCCGCGCCTGGGCGGCCTCGGCCTCCGCACGGCCGGCCTTCTCGATGACCTCGGCCTCCTTGTCGCGGACCTGGACCTCGGCCAGCCCCTGGGCCGCGCTCTCCGCCTGGACGCCCTCGGCGAGCCGCAGCTTGGCCCGCGCGTCGAGGTCGGCGCTCTTCAGCCGGGCCTCGGCCAGGGTCAGTTCCTCGGCGGCGCGGTGGGTGGCGGCCTGCTCCGCGGCCTCCGCCGCCTTGATGTCCTTGACCAGCTTCTCCTGCGCCTGGGCCTCGGCGGCGATGATCACGGTCTGCCGGTCGCGCTCCGCCTCCTCCACCGCGCGCAGCTTCTTGATGGACTCCTCCTGCTCCGCGACCGTACGGTCCACGGCGACCCGCTCACGGATGACCTCGGCGATGTCCCGCTTCTCGGCCTCGACCTCCTTGGAGGCCGCGATCCGGGTCAGTTCGGTCTCCCGGTCCCGCGCGATGACCTCCAGGAGCCGGTCCTTCTCGATGCGCTCGCTCTCGATCGCGATGACCCGTTCCCGGTTCTTCGCGGCGACGGCGACCTCGCGGGCCTGGTTCTCACGCTGGACGCCGAGCTGCTCCTCGGTACGCAGGAAGGCGCCCTGCGCGCGCAGTCGCTCCTCCTCCACCACTCGCGCGGTCTCGGCCTCCTCGCGCGCCCGTACGGTCTCGATCTCCCGCTTCTGCTTGGTCTCGGCGTCGACCTGCCGGCGCTCCAGCTCCAGGATCGCCTCCCGGGCGTCGACGTTCTGCCGGGTGATCTCCTTCTCCTCGGTGCGCTGGGCCTCGTTGGTGCGCACGTGCTCCACGGCCGTCAGCTCGGTGATCTTCCGGATGCCCTGCGCGTCGAGGACGTTGGCCGGGTCGAGCTGGGTCAGCGGCGTCTGCTCCAGGTAGTCGATCGCCGCGTCCTCCAGGTGGTACCCGCTGAGGTCGACGCCGATGACCTCGATGATCCGGTACCGCAGTTCCTCGCGCTTGGTGTAGAGGTCGGTGAAGTCCATCTGCTTGCCGACGGTCTTCAGCGCCTCGGAGAACTTCGCGTGGAACAGCTCCTGGAGGGTGTTCCGGTCACTCGCCCGCGCCGTGCCGACCGCCTGGGCGACCCTGACGACGTCCTCGACGGTCTTGTTGACCTTGACGAAGAACGAGATCCGGATGTCCGCCCGGATGTTGTCCTGGCAGATCAGGCCCTCCTTGCCGGCCCGGGTGATCTCGATGGCCTTGACGGAGATGTCCATCACCTCGGCCCGGTGCAGCACCGGCAGCACGACCTGCCCGGTGAAGGTCACGTCGACCTTGCGCATCTTGGAGACGATGAGCGCCTTGCCCTGCTCCACCTTGCGGAACAGCCGGGAGACGACGAGTACGGCGAGCAGGCAGAGGACGACGAGCACGCCCGCGCCCACGATCATGGCATTCATCAGCTACGTCCTTGGCAGGTAGGGAAAGGTGAGCCCGCGCCGGGCTCGGCGGAGACACGGTGGCGGCCCGGCGAGCCCGCAGGGCGCCGCGTCCGCGAAGGTCGGAAACGCGAGGGTCGGAAACGCGAGGGTCGGAAACGCGAGGGTCAGGAAGTGGCCGTCCGGGACGGCCCGCGTTCGTCGGGCACGTGCCGGCGCCAGAGGCGTACGAGCAGGCGGGTCGCGAACGACGCGGCCACGGGGGCGGCGACGAGGACCGCGAACCCGGTCAGCGCGCGCACGGCTCCCCCGGACACGACGGGTTCGAGCAGCAGGCCGGCGGCGAGGGCACCGGACCAGGCGAACACCGTCATCAGCGAGAAGGAGACGGCGACCGGCGCTTCGCCCAGCCTCCAGGCAGCGGCGTCCACGTCCTTGTCGAAGCAACGGGAGCCCACGGCGCCCACCGCGACGAGCAGCCAGAACGCCGTCACGACGAGCAGGGCGACGGTGAAGTGGAAGACGGGGAAGCCCACGGCGACCTCGGCGAACGTCCGCATGCTTCCTCCCCCGTGATGCCGTACGTGACGGCGACGGCACGTCGGGCTCCGATGCCGTCACCTGCCGGTATCAGGCACCGGAGCCATCCGATGTGCTCCCCTCACCCATATCCTGCCGACCGATCCCCCTTGCCGCATTGCCGTTTTCCGGCAATCTTCCGCCACCGCTGCATGCCGGGCACCGTTAAGAAGGCGTCAGGCCCGCGACCCCCGGGGCAAGCGGTGTCCTGGGAGCGCGCGGGGCGCATACGCGTCGACCGGCCGCGCGCCGCACCGGTCGTACCAGACATAAGTGTCCATTGCACCTACCCCGCGGCGGCATAACAGTCCGGTCTCACGTATCGGAATTTCGCCTGGTCACGGATGGTGATGTGATTTGCATCACTCAAACACCGGCAAAGTCGTGGTAGAACAACGCAACTCCGCAGGTGACTGGGTGCAGCGCCGCTCTGCGGAGGGTCGGCACCACCGGCGGACCCGTTCGGCACGATCACATTCCGGAACGGGACGGTGCGCGCCACGTTCGCCCACCGGACAAAGACGTTCGCTCAGAGACTCAGAGACCGCTCCCCGGCGAGACTTCCCAGACCGCCAGCCCCGCGTCATCGAGGTAGCAAAGTGTCACTCGACTCCGTCACCCAGTCCGTCGACGAAGCAGTCAGCGGATTCTTCGAACCCATAGCCAAGTGGCTGGGGGAGGTGGTCTTCTACGCCGTTCCCGTCGGCGGGACCGACCTGCCCCTCATCGTCGCCTGGCTCGTCGTCGCCGGTCTGGTCTTCACCGGCTGGTTCGGGTTCATCCAGGTCCGCAAGTTCAAGCTCGCCGTGGACGTCGTACGAGGGAAGTTCGACGAGAAGGGGTCGGCCGGCGAGGTCAACCACTTCCAGGCGCTGACCGCCGCCGTCTCCGGCACGGTCGGCCTCGGCAACATCGCGGGTGTGGCCGTCGCCGTCTCCATCGGCGGTCCCGGCGCCACCTTCTGGATGATCCTGTGCGGCCTGCTCGGCATGGCCACCAAGTTCGTCGAGGTCACCCTCGGCGTGAAGTACCGCGAGGTGCACGCGGACGGCACCGTCTCCGGCGGTCCGATGCACTACCTGCCCAAGGGCCTCGCCGAGCGCTTCGGCAAGAACGGCAAGACCCTCGGCAAGGTCCTCGCGGTCCTCGCCTCGTTCATGATCCTTTTCTTCGGCCTCTTCGGCGGCAACCTCTTCCAGGTCAACCAGTCCTACGCGCAGCTGGTCTCGGTCACCGGCGGCGAGGACGGCGCGCTCGGCTCCTCCGCGGGCGCCCTGTTCTTCGGCATCCTGATCGCCGCGCTCGTCGGCATCGTGCTCCTCGGCGGCATCCGCTCCATCGCCAGCGTCACCAGCAGGCTCGTGCCGGCCATGGCGGGCGTCTACATCGTCGCGTGCCTGGTCGTGATCCTGGTCAACGTCACCGCCGTCCCGGACGCCATCGCCACCATCGTGGAGGGCGCGTTCAACCCCGAGGGTGTCGCCGGTGGTGTGCTCGGTGCTCTGATCATCGGCTTCAAGCGGGCCGCGTTCTCCAACGAGGCCGGTCTCGGCTCCGCCCCGATCGCCCACTCCGCGGTCAAGACCAAGCACCCCGCCAGTGAGGGCCTGGTCGCGCTGCTGGAGCCGTTCATCGACACCGTCGTCATCTGCACGATGACCGCGCTGACCATCGTCATCGCCAACCCGGACAGCCTCGGCAAGGACATCGGCGGCGTCACGATCACCTCCGACGCCTTCGAGACGGTCCTGCCCTGGTTCCCGTACGTCCTGACCGTCGCGGTGCTGCTGTTCGCCATCTCCACGGTGCTGACCTGGGGCTACTACGGCCTCAAGGCCTGGACGTACCTCTTCGGCCGCAGCCGGACCAGCGAGGTGACGTACAAGGCCCTCTACACCGTCTTCGCCATCGCGGGCTCCCTGCTGACGCTGCAGACCCTGATCGACCTGGCCGACGCGGTCCTCTTCTCGCTCGCGGTCATCAACATCATCGGCCTCTACCTCCTCGCCCCCGTCGTCAAGCGCGAACTCAACACCTTCCTGGAGTTCATCCGCGCCCGGAACGCCGGTGAGAACACCGGGGACGGCGACGAGGACCAGGACTCGGTGAAGACCACCGTCTGATCCAGGACCACCGTCCGACCTGTCACGAACGGGTCCGTGCTCACCTCGCGCCTTGGTGAGCCGGGCCCGTTCGCCGTTCCCCGGCCCGCCCGTGGGCGGCAGCCGCGCGGACTCGGCCCCAGGACTGGCCGGCCGCTTCTCCGACGGTGCGGTTGAGCCGGTCGAAGGAGTCGGTCAGCGCGATCTCCGGGTTGAGCGCGCCGATCTCGTCCTCGCCCTCACCGTCGCCGACGGCCGCATCACCGCGGTCACCGCTGTGATCGACCCGGCCGTACTCGCGCTCATGGACCCGCCGGGCCCGCCGCTGCCGGGCGACGGCCCGATGAGGAAGGCCCCCGGCCGAGGAGAGGCGGGCTCCGGGACGCACCTCATACCGGAAGCCGATCGGAAGCGCATCGGAAGCCCGGAAATCTGGTTTCGGAAGCGCTGCCCCTGGTCGGATCGGGCGATGCACAAGGCACATCGGCCCACTCGGGGCGCGTGCCGTATCCGCTCAGCCGGATACCGGCGGCAATGAGGTGACAGATGAGTAGTACACGAGTACCGCCCGGCGCCCGGGGTTCCTACCCCGCACCGGGGCTAGCACTCGCGCCCGGCCACGTACGCAACCAGGCCCTGACCGTCATCGCGGTCCCGTTCGTCCTCATAGTCGTGCTGGTCGTCGTGCTCGCCGCGACCGGCCGTGACGACGGAACCTCCGCCACCGACGGGCTCTACAACAGCGGAGCCCTGCCGGACTGGGCGGACGGAACGGACGACGACGGGACCACGGACGACGGAACCAACCCGGACGGCCTGGGCGGCCCGACCGGTCAGGACACGTCGCCCTGGGACGACGGGACGACCGACGAGCCGACCGACGGGACCTACGACGACGGTACCTACGACGGGGCGACCGGCGGGACGACCGACGCGCCCCTCGACGACACCGCTGACGGCACGGCCACCGGCGGCACGGCCACCGGCGACGCGACCGACGACCCCGCCGACTCCCCGTACCCGGACGGGGACGGGCCGGAGGCGACGGTGACCGCGTACTTCGAGGCCATCAACAACCGGGACTTCCAGGCCGCCTGGGAGCTGGGCGGCAAGAACCTCGACCCGGACTACGACCACTTCGTCGCCGGCTTCGGGACGACCGAACGGGACGAGGTAACCGTGACCGGAACGACGGGCGACGAGGTGTCGCTCACGGTCGTGGCCTGGGAGACCGACGGCACGCGGACGACGTACGAGGGCACCTACACGGTGACCGACGGCGTCATCACCTCGGCGGACATGCGGGAAGGGAACTGAGCTGCCATGACCACCCACGCCGCCCCGCCGCCCCCCGACGCGACGAGCAACGCCACCCGCCTGCTGTGCGCGGGCACCTACCTCGACCCCGTCTACCGCAAGGCGGTGATCCGGGAGCTGCTGACCCACCGGTACCGGGTGGTGGCCCCCTCCTACGGCTACGACGCGGCGCCCGTGCTGGCGCACGCCCTCGCCGCCCACAACCTGCGCCGCAACCAGCTGATCGCCCTGTGGACGGGCACCGCCGTCATCGCGCTGCTGCTCGCGGCGGGGCTGCTCAACGGCGTCTCGGCGGCCCTGCTCGTCTTCTGGCTCGCCTGGGCCACGATGTTCCTGCGCCGGCTCGCCATCCTCCAGACCCTCGCCGAGCACCTCGCGCCGCCGGCCGACGACCGGACGGGATTCGACGGCGGCTTTCCGACGACCTCGCGCCTGACCCCGGAACTGGTCGGCAAGATCGACCGGGAGCAGGCCGCCGACACGGTGTACTACGGCGGCTACAAGCCGTTCGTCGGCGCGGGCCACTCGATCCGCCGGTGGGCCAACGCGGAGCTCCTCCTCGGCGCCCCGGTGCCCCGCAACGGCTCCCTCGGCCAGGACCTGCTCAACGGGCACGTCCCCGCCCAACACGGCCCCGCGGACGGCGCGGGCGACGGCGGTCCGGCCGAGCGCAAACCGATCATCCCCTTCACCGTCGGGGACATCACCGGCCGCGTCCACGAGCAGATGCTCGCGGAACTGCGGGACAGACCCGTCCCCAGCGACCGTATCCAGCTGCTCTCCGTCGACCGGCGCCGGTTCGCCAAGGCCGTCCGGACGACCGAGGGCGACGACTCCGTCGCCGCGCTCATCGACACGCCCGACCCCGGCCGCACCGACGAACACTGGCGGGAGGACTACGACGCCAGCCGCGAGTACCTGTGCATCCGGATCGGAGCCTGGCAACAGGAGCTGGTGACCTCGGTGTTCATCGGCTTCGACATCAAGGGCAGCACCCTGCACACCGAGTTCTACACCTACGTCCTCGGTCCGGTGCCGGAGAGCTTCCACCTCGCCGACCGGCTGCCCGCCACGATCGACGGCAGGCTCATGCGGCGCATCGCCTGGGACGTGACCCGCAGCGCGCCCGGCGAACTCCTGCGGCTGATCACCAACCCGTTGCGCGAGCGGCTGCCCAGCCGCTTCGGCTCCGACACCGTCCGGACGCTGGTGAGCCAGCCTGCCGACACCAGCGAGTTCCGGCTCGGCCGCTACGCGCTGACCGTCGTGGACTGCGGCGCGCTCACCAGCGTCCGCGAACTGGCGCCCAACAGCGACTTCCACCACTTCTTCCAGGAAACGGACGCGATCAAGTACATCCAGATCATCGAGCGTCATCTGCTGCAGATCGTCGGCGACTTCCTGCACGACCACGACGTCGACACCAGTGAGCACGAGGCCAACCAGACCAACATCCTCCAGCAGAACTTCGGCGCCCACAGCACCAACAACTTCGGCGGCAACCAGAGCGTCGGCAACACCGGCACCACCCAGACCTTCGGCAACAACTCCGGCATCACCAGGGAGGCACGACCGGCATGAGCGGCCAGCAGTTCCACGGCAACAGCTTCGGCCAGGGCGGCAACAACAACTTCGGGGGCAACCAGAGCGTCGGCAACAGCGGCACCACCCAGACCTTCGGCGACAACTCCCCGGTGCACCCCGCGCCGTCCGGTCCGGCCGGCCCGGCCGGGCTGCCGCCCGCCGGCGGGCGGCGGTCCGACCCGGCCGTGGTGCCGGATGACGCCGACCGGGCGCGGAGCGTCTTCGTCGTCCACGGCCGCGACGACCAGGTACGGCGCGAGATGTACGAGCTGCTGCGCCGGCTCGATCTGCGCCCCAAGGAGTGGGAGGACCTGGTCAGAGCGACCGGCCACGCCTCGCCCTTCCTCGGTGACGTGGTCGCCGGCGCTCCGGCGCAGGCCCAGGCGGCACTCGTCCTGCTCACCCCGGACGACGTCGTCTCGCTCCACCCGGACCTGCAAGGTCACAACGAGCCCGACTACGAGACCCGGCCCGTGTGCCAGCCGCGCCCCAACGTCCTGATCGAGCTGGGCATGGTGCTGATGGCGTACCCCGAGCGCACGCTGATCGTCGAGGTCGGCGGTCTGCGGCCGATCGCCGACATCGCGGGCCGCAACGTCATCCGCTTCGACGGCTCCGGGACCGCGCTCGGCAAGATCGTGGAGCGGCTGAAGCTGGCGGGCTGCACGGTCAACGACACCGGGTCCGACTGGCGCCACACCTACCCGTTCCAGCACCTGTCCGCCTACCACCGCCGGCCGTAGTCCGGCGGATCCGGCGCCGCTCGGGGGACCGGCGCAACCGGCCCCCGGGACGCGTCCCGCCACCGCGGCACGCGTCCGGGGGGCCGGCGTCCACGCTCAGGGGACTGCCGCCCCCAGCCACCAGAGCCCGCCGCCTCACCCGGGAGACTGCCGCCCCGACCTCGGGACTTCCGCCGCCTCCCGGGGGCCGCTGCCCTCAGCCGGGAATCCTCCTGTCCCGCCCAGGGGACTGCTGCCCCGGCCAGGAACCCGACGCGCCGCACAGGGGGTTGCTGCCCCACCCGGGGACCGCCGCGCCGCACAGGCCGGCGCCCGCTCCTACCCCGCGCCGCCGGAATCCGCCGCCGCCAGCACCCCGAGGAACGCCGCGACCTCCGCCAGATCGACCCGTTCCAGCTCGGCGGGGCGCAGTACGACCCGCAGCTCGCGGCAGATCACCCGCTCCCGGGAGTGGGTGATGAAGGAGAGCAGGATCAGGCGCAGCAGACTCTCCTCGTCGAGCCCATGCAGCCGCGACAGCCCCGAACCGATCAACGGCACGGCCACGCAGTCCAGCTGACCGTGCCGGTAGACGGCGTCCCAGACGCGGCTGAGGCTGAGCCACAGTTCCTCCGTGCTGGACCGCGCCACGCAGTCGTTGCCGAGCCGGCTGTAGGCGACCCCGAAGACCAGCCGCGGCCGGCTGCCGAGCACCGCCACCGTGCCGACCGGGTAACGGCCGAGCTTTCCGTACGGCTTGTCCTGCCGGGACTCCCTGGCGACCGGCACGGCCGTGCGCAGAGCCGCGTCGAGCTCGTCGTCCAGCCGCCGCGCGTCACCGTCGTACCGGCGCTCCAGCAGTTGCCCCTGCACACTGGCGCCACTGATGACGACGCCGTCGCGGACGTCGGTGTCGAAGGTGTCGCAGAACCCGACGACGAGGTGGGCGGACTCGTCGAACAGATCGCCGGGGCCGACCGTCACCGCCATCTGCGGCCGCCGGAACTCCTGGCGCACCGCCACCGTCGGCCGGCTGCGCAGCACGCCCCAGGCCAGGCACAGCAGCGCGGACGCCGCCGTCACCGGAGCCGGGGCGGGGATGGCGGCGGGCCACACCTGCCCGGCGAACTGGACGACCGCCGACACCCCGCCGAAGGCCGCCATCACACTGCCGGCGAACAGCCGCCGGGTCCGCGCCCCGCCGAACAGCCCGCGACGGCCGCCCCGGCTCCGCCGCCCCCCGGGGCTCAGCCGGCCGCTCCGCCGCGACGGACGGCGTACGACCGGACCGGCCCCACGCGAACCGACCGAATCCACAACTCCCCCAATCGGACGATTGATACGCTGCCGAAATCTCCCCCGCCACCGCTCGGCGGGAGAGAGTGAAGCGAGTGGAGACCACTTGTATGGCGCGCATCCGTGTGAGCGTCCTGGGACCGGCAGAACTCCAAGTAGACGGCGCGCCCGTCCGGTT
Source organism: Streptomyces sp. NPDC097107 (assembly GCF_044762405.1). Taxonomy (NCBI): domain Bacteria; kingdom Bacillati; phylum Actinomycetota; class Actinomycetes; order Kitasatosporales; family Streptomycetaceae; genus Streptomyces; species Streptomyces sp. NPDC097107. The sequence continues at coordinate 40,401 of NZ_JBIWEF010000014.1, read as the reverse complement.
GACCCCGCTGACCACACGGCTGCTGGTCCGCCTGGTGGCCGCGGAGGGCGAAGCCGTACCGGTACGCCGGCTGCACCGGGACGTGTGGGCGGTCGCCGGTGAGCAGCCGCACCAGACCGGGCGCCACCGCAACGACGTGCAGAAGCGCGTCTTCGAACTGCGCCGCGCCCTCGACTCCGCCCAGAACGGTGACGGCGCCCGGGTGCTGCGCACCGAGCAGCTGCTGGCCGCCCCGGCACCCGAGACCGCGTACCGGCTGGTGCTCGCACCCGACGAGCTGGACTGCTCGGAGTTCACCGACCTGGTCAACTCCGGGCTGCTCGCGCCCCCCGCGTCGGCCGCCGACCGGCTCGCGGCGGCGCTCGGCCTCGTCCGCGGCCGCCCGCTGGCCGAGGTGGCCGACGAGGAGTTCGCGCTGCCGCTGATCCGCCGGCTCACCGCACTGCGTGAGACGGCCCGCCGCCAGCTGATCCGCAGCCGCGTGGACCTGGGCCGGCACGACCTCGCCCTGCCGGTCGCCGAACGGATGGCCCGGGAACGGCCGGACGACCGGGACGTCGCCGAGCTGCTCGGTTCCCTGCGGGACCGGCTGCGGGAGCGGCACGGGCAGGAACTGCTGCGGCAGCCGTTCCCCGGCGCGGGGGACCTCGTGGTGGTCCGCGGCGACCTGTTCGACCAGGAGGACGCCAATCTGGTCGTCGGGTTCACCGACACCTTCGACACCGCCACCGAGCGGAACCTGGTGATCAGCCGGGAGAGCGTGCAGGGGCAGCTGGTGGAGCGGCTGTTCCGCGGCGAGCGCAAGCTGCTGGACGACCGGCTCCAGGCCGGACTGAAGGCGTTCACCCCGCTGCGCACGGAACGGGTCCGGGACAAGCCCCGCGGCCGCCGCGTCCGCTACCCGCTCGGCACCACCGTCCCCCTGCCGGTGGACGGCCGCCGGGTCTTCGCCGTGGCCTACTCCCGGCTCGGCAACGACCTCGTCGCCCGCTCCGCACCGGCGGAACTCCGGGCGAGTCTGGACGCCCTCTGGCCGGCCGTCGCCCGGTACGGCATGTACAAGCCGGTCGCGATCCCGCTGATCGGCTCCGGACTGGCCCGGGTCGTGGAACTCGACCGCACCCAGCTGCTGCTCATGATCGTGGAAAGCTTCACCGCCCACTGCCGCCGGGAGCCGGCGACAGCGCCCGAACTGCGCATCGTGATCCGGCCGGCGGACCTGGAGCGGACCGACCTGTCCGCGCTCGGCACGTTCCTGCGCACCTCGCGGCACGGCGGCACCGGCGTGAGCACCGCGAGCGGCGCCGTCGCCGACACCGGCGGCGCAGGCAGCGGCGACGGGGGCGCGCTGGGCCGCTGGTGACGTCGTCATGTCCCCAGGGCATCAGCGGCCCTGCTTCCGGTGCCAGCCGCACACCGCTTCCGAACCGCTTCCGGCCCGCTTCCGGCTCCCGTCACGGGGCCGACGGGACGCCACGCACGCCCATCGCCGTCACGTACGCCCCGTCGTCACGTACGCCCCGTCGTCACGTACGCCCGGACCTCACGCACGCCCATCGCCGTCACGCACGCCCCGCCCTCACCCCCGCCCATCGCCGTCACGTACGCCCCGCCCTCACCCCCGCCCGTCGGCCCCCTCCTCCGCGCCCCCTCCACTCACCGTGAACCCGATCACCGACCCGCCCCCATCCCGCCGGAAGGCGAACGGCGCTCCCCCGTGCGCCAGCGCCACCTCCCGCACGATGGACAGGCCGAGTCCGGAACCGGGCCGCGAACGGGCGTCGGCGGTGCGGAAGAAGCGGTCGAAGACCCGGGTCAGGTCGGCTTCGTCGATGCCCGGACCACGGTCGCGGACATCGACGCGGATCGGCCCCTCCAGGGCGGGCCCGGCGACGGCGACCTCGATGGGCCCGGTGCCGCCCGGGTCGAACTTCGCGGCGTTCTCCACCAGGTTGGACAGCGCACGGGTCAGCATCGCGGGCCGGCCTTCCGTCACCGTCTCACCGCGGACGCTCACGCCGATCTCCCGCCCGGTGCGGCGCCGGGCCAGGCTCGCCACGTCGCGCGCGACCCGCGCCAGGTCGACCCGCTGCGGGGGCTCCCCGGCGGACTGCCCGGCCGCCAGCTCGACCAGTTCGTTGACCAGGTCGGTCAGCTCACGGGCCTCCTGGCCCAGATCCGCGACCAGTTCCTGGCGGGCGCCGGACGGCAGCTCGTCGATCCGGCGCAGCAGCGAGATGTTGGTCCGCAGCGAGGTGAGCGGCGTACGCAGCTCGTGCCCCGCGTCCTGGACCAGGCGCCGCTGGTCCTCCTCCGACTGGGCGAGGCGGACCAGCATCAGGTCGATGGCGCGGCCGAGGCGGCCCACCTCGTCGGGTCCGGTGACCGGCACCAGGACACCCAGCCGACGGGTGCGGGCCACGTCCTCGGCGGCGGAGGTCAGGAGCACCAGCCGCCGGGTGATGCGCCGCGCCAGCCACCAGCCGAACAGCCCGGCGGCCGTCACCACCGCGGCCATCAGCAGCAGCGTCCGCCGCTGCAGCGCCCGCAGCAGGTCCTCGGTGCCGCTGAACTCCTGCGCCACCTGCACCGCGCCCCGGCCACCGCCCAGCGACACGGTCGCGACCCGGAAGACGTCGCGCCCGACCCCGACGTCCTCGTGCTGGACCGTCCGCCCGGCCACGGCGGCGTGCGCGGTCCGCCGGTCGGCGTCGGTGACCGGCAGCGGCGGACCGGCCGGGTCGGACACCCTGCCGTCCGGCCCGAGCACCTGCACGTCCGTACGGGCCGGGCGCACGATGTCGTGGCCGGGCGCGGAGGAGGAGAAGTCGCCGGGCGACAACCGCCGCTCGCGCACCTCGGCCCGCAGGTCCCGCACGACCTGCGCCAGTACGGACTCCTGGTCCACCCGGACCAGCCGGGCCGCGGCGTTGTACGACAGCACGCCGACGAGGACCGTGACCACGGCGGTGACCGTCGCGAAGGACACCGCGAACGTCGTACGCAGCGACAGCAGCCGGGGCCGGCGCCCGAGCGGGGAGGGGCCCACTCAGCCCTCCCGCAGCACGTAACCCACGCCGCGCACGGTCTGGATCAGTTGCGGCGCGCCCGGCTGGTCGAGCTTGCGGCGCAGGTAGCCGACGTAGACGGCGAGGTTCTTGGAGCCGGGACCGAAGTCGTAGCCCCAGATACGGTCGTAGATCGTGGAGTGGTCGAGCACGATGCCGACGTTGCGGACCAGCAGCTCCAGCAGCTCGAACTCGGTACGGGTCAGCTCCAGCTCGCGCCCGCCCCGCCAGGCACGGCGCGCCCGCGGGTCCATGCGCAGCCCGGCCGCTTCCAGGCAGCGGGCGGGGTCCGGCTCCTCCTGCGCGTCGGCGGAGGTGGCGGAGGTGGAGGCGGCCAAGGCGTTCGGAGTGCCCGCCTCCTCACGGTCGGTGCGGCGCAGCAGGGCGCGCAGGCGGGCGAAGACCTCCTCCACGTCGAAGGGCTTCACCACGTAGTCGTCGGCGCCCGCGTCCAGGCCCGCGATCCGGTCGGCGGTCTCCACCAGCGCCGTCAGCATCAGGATCGGCGTGGCATCGCCCTCGGCGCGCAGCTCCCGGCAGACCTGGAGGCCGTCGACGCCCGGCATCATCACGTCCAGCACCAGCACGTCCGGCCGGCCGCTGTGGGCCCGCACCAGCGCCTCGGCGCCGTCGGCGACCGCGGTGACCCGGTAGCCCTCCAGGGTGAGGGCGCGCTCCAGGGCGTGCCGGATCGCGCGGTCGTCTTCGGCGAGCAGAACAGTCCGGGGCACGCGTCCAGTCTGCCAAGGCCGGGGGCCCGGTGACCGGACGGCCGGGCTTCTTACCGAGATCTCACCCGGCGGGCCGCAGCGCGGCGAGCCGCTCCTCGAAGGGCACGACCTCGAAGGCGTCGCCCGCCGGCTTCCCGGCCGGTTCCGGTGCCGCCGGCAGTTCGCCCGACAGACCGTCCGACAGCCCGCCCGACAACCCGGCCATCAGCCCCGCCAGCTCCCCCGCCGCCCGCTCGATCCGCCCGTCCAGACCCTCGGCGCCCCAGTCCTCCGAGGCGGCGTAGACGCCGGTCGGGACGACGACGGCCTTCAGGTAGGCGAAGAGTGGGCGCAGGGCATGGTCCAGGACCAGGGAGTGCCGGGCCGTGCCACCGGTCGCGCCGACCAGCACGGGCTTCCCGGCGAGGGCGCCCTCGTCGGTCACGCTCAGCGCGTCGAAGAACGACTTGAACAGCCCGCTGTACGACGCCGAGAAGACCGGCGTGACGACGATCAGGCCGTCGGCCGCCGCCACCGCGTCGAAGGCGGCGGCCAGGCTCCGGCCCGGGAACCCGTTGGCGAAGGTGTGCGCGATCTCCACGGCGAGGTCGCGCACCTCGACCACCTGGACCTCCGCCGGCGCCCGGCCGGTGGTTGCGGCGGCCAGCCGGTCGGCGAGCAGCCGGGTGGACGACGGGACGCTCAGCCCCGCGGAGACGACGACGAGCCTCATGCCCGTACTCATGCCCGTACTCCTTCCTCAGCCGTGTCCTTGCGGGTGGCCAGCAGGGACGCGTGGGTGGGCGCGTCCGGCACGTTCGCCGGGCGGTCCTTGGCGAACTCCTCGCGCAGCACCGGCACGACCTCCTCACCGAGCAGGTCGAGCTGCTCCAGCACGGTCTTCAGGGGCAGACCGGCATGGTCCATCAGGAACAGCTGGCGCTGGTAGTCACCGGCGTAGTCGCGGAAGGCCAGCGTCTTCTCGATCACCTGCTGCGGCGAGCCGACGGTGAGCGGCGTCTGCTCGGTGAAGTCCTCCAGCGACGGCCCGTGCCCGTAGACCGGCGCGACGTCGAAGTAGGGCCGGAACTCACGCACCGCGTCCTGGCTGTTCCTCCGCATGAACACCTGCCCGCCGAGGCCGACGATCGCCTGCTCGGGGGTGCCGTGCCCGTAGTGGGCGTAGCGGGCCCGGTAGAGCTCGACCATGCGCTTGGTGTGGTCGGCGGGCCAGAAGATGTTGTTGTGGAAGAAGCCGTCGCCGTAGTAGGCCGCCTGCTCGGCGATCTCCGGCGACCGGATGGACCCGTGCCAGACGAACGGCGCGACCCCGTCCAGCGGCCGGGGAGTGGACGTGAAGCCCTGGAGCGGCGTACGGAACTTCCCCTCCCAGTTCACGACGTCCTCGCGCCACAGGCGGTGCAGCAGGGCGTAGTGCTCGACGGCGAGGTTGATGCCCTCGCGGATGTCCTTGCCGAACCACGGGTAGACCGGGCCGGTGTTGCCGCGACCCATCATCAGGTCCACCCGGCCGTCGGCCAGGTGCTGGAGCATCGCGAAGTCCTCGGCGATCTTCACCGGGTCGTTGGTGGTGATGAGGGTGGTGGAGGTGGACAGGACCAGCCGCTCGGTGCGTGCCGCGATGTAGCCGAGCATGGTGGTCGGCGACGACGGTACGAAGGGCGGATTGTGGTGCTCGCCGGTCGCGAAGACGTCGAGCCCGACCTCCTCGGCCTTCAGCGCGATGGCGACCATGGCCTTGATGCGCTCACGCTCGGTCGGCGTACGGCCCGTGGTCGGGTCCGGCGTGACGTCGCCGACGGTGAAGATGCCGAACTGCATGGTCGCTCAACCTCCGAGTCGTTGACGCTTCAACTATACCGCCAACGACTGACCCCCGGACGTTATTCCGGCCACGCCCCCTGCCCCGTGCGCAGCCCGGCCCCGCCGTGCGAGGCTGCCCGCATGCTCGTGCTCCGCTCCGCCGCCCTCTTCGTCGTCGCCGCCCTCTTCGAGATCGGCGGCGCCTGGCTGGTCTGGCAGGGCGTACGCGAACAGCGCGGCTGGCTCTGGGCCACCGGCGGCGTCCTCGCCCTCGGCGCCTACGGCTTCGTCGCCACCTTCCAGCCCGACGCCCACTTCGGCCGCATCCTCGCCGCGTACGGCGGGATCTTCGTGGCCGGCTCGATCCTGTGGGGCATGGTCGCCGACGGCTACCGCCCCGACCGCTGGGACGTGACCGGCGCGCTGGTCTGCCTGGCCGGGATGGCCGTGATCATGTGGGCGCCGCGCAACGGCGGCTGACTACGCTGGGCGGCGACCGGTAACACCGACCGAGACCGGTAACACCGACCGAGGAGCAGCCCATGGCCCCCGCAGCCGCCCCGTCCGCCGCCTCCCGCATCGCCGTCGTCACCGGTGCGAGCAGCGGCATCGGCGCCGCCACGGCCCGGCAGCTCGCCGCGGCCGGCTACCGCGTCGTCCTCACCGCCCGCCGCAAGGACCGCGTCGAGGCGCTGGCGGAGGAGATCCAGGCGGCCGGCCACAAGGCGACGGCGTACCCCCTGGACGTCACCGACCGCGAGGCGGTCGACGAGTTCGCGACCGCGTTCAAGGCGGTCGGCGTCCTCGTCAACAACGCGGGCGGCGCGCTCGGCGCCGACCCGGTGGCGACCGGCGACCCGGACGACTGGCGCCGCATGTACGAGACGAACGTCCTCGGCACCCTCAACCTCACCCAGGCCCTGCTCCCCAAGCTGGAGGCGAGCGGCGACGGCACGATCGTCGTCGTCTCCTCGACCGCGGGCTTCGCCACCTACGAGGGCGGCGGGGGCTACGTCGCCGCCAAGCACGCCGAACACGTCCTCGCCGAGACCCTTCGCCTGGAGATCGTCGGCCGCCCGGTCCGCGTCGTCGAGATCGCGCCGGGCATGGTCAAGACCGACGAGTTCGCCCTGACCCGCTTCGGCGGCGACCAGGACAAGGCCGCCAAGGTCTACCAGGGCGTGACCGACCCCCTGTCCGCCGACGACGTCGCCGACACCATCACGTGGGCGGTCACCCGCCCCGCCCACGTCAACATCGACCTCCTGGTCGTCCGCCCCCGCGCCCAGGCATCGAACACGAAGGTCCACCGGGAGGGCTGACGCCGGACGGCGTCCCCGGCGTCAGCCCTTCACGCAGACGACCTGCTTCAGCTTGGCCACGACCTCCACCAGGTCGCGCTGCTGGTCGATGACCTGCTCGATCGGCTTGTAGGCGCCCGGGATCTCGTCCACGACGCCCGAGTCCTTGCGGCACTCCACGCCCCGCGTCTGCTCCTCCAGGTCCTTGGTCGAGTAGCGCCGCTTGGCCGCGTTCCGGCTCATGCGCCGACCGGCGCCGTGGGAGGCGGAGTTGAAGGACTTCGCGTTTCCGAGTCCCTTGACGATGTACGAACCCGTGCCCATGGAACCGGGGATGATCCCGTAGTCCCCGGAACCCGCGCGGATCGCGCCCTTGCGGGTCACCAGCAGGTCCACACCGTCGTACCGCTCCTCGGCGACGTAGTTGTGGTGTGCGCTGATCTCCGGCTCGAAGACCGGCCTGGCCTTCTTGAACTCCTTGCGGACCACGTCCTTCAGGAGCGCCATCATGATGGTGCGGTTGTACTTGGCGTACTCCTGCGCCCAGAACAGGTCGTTGCGGTACGCCGCCATCTGCGGGGTGTCCGCGACGAACACCGCGAGGTCGCGGTCGATCAGGCCTTGGTTGTGTGGGAGCTTCTGGGCGATGCCGATGTGATGCTCGGCAAGTTCCTTGCCGATGTTGCGGGAACCGGAGTGGAGCATGAGCCACACAGAACCGGCCGTATCCGTGCAGACTTCGACAAAGTGATTTCCGCTTCCGAGCGTTCCCATCTGCTTCCCGGCCCGCTCGTAACGGAACTTGACCGCTTCGGCGACTCCATCGAACCGCCCCCAGAAGTCGTCCCACCCCGCCGTCGCCAGCCCGTGGAACCGCCCCGGCTCGACGGGACTGTCATGCATCCCCCGCCCCACCGGAATCGCCTGCTCGATCTTCGAGCGCAGCCGCGACAGGTCGCCCGGCAGGTCGTTCGCCGTCAGGGACGTCTTCACCGCCGACATTCCGCAGCCGATGTCGACCCCCACCGCCGCCGGGCACACGGCACCCCGCATCGCGATCACGGACCCGACCGTCGCGCCCTTGCCGTAGTGCACGTCCGGCATGACGGCGAGGCCCTTGATCCAGGGCAGGGTCGCGACGTTGCGCAGCTGCTGGAGCGCGCCCTCCTCGACCGTCGCCGGGTCGGCCCACATCCGGATCGGTACCTTCGCGCCCGGCATCTCCACGTACGACATATCGTCCTCATTCCCCCGGAAACAAACAGAAGCCTCAAAGCGCAAAACCGGCGCCAAGGGCAGTCAAAGGGACGACCGACCGGCGTTCACGGCAGCGCGTGCGATACACATTGTCTGCAGGGGACGCCCCCGTGCGGCAAGCGAATAACCAGCGGGGACACTGGAGTACCGACCACAGCCACACCGGCGAGAGGAGCCGCACCGTGCAGCGGAAGGCCTATGTACCCGGCGTCGCCGCCCTCCTGGCGGCGCTGCTGGCCGGCTGCACCGGCGGCTCGGGCGACGGCGCCACGGCGGACGACTCCAACCCGGGACAGCCCGGCGTCGCGACCGAGGCGGCCGAGCCCGGCAAGTACCGCACCCTCCCGGAGCCGTGCGGCGCGGTCGGCGACAAGGCGCTCGGCTCGCTGCTGCCCGGCCTCGAGGAGATCCCGGACGAGGAGCAGCGGAAGAAGGCGTACGCGGGCGAGGCGACGCTCGCGTACGACACCGACCGCAAGGTCGGCTGCCGTTGGAAGGTGGATTCGGCGGACGCCACCAACCACCTCTTCGTGGACTTCGAGCGGGTGGTGGCGTACGACAACTCCGTGAGCGACGACAGCGAGGCGGAGACGCTCTTCGCCCGGCAGGTGGAGGCGGCCGACCTCCCCGAGCCGGCCGTCTCGGAGTCGGAGGCGGGTTCGGAGTCGGGTTCGGAGTCCGCGTCCGGTTCCGGGTCGCCGTCCGCCACCGCGTCGTCCGGCACGCCCTCCGCCCCGGCCTCCGGCTCCGCGTCGTCCACCGCCCCCTCCTCGAGCGCGTCCGCCGGTGCCACGCCCGCCGAGCTCCAGCCCCGGCTCCTCGACGAGCTGGGTGACGAGGCGTTCGTGGACGACGAGCTGAGCAGCTCCGGTTCGACGGCGAAGCGGCGCACGGTGACTGTGGCGTTCCGCACGTCGAACGTCGTGGTGACCATCGAGTACGCGGAACAGTCGGCGACTCTCGGAGTCGTGCCGGACAGCGAGGAAATGCAGGACATGGCGCGGAAACTGGCTTCCCATCTGGCGGATTCACTGAGCGGTTGAGCCCGGCCCGGGCTCCCTCGCGTCCGCGCGCGATGCACCTGAAGCAGACTCGTGCGGTTTTCCCACCGCGTACGGTGGCCCCTCGGACCCGTTCCGACCGCAGGAACCACGAGTGCCATGAGTGAAGGAACCATGCAGCGACGAGCCCAGCGTGACCAGCGAGACCTGGGGGTACCTCCCACGCCGTCCAGGCAGTGGGGGAGAGCGAAGCGACTCCGCCGCGCCTTTGCCGGCGCGGCCGCCGTCCCCGTGATGCTGGTGGCAGCCGGCTGCTCCTCGGACTCCGGCTCCGACGGCGGCAAGGACAAGGCCGCGGACAAGACGGCCGCGTCCAAGTCGGCGAGCCCGTCCCCGACGGTGCGGGCGGCGGCGTACGGGAAGCTTCCGGAGCCGTGTTCCGTGCTGTCGAAGAAGACGCTGGAGGACTTGGCGCCGAAGGCCGATTCCGGCAAGGAGGGCGCGTCCAACGACACGGCGACGCGCGCCGGTTGTTCCTGGGACAGCCTGGACGACAACGGCGTGAAGGGCTCTCAGTTCCGCTGGCTGAGCGTGTCGATGCTGCGATTCGAGTCGGACGCGTCCCGCGGCGAGGGTGACAAGCTGGCGCGCGCCTACTACACGAAGCAGCTGCAGGACGCCCAGTCCGCGCAGGGCGCGAAGAGCGTGAAGACCGCGCCGGTGAGCGGCACGGGCGACGAGGCGTCGGTGGTGCGCTACGACCTGGAGAAGAAGGAAGGCACCTTCAAGCAGCAGACGGTCGTGGCGCGCGTCGAGAACGTCGTCGTCACCGTCGACTACAACGGCGCGGGCCTGGCCGGCGACAAGACACCGGACGCCGACGACCTGGTCAAGGACGCGCAGCAGGCGGCCAAGGAGGCGGTGGCCGCGGTGACGAAGGCCAACACCGCCGACACCGACGGCGGCAAGCCGGGCACCTCGTCGTCACCGTCCGAGTCGGCCTCGGAAGCGGAGTCGTCGCCGAAGTCGCCGTCCAAGACCGGCTGACAGGTCGTACCGACCCACCGGCCACCCGTCCCCCGCACACATGTGCCACTCTGTTGCGCGCAACAACACGCACTGGGAGGGGAGTACGGGTGGCCGCGCCATTGGAGCTGACACGGACGCATCGCGTTCTCATCGGCATGGTCGTCTTCGGTGCCGTCATCATCGCCGGGATCGGCTTCGCGGGTTCCTACGCGGCGGTGCGGGAACTGGCCCTGCAGAAGGGCTTCGGGAACTTCAGCTACGTCTTCCCGATCGGCATCGACGCGGGCATCTGCGTACTGCTGGCCCTGGACCTGCTGCTGACCTGGATCCGCATCCCCTTCCCGCTGCTGCGGCAGACGGCCTGGCTGCTGACGGCGGCGACGATCGCGTTCAACGGCGCGGCGGCGTGGCCGGACCCGCTGGGTGTGGGCATGCACGGGGTGATCCCGATCCTGTTCGTGGTGTCCGTCGAGGCCGCCCGGCACGCGATCGGCCGGATCGCCGACATCACCGCCGACAAGCACATGGAGGGTGTCCGCCTCACGCGCTGGCTGCTCTCGCCGGGGCCGACCTTCCTGCTGTGGCGCCGGATGAAGCTGTGGGAGCTGCGCTCCTACGAGCAGGTGATCAAGCTTGAGCAGGAGCGTCTGGTCTACCAGGCCCGGCTGCGTTCCCGGTTCGGGCGCGGCTGGCGCCGCAAGGCCCCCGTCGAGTCGCTCATGCCGCTGCGCCTGGCCCGCTACGGGGTGCCGTTGTCGCAGACGGCCCCGGCGGGGCTGGCGGCGGCGGGCATCGAGCCGGCGCTGCTGCCGCCGGCGCCGCAGGCCGACGCGCTCCCGGACGGACGGGCGGCCCACGGGACGGCGCCCTCCCTGCGGAAGGCGGACCCCGCCGGTGAGCAGCGCCCCGAGCTGGTCGGCGGCCGGGACGCGGCGCCGGAGCCCGCGCCGGAGCAGGCCGCGGTGGGCCGGAACCCCGCGACGGACCCGAACTCCGCGTTGAGCCAGAACCCGGCGGCGGACCAGAACCCGGCAGCGGGCCAGAACCCGGCAGCGGGCCAGAACCCGGCGATGGGCCCGAACCAGAATCCGTGGCTGCACGCCCGGGACCCGCAGTCCGTCGAGTACCACGGCGACTACGACCCCGCGTACGACCCGGACCAGTACGCCCAGTGGGAAGCGGAGCAGCGGCAGGCCGAGCAGTACCGGCAGCAGTTCGAGGAGGAGCCCCCCGTGCGGGAGCCCTCTCCGGAGGACACCGGCAGTTTCCCCATACCGGTCGGCCCCCACCGCACCCGCGAGCTGGGGGAGGGCGGTGGCACGCCGGAGCCGCAGGGCCCGGACGAGGACGCCTACTACCAGGTCTTCAAGCAGTCGATCAACGGCAGCTACCCGACGCCCCGGGAGTTCGGTGACAACGTGGAGGCGACGTTCGGTACGCCGCTCGCCGACCCGGAGGCCAAGCGACTGGTCAGCCGCTTCACCAACCGCCACAGCGCGGAGCTGGAGGACGAGCACATCGCCTGACCGGCGGTGCGCACGGCGAAGGGGCGCCCGGTGGTATCACCGGACGCCCCTTCGTGGTGCCGTGGTACCAGCGGGGGTACTAGCGGGCCGCGTAGCCGAAGGCGGTGCCGGCCGGCGGGAGGCCGCCCTGCCCGGGCCGGTACACGGTGACCGGTGCGGTGGGCTCACCGAGGGTCACGTTGGACATCGGCAGAGCGTGGAGGGCGCCGGTGCTGGTCGGGCCGTACGGCATGCCGACGTACAGGTGGGTGCCGGTGAAGTGGATGCTGGAACCGAGCCGCTGGCCGGCTCCGGGGGCCCCGGGGATGCCGTCGCCGGACTCCACCCACTTGTCGTTGGCGCCGGGCGAGCCCAGCAGCGAGAAGACGTGCACGGCGCCGGCCTTCTGCACCGAGCCGAGTGCCTCGTCCGGAACACCGACGGCCATCTTCATGGTCGCCTCGGTGCTGACCGCCCGCGGTGCGGTGTTCACGGCCGTCAGGGTGGTGCCGAAGTGGTCACCGGCCTCCGACGTGCCCGACACGTCGTCGCCGCCGGTGCCCGAGGAGAGGCCGTTGAGCTGGGTGTAGGTGCCGGAGGCGGTGACGCGGAAGGTGAGGACCGCGCCGGTCTCCGCCTTGCTGACGCCATCCACGTTCAGGGCCTCGCCCGGCGTGCCGACGGCGAGGATCGACTCGTCGGCCGTCGCCGAGCCCGAGGGCCGGTAGGGGGCCAGGGCGAGGGCCGCGCCGAAGCGGTCTCCGACCTCGGCGCCGCCCGAGACCGTGTCCAGGTCCTGGTCGAGGCCGAAGAGCGGGGTGGGCCGCTTCTCGGAGTTCAGTTCGTGGGAGAAGACCACGAGGTTGCCGGCGGTGTTGTCGCCGTTGATGCTCTCGTCCGGGGCACCGATCGCGATGTGGTTGGCGTCGGCCGCGACCGAGGCGCCGAAGCCGTCGTTCGCCTGCACGGCCCCGGGCACGTCCAGCTTGTCCTGGTGGACGGAGACGTTGGTGCCGCGGCTCACGTAGAAGGCCTCGCCCGCCTTGGCGGCGTCACCGAGGCCCTCACCGGGCGTGCCGATCACGAGGAAGGGCTCGCCCGCGGCGGAGGTGCCGGCGGCGAGGGCCGCGCCCATGAGGTCGCCGGTCTCGGGGGTCGAGGCGGAGATGGAGCCGTTGCCGGTGGCCTGCTGGAAGTTGGTGTCCTTGGTCGCTCCCGTGCCCAGGCCGCCGGGGGCGCCGTGCAGGAGGTCGACCATTCCGGCGTCGACGGCGCTGCCGGCGCTGGCCAGTGAAGACGCCGACGCCGCGAGCGACTTCCTCGCCACCGGGGTCATCGAGGCGGCGGCCACCGACAACCGCGTCACCGTGTTCTCGATCCTGAACGAGGACCCTGGCAAGGCCGTCAAGGCGAAGGCCGAGGCGGCGCTCAGCGACGGCAGTGCCATGGCCCTGCACCGCTTCCTCAACGTGGAACTGGCGGAGGCGGTCAAGCAGGACGACCAGGTCGAGATCTTCCGTCTCCTCGACTCCGGCGGCCCCTACATGAAGTCGGCCGCACAGATCGTCCTCGAGGGCAGCGCCCGTATGCGGCGGTACTTCGTCGCACGCGACAAGTACAACGTCGCCCGCCTCGACCAGGATCACGCGACCCACGTCGCCGCCATCCGCGCGGCCGTCGCACACGCCGCGAAGGTGGCTGCGCAGGCCCTGGCGGACGCCGCGCTCGCCTCCAAGGCGGCGGCCGAAGCCCGGCAGGCCGCGTCGGAGGCGACCGAGTGGGCGCAGAAGGCCAAGGGGTACGCGACGGACGCCTCCGAATCGGCCATCGAGGCGAAGGCGAACGCGGACGCCGCCGACAAGTCCGCGGCCGACGCCGCCAAGTCCGCCGCCGGCGCCAAGCAGGCCGCCTCCGTGGCCCGCGGCGCGGCCAGGACGGCGAACTACTCGATGCGGCAGGCGTCGGCGTCCGCCCGGCAGGCGGTCTCGTACGCGGCCGACGCGCAGGCGTCCGCGGCCAGCGCCCGGGCCGCGGCGATCGAGGCCGGCAAGGACGAGCGGGCCGCCGCCGCGGCAGCCAGCGAGGCGCGTTCCATCGTGGCCGCCAAGCGGAAGGCCGAGGCCGCCGAAGCCGCGCGCAAGGCCGCCGAGAAGGCCAGGCAGGACCAGGAGAACGGGACCAACCCCTCCCAGAACTCCGACGAGGACAAGCCCTGGTACTGGGACTGGGAGCTGTGGCCGGAGGACATCGGCGACCCCAAGCAATGGGCGGCGGTCACCGGGCACTGGAGCGCGATCGTCGGCACGGCCGGCGTCGTACTGGGCGTGGGCGCCCTGCTCTTCCCGCCCGCCGCCCCGGCCCTGCTGGCGGCCGCCGGCGCGGTCGGCCTGGTCTCCTGGGGCCTCCAGGGGGCGAGCGCCCTGCTCCACGGCATCGCGGACAACTGGCAGGGCAGCGACTTCCACAGCGCGCTCGGCATGTTCGCGGTCGGCGGCATCTTCCTGGGCAAGGGGGCTCTGCTCAGCAAGTTCGGCGGCGTCGACGACGCACTGCGCCCCGTGGCCGAGGAGGTCGGTTCCAAGATCTCCAGTGTGGTGGGGGACTCGGTGACCACGGTCGTCGGCTGGCTCACCTGGTAGAAAAGCAGCGCACACCGGCGGGGTGGAACGGCACGTTCTCGTGTTCCACCCCGCACGGAGAAGCCCGGAGCGGTCGCCAGGACCGCCTCGCACAGAGGACCGCCTCGCACAGAGGACCGCAAGGAACAGAGGAGATCTCATGCTGACACCCGACATGTCGGTGACCCAGTGGTGGGTGTTCGCCGTCGTCTCCGGTGTCGCCCTGGCGCTGGCCGCGCAGTCCCTGGCCGCCACGACCGCACAGCGGATCTCCTCGGTGCTCGTTCCGCTGGCGGGTGCCGTCGCCGTCGTCGGGCAGTCCGCGGCCCGCGGCTACGAGGGGAAGCAGCCTCTCTTCCTGTTCACCCTGGTCGCCCTCGTCCTGGTGATCCTGCGGCTCGTGTACGGCAGGTACCTGGCGCGGCAGATGGCTCTGTACCGTGCGGGCGAGTCCGCGGACGAGGTGACGAAGAGGCAACTCGCCGTCTTCCTGCTCGCCTTCGTCGCCGCGGCCGTCCTGGTGGCCTTCCTCATCGGCTGAGCGATGACGGACCCTTTCGACAGCTGAGGAGCCCGCGGTGGTTCTGCCCCTCTGGGTGTTCGCCCTCTTTGTGTCCGATCTCGTGCTCACCTGCGTGTTGATGCGGTGGCTGCCGCAGCGGCGGGAGCGGTGGGTGGCGGCGGTCACCCTGCCGGTACTCGCGGTGCTGGCGCTGCTCCTCCGGTTCGGCGCCCAGGCCTCGTGGACGGCCGCGTTCGCCGCCTGCACCGGGTTCGTGTGGGGGACGGTCGTGGCGCTGCTGCCGTTCCGGGGCTGGGTCTCGTCGTGGACGCTCCCGGTGCACGGCGACGCGCGTCTGCGGTGGCCGGAAGCGGTGCTGGTACTGCTGGGTTCGCTGACCCCGTTGTCCACGAAGCGGACGGATGCCGCGCAGCGCAAGGCGTTCACGGCACGCGAGGTGGAACGGGACCGGGGGCGGTTCCCCCGGTTGATGGGCCTGGCGCTCCTCCTGCTGCCGGCGCTGGCCGCGGTGGGCTCGGGATGGGCGACCGGCGCGCCGTCACCGTGACACCGCCCCGCCGCATCCCTTCCTCCGCATGGCGACGGGGGCGCCCGGCCGAAGCCGGGCGCCCCCGTCGCCGCGTCGGCACGGTCCGGTCCGGGCCTACTCGCCGAGCAGGCCCCGCACCCGCTCCTGCCCCACCGCCAGCAGCAGCGTGGGCAGGCGCGGGCCGGTGTCGCGGCCGACGAGCAGGTGGTAGAGCAGCGCGAAGAAGGACCGCTGGGCGGTCTTGATCTCCGGCGGCAGTTCCTTGGGCGTGGCGTCGGCGGGGAAGCCGGCCTGGACCTTGGGCACGCCGTAGACGAGGTGGGTGAGCCCGTCCAGGGACCAGTGGTCGGCGAGCCCGTCGAGCAGCAGCCGCAGCGAGGCCCGGCCCTGTTCGTCGAGGGACTTCAGCAGGTCGGCGTCCGGTTCGGCGCGCACGATGGTCCGCTGGTCGGCGGGGACGTGGGTGTTGATCCACGCCTCGGCCTTGTCGTACCGCGGCCGGGCCTCTTCGAGCCCGCCCAGCGGGTCGGCCGGGTCCAGCTCGCTGAGGATGCGCAACGCCTGGTCCTCGTGTCCGGCGGTGATGTCGGCCACCGAGGCGAGCGTGCGGTACGGCAGCGGCCTGGGCGTCCTCGGCAGCTCGCCGGCGGCCGTGCGGACGGCGCGCGAGTGGGCGGCGACGTCGGCGGGCAGGGCGCTGCCGTCGGCGACCTTGGCGTCGAGGCGGTCCCACTCGTCGTAGAGCCGCTGGATCTCCTGGTCGAAGGCGATCTTGAAGGACTGGTTGGGCCGGCGGCGGGCGTACAGCCAGCGCAGGAGCTGCGGCTCCATGATCTGGAGCGCGTCGGCCGGGGTGGGCACCCCGCCCTTGGACGAGGACATCTTGGCCATGCCGCTGATGCCGACGAAGGCGTACATCGGCCCGATCGGCTGCTCGCCGCCGAAGATGCCGACGATCTGCCCGCCGACCTGGAACGAGGAGCCGGGAGACGAGTGGTCGACACCGCTCGGCTCGAAGATCACGCCCTCGTAGGCCCAGCGCATCGGCCAGTCGACCTTCCAGACCAGCTTGCCGCGGTTGAACTCGCTGAGCCGGACCGTCTCGGAGAAGCCGCACTCGGTGCAGGCGTAGGTCAGCTCGGTCGAGTCGTCGTCGTACGAGGTGACCGTGGTGAGGTCCTTCTCGCAGTTGCCGCAGTACGGCTTGTACGGGAAGTATCCGGCGGCCGAGCCCGAGCCGTCGTCCTCGGCGGCGGCGCCGGAACCCTCGGCGGCCTCCAGCTCGGCCTCGTCGACGGGCTTCTGCGACTTCTTGCCGGCCGTCTTCGGCTTGGTCCGGTACTGGCCGAGGATCGCGTCGATGTCCCGCCGGTGCCTCATGGCGTGCAGGATCTGCTCGCGGTAGACACCGGAGGTGTACTGCGCGGTCTGGCTGATCCCGTCGAACTCCACGCCCATCTCGGCGAGCGAGGCGGTCATCGCGGCCTTGAAGTGCTCGGCCCAGTTCGGGTGCGGAGAGCCCTTCGGGGCCGGGACGGAGGTGAGGGGCTTGCCGATGTGCTCGGCCCACGACTCGTCGACCCCGGAAATGCCGGCCGGCACCTTGCGGTAGCGGTCGTAGTCGTCCCAGGAGATGAGGTGCCGCACCTGGTGGCCCCGGCGGCGGACCTCGTCGGCGACCAGGTGCGGGGTCATGACCTCGCGCAGGTTGCCCAGGTGGATGGGACCGGACGGGGAGAGTCCGGACGCGACGACGACGGGTTTGCCCGGGGCACGGCGCTCCGACTCGGCGATGACCTCGTCCGCGAAACGGGAGACCCAGTCGGTGGTCTCTGTGCTCTGAGCCACGATCGGCACGTCCTCTTCCCTGAAAGTTCTGCTGAGCAGCCGGACGGTCGCACGGCTGACCGCTCCATTCTCCCAGCCCGGCCCGCATCCGCGAAAACCGCTTTTCACCAGCGCCCCGGAGGGGCGCGGGGCCGTGCCGGTCCGCGGCTCCGCCGCGTGGGCGCGACCAGCCCCCCACCGGCCCGCAGCCGAAAACCGCTTCCCCACCCGTGGGATACTGACCAGGTCTATCTGAACCCACGAGGAGAACGGCACCCACTCCTATGGCCTCGGTCGCGTCGCTCACCGATCTCGTCAACCAGCAGCTGACGTCCGCCCTCTCCGCCGCCCGGCCGGAGGCACCCGCGGACCCGCTGCTGCGACGCAGCGACCGGGCGGACTACCAGGCCAACGGCATCCTCGCCCTGGCCAAGAAGGCGAAGGCGAACCCGCGGGAGCTGGCGACCGAGGTCGTCTCGCACATCGTCACCGGCGATCTGATCAAGGACGTCGAGGTCTCCGGGCCCGGCTTCCTGAACATCACGATCGGCGACCGGGCGATCACCGGGAACCTCGCCGCGCGGTACGCGGACGACACCGGCCGCCTCGGCGTCCCGCCCGCCGAGCACCCCGGCACGACGGTGATCGACTACGCCCAGCCGAACGTGGCGAAGGAGATGCACGTCGGCCACCTGCGCTCCGCGGTGATCGGCGACTCGGTCGCACAGCTGCTGGAGTTCACCGGCGAGAGCGTCGTGCGCCGGCACCACATCGGCGACTGGGGCACCCAGTTCGGCATGCTCATCCAGTACCTGGAGGAGCACCCGCACGAGCTGGACCACGAGGCCGGCGAGGTGAGCGGCGAGGAGGCGATGTCCAACCTCGACCGCCTCTACAAGGCCGCGCGCAGGCACTTCGACTCCGACGAGGAGTTCAGGACGCGGGCCCGGCGCCGGGTGGTCGACCTCCAGGCCGGGGACCCGAAGACGCTCGCCGCGTGGCAGAAGTTCGTCGACGAGTCGAAGATCTACTTCTTCTCCGTCTTCGAGAAGCTGGACATGCAGATCCGCGACGCCGACATCGTCGGCGAGTCCGGCTACAACGACATGCTGGCCGAGACCTGCCGGATGCTCGAGGAGTCGGGCGTCGCCGTCCGTTCCGAGGGCGCGTTGTGCGTCTTCTTCGAAGACGTGAAGGGCCCGGACGGCAACCAGGTCCCGCTGATCGTGCAGAAGTCGGACGGCGGCTACGGCTACGCGGCCACCGACCTCTCCGCGATCCGCGACCGCGTCTTCAACCTGAAGGCGGACACGCTGCTGTACGTGGTCGACGCCCGCCAGTCCCTGCACTTCAAGATGGTCTTCGAGACCGCCCGCCGGGCCGGCTGGCTGAACGAGGACGTGACGGCGCAGCAGCTGGCCTTCGGCACGGTCCTCGGCAAGGACGGCAAGCCGTTCAAGACCCGTGCGGGTGAGACGGTCCGCCTGGTCGACCTCCTCGACGAGGCGATCGACCGCGCGTCCGCCGTCGTCCGGGAGAAGGCGCAGGACCTGTCCGAGCAGGAGATCGCCGAGCGGGGTACCCAGGTGGGCATCGGCGCGGTGAAGTACGCGGACCTGTCGACGTCGGCGAACCGGGACTACAAGTTCGACCTGGACCAGATGGTCTCGCTGAACGGCGACACGTCCGTCTACCTCCAGTACGCCTACGCCCGGATCCAGTCGATCCTGCGCAAGGCCGGCGACGTACGCCCCGGGGCCCACCCGGAGCTGGAGCTGCACGAGGCGGAGCGCGCCCTCGGCCTGCACCTCGACGCCTTCGCGGAGACGGTGGCGGAGGCGGGCCGCGAGTACGCCCCGCACAAGCTGACGGCGTACCTCTACCAGCTGGCGTCCCTGTTCACGTCGTTCTACGACAAGTGCCCGGTGATCAAGCCGGCGCCGCCGCGGGACGTGGCGGAGAACCGCCTGTTCCTGTCCGACGTCACGGCCCGCACCCTGCACCGGGGCATGGCCCTGCTGGGCATCCGGACGCCCGAGCGGCTCTGACCCCTCGCCCCCGGCCGCCTTCACCCGGGCCGGCCGACGGTCACCTACTGGCAGACCAGCATGGACGGCGCCCTCGGCCGCTGAAGGGGTGCCCACACGCCACGCACCCCCTGCACGAAGCACCGGGCGAGGTCGCCGCTCAGCGCAGCGTGCGAGCGACCTCGGTGGCCCAGTAGGTCAGGATGTTGCGCGCGCCGGCCCGCTTGATGCCGGTGAGCGCCTCCAGGATGGCCCGGTCGCGGTCGATCCAGCCCTTCTCGGCGGCGGCCTCGATCATCGAGTACTCGCCGGAGATCTGGTAGGCGGCGACGGGCACGTCCACGGCCTCGGCGACCCTGGCGAGGATGTCGAGGTAGGGGCCGGCCGGCTTGACCATCACCATGTCGGCGCCCTCCTCCAGGTCGAGGGCCAGCTCCCGCATCGCGTCCCGCACATTGGCGGCGTCCTGCTGGTAGGTCTTCCGGTCCCCCTTGAGCGAGGACCCGACGGCCTCCCGGAAGGGCCCGTAGAAGGCGGACGCGTACTTGACGGTGTAGGCGAGGATCGCGACGTCCTCGCGCCCGATCTGGTCGAGGGCGTCACGGACGACCCCGACCTGACCGTCCATCATCCCGCTGGGTCCCACCACATGGGCACCCGCGTCGGCCTGCACCTGCGCCATCTCGGCGTACCGCTCAAGGGTGGCGTCGTTGTCGACCCGCCCCTGAGCGTCCAGCACCCCGCAGTGCCCGTGGTCGGTGAACTCGTCGAGGCACAGGTCGGACATGACGAGCAGTTCGTCCCCGACCTCGGCCCGCACGTCCCGCAGCGCGACCTGCAGGATCCCGTCCGGGTCGGTCCCCGCCGTCCCGGCCGCGTCCTTCTTCTCGTCCTCCGGCACCCCGAAGAGCATGATCCCGGAGACCCCCGCCTCCACCGCCTCCGCGGCGGCCTTCTTCAGCGTGTCCCGGGTGTGCTGCACGACCCCGGGCATCGCCGCGATCGGCACCGGCTCGCTGACGCCCTCGCGTACGAAGGCGGGGAGGATGAGGTCGGCGGGGTGCAGCCGGGTCTCGGCGACCATCCGACGCATGACGGGAGTGGTCCGCAGCCGCCGGGGCCGGGTGCCGGGAAAGGATCCGTACGTCGACATACCTCCTACGCTACGCCCGCCCCACCCGTGCCTTTGCCGACGGGAAGTCGGCCCACGCGGCCCCTGTCCTGAAGCCGACAGCCACCGCGAGGGCCCGGACGGTCCGGGTCAGGGCATGACCGGCGGCCACGGCACGTCGGCCAGCAAAGGGATCAGCGCGTCCTCCTCGTAGTCGAGGTGTGCGTTCAGCTCCGCGGACATCGCCGCCAGTTCCGTGCGGAAGCGCTGCGGGTCGGCGATGGCTATGCCGGCCAGCAGGTTCGCCAGGTCGCCCTGGATGCGGGCGACCGTGCGGTGTTCGGCGTCGAGCCGGTCGAAGACGTCGGTGAGGTGGGGGTGGTGGCGGGCGATGCCCGGGAACAAGTGCCCGTCCTCACTGTCGTGATGGAACTCCAGCGCCTGGCAGAACGCCAGGCACCGCTGCCGGATCTGCAACCCGAGCCCCGGCACCGGCGCCTCACCGGCACCCCGGTGCGCGTCCCGTGACGCGAAATGAGCGTCGGTCTCCGCCCGCACCTGACGCAACTGGCCGCGCAGCCAGGTGTGGACCTCCATGACCTTGTCGGCGAGGGTGCGGACCTCGCCGGGCCCCTCCCAGTCGTCGGGCTCGGCGCGCTCCAGCACCACGACCGGCAGCAGCCGGTCGGTCCCGGCCTGGTAGTCGCCGTAGCCGGGCGCCACCCGCACTACGTGCGCGAACAACTCCTCGCGCCGGGCGCCCTCGGCGGGCACGGCGAGCGCCTGGAAGGCCTGGGTGCCGATCTCCACCTCGACCAGGGGACGGGCGAGCAGGTTGTGGTACCAGCCGGGATGCCGCGGACCACCGAGGTTGGACCCGACGACGAGGAGGGAGTCCCCGTGCCGGACGTAACCGAGGGGCGTGGTCCGCGCGGCTCCCGACCGGGCGCCGGTGGTCGTCAGCAGGAGCAGGTCCTCGCCCTCGAAGGGGCCGCCGACCTTTCCCCCGTTGGCGCGGAACTCGCCGATGACGGACTGCTGGAAGGACTGGGCCGGCTCGGAAAGCTCAGAAGGCCGGGAAGGCTGAAAAGACGTGGGCATACGGTTCTGTGTCTCCATGACGGCAGGCCGCGGCGCGCGGCACGGTGCCGGAAAGGGCGAAGCGAGAAGGACGACGACGTGCGAACGCGCTACGTCGTGTCAGGGCGCGGAGCAGGAACTCATCACGTACCCCTTGAGTGAGGGCGCTCGCCCGATCGCCGGCCGGCCCACTGCTCTTTGACCGGCGCCACGCGGCACCGCCCTCATTACACGCACCCTCCCGCCGCCTGTCAACGCACCGCGGCGCCGACCCGGACCACGTGCTTGCCGCGGACCCCACCGGCCTCCAGGGCCCGGTGCGCGTCGGCGACACGGTCGAGAGGGTGGGCCGTGTCCACGACGGGGACGATGTCGCCGCGCTCCGCGTAGCGGGTGACCTCGCTCAGCAGCGCTGTGTCGGGGTTGCCGCTGAAGGCCCGGATGCGTCCCCTGCCGTGCACGGTGGAGGCGAGGACCGTGCCGAGGCCGGCCAGGGGCCGGTCGAAGTCGATACTGACGGCCACCATGCGCCCGCCCGGAGCCAGCAGCCGGCGGACCCGGGACTGCTCGGTGCCGACCGTGTCCACGATGACGTCGAAGCGGCCGAGCCCGGAGAGCGGAGTCGCCCGGTGGTCCAGCGCCTCGTCGGCGCCCAGGCCGCGCACGAAGTCGAGGTTCCTCCCGCCCGCGAGAGCGGCGACGTGCGCACCGAAGAGCCGGCCGATCTGGACGGTGACGCTGCCCACGCCCCCGCTGCCGCCGCGCACCAGGAGCCGCTCACCGGGCTGGAGGGCAGCCTTGTCGCGCAGGGCGGTCACCGCCGTGGTTCCGCCCGCGAGCAGCGAAACGGCCTGCTCCGGGGTGAGGTTCTCCGGCGCGGGCGCGATCTGGCGAGCGCTTACGGCGACGTACTCGGCCATGCTGCCGGTCCCGCGCCCCAGCAGCCCCCACACCCGGTCCCCCGCACGCACCCCGGCGACCGAGGACCCGACCTCGGTCACCTCTCCCGCGAAGTCGATGCCGCTCGCCTTGGGGAAGGCGCGGCCGGTCACCAGGCGCACCTTCCCGGTCCGGTCGAGCAGGTCGCCGCCGTTGACACCGGCGGCGTGCACCCGCACCAGCACCTGCTCGGGACTGATGACGGGTACGGGCCGCCTGCCGACGTAGAGGACGTCCGGGGGGCCGAAACGGTCGAAGAGGACCGCGTTCATCTCGCTCATGTCTTGTCCCATATCGCGTTCGGGGAGCGCGGGCACCGCTCGAACCCGCTGCTACGCTCATCCTGGACCCGTAAGTGGACGACATCCTCCACTTCGCCGGAAGTGAGAAACATGCCTGATCAGACCTCTCACAAACCCCCCGAGCACACCGCCGGAGGCCCTCCGGCGGATCGGGACCTGCGCGCCGACGCCCGCCGCAACCGCGAACGCGTCCTGGAGGCCGCCCGCGAGACGTTCGCGGCCCAGGGCGTCGACGCCCCCATGAGCGCCGTCGCCCGCCGAGCCGGCGTCGGCGTCGCCACCCTCTACCGGCGCTTCCCGACCCGCTCCGCGCTCGTCACCGCCGCCTTCACCGAACAGCTCTCACTGTGCGCGTCCGCTCTCGACGAGGCCCTCGCCGACCCCGACCCGGGGCACGGCCTGTACACGCTCCTCGAGAAGGTGTGCACCACGCTGGTGACCGACCGCGGCTTCGAGACCGTACTCATGGCCCGCTTCCCCGAAGCTCTCGACTACGACGAGGAACGCGCCTGCGCCGAGGAAGGCCTGGCCCGCCTGGTCCGACGCGCCCGCGAGGCCGGACAGCTCCGCGAGGACTTCGATCCCGCGGACATCGCGCTCCTCCTCCTGGCCGTCACCGGCCTCGCCGGCCAACCCCGCGAAACCGCCCTGGCCGCCTCGCGCCGCCTGCTCACCTACCTCTTCCAGGCCTTCCGGCCACCGCCCCCCGGCCGCCCGGCCCCGCTGCCGCCCGCCCCACCGATGGGGCTGAGCGAGGTGCGCCGGCCGACGGGACGCCCGTAGTCACGCTCCGGGACCGGCGGGTAGCGACAGCGAGGCGGGGCGCCCCCGAAGGAACGCCCCGCCTCACCTCACCTCGCCTCACCTCACGTGGAGGACCGACGCCGCCGCGCCCCCGGCCGCCGCTCGCTCGGCCGCGTCACCGGGTCCCCGGCCTCCAGGGCCGACGCGCGGCGCCGCAGGCCGAAGTCGGCCAGGGCCTCCGCCAGCTTGTGGACGGACGGCTCGGGAGCCATGACGTCCACCCGCAGACCGTGCTCCTCGGCCGTCTTGGCGGTCGCCGGGCCGATGCACGCGATCACCGTCACGTTGTGCGGCTTGCCGGCGATGCCGACCAGGTTCCGCACCGTGGACGACGACGTGAACAGCACCGCGTCGAAGCCACCGCCCTTGATGGCCTCCCGCGTCGTGGCCGGCGGCGGCGAGGCGCGCACCGTCCGGTAGGCGGTGACGTCGTCGACCTCCCAGCCCAGCTCGATCAGACCGGCGACCAGCGTCTCGGTCGCGATGTCGGCGCGCGGCAGGAAGACACGGTCGATCGGGTCGAAGACCGGGTCGTACGGCGGCCAGTCCTCCAGCAGACCGGCGGCCGACTGCTCACCGCTCGGCACCAGGTCCGGCTTCACGCCGAAGGCGATGAGGGCCTTCGCCGTCTGCTCGCCCACCGCGGCGACCTTGATGCCCGCGAAGGCACGGGCGTCCAGCCCGTACTCCTCGAACTTCTCCCGGACCGCCTTCACCGCGTTGACCGACGTGAACGCGATCCACTCGTAGCGGCCCGTCACCAGGCCCTTGACCGCCCGCTCCATCTGCTGGGGCGTGCGCGGCGGCTCGACGGCGATGGTCGGGACCTCGCTCGGCACGGCGCCGTACGAGCGCAGCTGGTCGGAGAGCGACGCCGCCTGCTCCTTCGTGCGCGGCACGAGAACCTTCCAGCCGAACAGCGGCTTGGACTCGAACCACGACAGCTTCTCGCGCCGGGCGGAGGCGGAACGCTCGCCGACCACGGCTATCACCGGCCGGCCACCGTCCGGGGACGGCAGCACCTTCGCCTGCTTCAGCGTCTGCGCGACCGTGCCGAGGGTGGCGGACCAGGTGCGCTGCCGGGTCGTCGTACCGGCGATCGTCACCGTCATCGGGGTGTCCGGCTTGCGGCCCGCCGAGACCAGCTCACCGGCGGCCGCGGCCACCGAGTCGAGCGTCGTCGACACGACGACCGTCCCGTCGGAGGCACCGACCTCGGTCCAGCAGCGGTCCGACGCCGTACGGGCGTCCACGAACCGCACGTCGGCACCCTCGGCGTCCCGCAGCGGCACACCGGCGTACGCCGGCACGCCGACGGCGTTCGCGATACCGGGGACGACCTCGAAGGGCACCCCGGCCGCGGCGCACGCCAGCATCTCCTCGGCGGCGTACGTGTCGAGCCCGGGATCCCCGGTCACCGCACGCACGACCCGCCTGCCGCCCCGCGCGGCCTCCATGACAAGATGTGCGGCATCCCGCACGGCGGGGACGCCCGAGGTCGTTGACGCGCTGTCAACTACCTTCAGCTGGGGCGTGCTTGTGCCCGGATCCGAGGGATCGGTGTCCGTGTGCACTTCCGACACGCCCTGCCTCGCGTGCGTGCGTACGACGTCGAGCACCTCGTGCTCGGCGACGAGGACGTCCGCGTGTGACAGCGCCTCCACGGCGCGCAGAGTCAGCAGTCCCGGATCTCCGGGTCCGGCACCCAGGAAGGTGACGTGCCCTTGTTCCGGACCGGCGGGAAAGGTGGTGGGGCTCACTGTGCTCGCTCCCCCATCAGACCGGCCGCGCCCTGGGCGAGCATCTCGGTGGCGAGTTCGCGACCGAGTGCCAGTGCCGCCTCGTGCGTTTCAGGCACGGGACCGGTGGTGGACAGCTGCACCAGCGTCGAGCCGTCGGTCGTGCCGACGACGCCGCGCAGGCGCATCTCCTTGACAATCTGCCCGTCGGCCAGGAGGTCGGCCAGCGCGCCCACCGGGGCGCTGCAGCCGGCCTCCAGGGCGGCGAGCAGTGACCGCTCGGCCGTCACGGCGACCCGCGTGAACGGGTCGTCGAGTTCGGCGAGCGCGGCGATCAGCTCCGTGTTGTCCGCGGTGCATTCGATCGCCAGTGCCCCCTGGCCGGGGGCGGGCAGAACCGTGTCGACCGACAGGAAGTCGGTCACCTCGTCGATGCGGCCCACCCGGTTCAGCCCGGCGGCGGCCAGCACGACCGCGTCGAGCTCGCCGCTGCGGACGTACCCGATGCGGGTGTCGACGTTGCCCCGGATCGGGACCGTCTCGATCTCCATCCCGTGGGTGCGGGCGTACGCGTTCAGCTGCGCCATGCGCCGCGGCGCGCCCGTACCTATCCGCGCCCCGCGGGGCAGGTCGGTGAGCTTGCGCGCGTCCCGGGCGACGACCACGTCCCGCGGGTCCTCGCGCTCCGGAACGGCGGCCACCACCAGGCCCTCGTGCTGCGCGGTGGGGAGGTCCTTGAGCGAGTGAACCGCGAAGTCCACCTCACCCCGCAGCAGCGCGTCGCGCAGCGCGGCCACGAACACGCCCGTGCCGCCGATCTGCGCGAGCGCCTCGCGGGAGACATCCCCGTACGTGGTGATCTCGACCAGCTCAACGGGCCGACCGGTCACCTGGCTCACGGCGTCCGCCACCTGCCCGGACTGGGCCATGGCGAGCTTACTTCGCCTGGTCCCCAGCCTCAGTGCCTTCTCAGTCATGCCGGCCCTCGGTTCTTCTCAGTGCTGTTCTCGGCGCGGGAGACGGAGGCCACCGTCTCGGGGTCGAGGTCGAACAGGGTGCGCAACGCGTCCGCGTACCCGGCACCGCCGGGCTCGGCGGCGAGTTGCTTGACCCGTACCGTCGGTGCGTGCAGCAGCTTGTCGACCACACGCTTGACGGTCTGGGTGATCTCGGCGCGGTGTTTGTCGTCGAGGCCCGGCAGCCGCCCCTCCAGCCGGGCGATCTCGCCCGCCACGACGTCGGCGGCCATGCTGCGCAGCGCGACCACGGTGGGCGTGATGTGCGCGGCCCGCAGGGCCGCCCCGAACGCGGCGACCTCGTCGGCCACGATGCGGCGGACCATGTCGACGTCGGCCGCCATGGGTGCGTCCGCGGAGGCGTCGGCGAGCGACTCGATGTCCACCAGCCGCACCCCGGACAGCCGGTGCACGGCGGCGTCGATGTCCCGCGGCATGGCGAGGTCGAGGAGGAAGAGCACGGGCTGCGGGCGCGGCACCTCGGCGACCGGCTCGGGCCGTCGCCGCTCGGGGATGCGCCCGACACTCGCGGCCGTCGCGGCGAGCGCGGTGATCAGCTCGGCGTCCGCCTCGGCGCCCGGCCGTCCGGCCTCGCGCGTCCGGTCCGCGACCGCGCCGCCCGCGGCCCAGGCCCCGTGCTGCTCCAGCGTCGCCGCGTCCATGCCGGCCACGGCGGCCTCCCCCATGACGGAGAAGCCGGTCGGTACGGAGGACAGGTCGAGTGGGCAGTTGTCGTCCGTGCCGGCGCCCGGCACAGGCGTTTCGGCTGCCTCCCGTACGACGCCGGCGGCGGCGCCCGCCTCGGAGGGCGCGTCGCCGGACTCGGCGGCGGGGACCCCCGTACGGCGCTCCACCGCGGCCGCCACGGCGTCGGCCGTGAGGACGATCCCGGTCGCGCCGGTGCAGGAGACGGCCACGTCGGCACGTGTCAGCTCGAGCGGCACCGAGTCCATCGGTACCGCGCGGGCCAGCACGTCCGTGTCGTCGCCCTCCGTCAGGATCTGCGCGAGCCGCTCGGCGCGTTCGAAGGTGCGGTTGGCCACGACGATTTCGCCGACCCCGGCCCGCGCCAGCGTGGCGGCGGCCAGCGAGGACATCGAGCCCGCGCCGATGACCAGGGCCCTCTTGCCCCGCGCCCACTGCTGGACGTCGGCTCCCGCGGACAGCTGCTCCAGGCCGAAGGTGACCAGGGACTGCCCGGCGCGATCGATGCCGGTCTCGGAGTGGGCCCGCTTGCCGACGCGCAGCGCCTGCTGGAACAGGTCGTTCAGGAGCCGGCCGGCGGAGTGCAGGTCCTGCGCCCGGGCCAGCGAGTCCTTTATCTGGCCGAGGATCTGGCCCTCGCCCACCACCATCGAGTCGAGCCCGCAGGCCACCGAGAAGAGGTGGTGGACGGCCCGGTCCTCGTAGTGCACATAAAGATGAGGAGTGAGCTCATCCAGGCCGACCCCGCTGTGCTGGGCGAGCAGCGTGGACAGCTCGGCGACACCGGCGTGGAACTTGTCCACGTCGGCGTACAGCTCGATGCGGTTGCAGGTGGCCAGGACCGCGGCCTCGGTGGCCGGTTCGGCGGCGACCGTGTCCTGCAACAGCTTGAGCTGCGCGTCCGCGCTCAGGGACGCCCGCTCCAGCACGCTGACCGGCGCGCTGCGGTGGCTCAGTCCGACGACGAGGAGACTCATGCCGGCATCACGGCGGGCACGTCCCCGTCGGGTCCCTGGTCGGTGGCGGGGCGCTGCTTGCGGGCGACGGCGGGCGGCACGACGCCGGCGTCGGCCGCGGCCTCCTCGCCCGCCTTGCGCTGCTCGTGGAAGGCGAGGATCTGCAGCTCGATGGAGAGGTCGACCTTGCGCACGTCGACGCCCTCGGGGACGTTCAGCACGGTCGGCGCGAAGTTGAGGATCGAGGTGACACCGGCGGCCACGAGCCGGTCGCAGACCTGCTGGGCGGCACCGGCGGGGGTCGCGATCACACCGATCGAGACACCGTCGTCCTGGATGATCTTCTCCAGCTCGTCGGTGTGCTGCACCGGGATACCGGCGACGGGCTTTCCGGCCATTGACGGATCGGCGTCGATCAGCGCCGCGACGCGGAACCCGCGGGAGGCGAAGCCGCCGTAGTTGGCGAGCGCGGCGCCGAGGTTACCGATACCGACGATCACTACCGGCCAGTCCTGGGTGAGCCCCAGCTCGCGGGAGATCTGGTAGACGAGATACTCGACGTCGTAGCCGACACCCCGGGTCCCGTAGGAGCCGAGGTAGGAGAAGTCCTTGCGCAGCTTCGCGGAGTTGACTCCGGCCGCGGCCGCCAGCTCCTCGGAGGAGACCGTGGGCACCGAGCGCTCGGAGAGCGCGGTGAGGGCGCGGAGGTACAGCGGAAGCCTGGCGACGGTGGCCTCGGGAATCCCTCGGCTGCGGGTCGCCGGTCGGTGTGTTCGGCCAGTTGCCACGGTGCTCCTGCGGGTAGAGCGGGGCTGTAGGCGGTCATACGTCCCTACATGACCGCCCCGTCGAATGCAGGCTATGTCTTTGTGAACGCGTGCACAAAGATGGTGTCCGATTTGCCCGGCCAACGTGACCGGGCTCACGCGCGCCCGGCGCACGAGCCGGGAACCGGCGCATACGCGCACGCGCTCCTCTCCCATCGGGGGCAAAGCCGCACACGCTCCTCACGATCAACGCCCCCGAGACCAAGTCACCATCGATCCTAAGCGACCATCCGGACTACTTGGACTGCTCGGTCAGTGCCTTACGCAGGCGTTCCTCGTTCACACGCCAGAAGGTGTGCTGCCTGCCGTCGACGAGGACGACCGGGATCTGTTCCCAGTACTCGTCGTGGAGTTGGCGGTCCTGGGTGATGTCCTTCCCCTCCCAGGGGACACCGAGGTCGGCACACACCTTCTCGACGACGAGCTGTGCGTCATCACACAGATGACAGCCGGGTTTGCGGATGAGGGTGACGAGATGGTTCTCGGAGTGCTCATGAGACTGCGCGGGCTGCGGGCCCCCCGGGGTCTGCGGGGGCTTTCGGCGGAAGAGGGGACTCATGCCGGCCATTCTCGCGCGCACGGCGGCGTACGCCGGCCCCTCGGCGACGGGCGGGCCGCCTGCCGGGCCGGGGGGCCGACGCGCCCGCGCGGGCACCTCTTTAACGGCCCGGCCGCCCAGAGTTCACAGCCTGCGAACCTCTCCACTCCGAAGCCTCCGAACAAACTGGCTATGCTCACGGGCATGGCCGCTCTTCGATGGCTCACCCCCCGTAGGCGCTCCGCCACGGCGCGGAGCGTGTTGGCAGGCGAGGCCTCGGCGGAGGCAGCCCGTAAATCCGCCCAGTCCGCACAGGACACTTCCGCCCCCGCCACGGGCGCGGAAGTGGAGTTCCCGGTCCACGGCGACGACAGGGCGGCCGCCTTCTTCGACCTCGACAACACCGTGATGCAGGGCGCCGCGATCTTCCACTTCGGCCGGGGCCTGTACAAGCGGAAGTTCTTCGAGACCCGCGACCTCGCCCGGTTCGCGTGGCAGCAGGCGTACTTCCGGCTGGCCGGGCTCGAGGACCCGGAGCACATGCAGGACGCCCGCGACTCCGCCCTGTCGATCGTCAAGGGCCACCGCGTCTCCGAGCTGAAGTCGATCGGCGAGGAGATCTACGACGAGTACATGGCCGAGCGGATCTGGCCCGGCACCCGCGCCCTCGCCCAGGCCCATCTGGACGCGGGCCAGAAGGTCTGGCTGGTCACGGCCGCCCCGGTGGAGATCGCCCAGGTGATCGCCCGCCGCCTGAGCCTGACCGGCGCGCTGGGCACGGTGGCCGAGTCGGTCGGCGGCGTCTACACGGGCAAGCTGGTCGGCGAACCGCTGCACGGCCCCGCGAAGGCCGAGGCGGTACGCGCACTGGCGACGGCGGAGTGCCTGGACCTGACCCGCTGCGCCGCCTACAGCGACTCCCACAACGACATCCCGATGCTGTCGCTGGTCGGCCACCCCTACGCGATCAACCCGGACTCCAAGCTGCGCAAGCACGCCCGCGAACTGGAGTGGCGCCTGCGCGACTACCGCACCGGCCGCAAGGCGGCCAAGGTCGGCATCCCCGCGGCCGCGGGCGTCGGCGCGGTGGCCGGCGGCACCGCGGCGGCCATCGCACTGCACCGCCGCCGCCGTTGACCCAATCGGTGTGACGTACCCGCGCGACACCCCCTCCAGTCCACTTTCCTCACATCGACCACAACACGCTCTGTAGTCACCAGGAATCCGAACCGTTCCGGTCATTAACTGATCACTTTGCAGCATCCGATCGAGCGTCAATCGGGCAGAGAAGCGACGTAATCGATGATTTGAGCAACTGGGCGTAGCAGTGCCTGCACGAAGCGTTATTCTCCTCAGACGCATTCCGGTACCCCACCTTCGCTACGACGGGTGAATGGTTCCGTACTGCACGTGATGGAAGCTCTGCCTCTGGGAGTCCCGTGTACCCACACGTCGGGGTTGACGCCTCGGGCCTGGCTACGCTGCGCGCAACGGTCAAATCAGCCCAAGACCTGTTGCGCGGCTTCGTCCCCACCGCGTACGCCGTCCCCGCCCTCGCCGCGGCCACCGCCCCCGTGGGCCCGTGCTACGCACTGGCCGACGGAAGCGCCGCCGTCGGCAGACGCGCGCGGTCGTCCTCGTCCGGGACCGCCGCCGCAACCACCCACCGCCGCCCCGCCGCGGACAGCGACAGCGCCCGCATGATGGACCTGGTCGAACGCGCCCAGGCCGGCGAGGCCGACGCCTTCGGGCGGCTCTACGACCAGTACAGCGACACCGTGTACCGCTACATCTACTACCGCGTCGGCGGGAAGGCGACCGCCGAGGACCTCACCAGCGAGACCTTCCTGCGGGCCCTGCGGCGCATCGGCACCTTCACCTGGCAGGGCCGCGACTTCGGCGCCTGGCTGGTGACCATCGCCCGCAACCTCGTCGCCGACCACTTCAAGTCCAGCCGCTTCCGGCTGGAGGTCACCACCGGCGAGATGCTCGACGCCAACGAGGTCGAGCGGTCCCCCGAGGACTCCGTCCTCGAATCGCTCTCGAACGCCGCCCTGCTGGACGCCGTGCGACGGCTCAACCCGCAGCAGCAGGAGTGCGTGACCCTGCGCTTCCTCCAGGGCCTCTCGGTCGCCGAGACCGCGCGCGTCATGGGCAAGAACGAGGGTGCCATCAAGACGCTCCAGTACCGGGCCGTACGCACCCTCGCCCGGCTGCTGCCGGACGACGCACGCTGAACCGTGGGCGCCCCGAGGCACCGCGACGCACCCCGCCCACACCCACCCACCGCAGCGACCCTCCGCATTTCCCAAATCACCGTAGGTGAAAGTCGGTTGGGTCCGCGGTCCGATCATCCACCGTCCGTAACCCAAGTGCCGCGCCGCTCGTTGTGCGGGATGCAGGCTCCCTGTGGTCGCTCCCCGACCGACTCCGATCACACGATCGGGTGGTCCCGATCAGGGAGTGCAACCCTCAGGACCCCCTGGGGAGTCGACCGTCATGACGAGAGGAGGTGCCGCCAGTGATCGCGAACGTATCGGCACACCGGCGGGCGAACGCCTTCGCCCGGGCTCTGGAGGAGCAGTCCGATCCCGGGGCGGCGACCGAGCAGTCCGGAGGACCGGCAGCCGCCGGGGCCACCGCGGAACCGACCGAGCAGGGTCGTCTCTTGACCCTCGCCACCGGTCTGGAGACGCTGCCCCGGCCACAGCTGGATCCCGAGGTCAAGGTCGTCCAGCGGGCCCAGCTGGTGGCCGCGTTCGAGGCCATGCTGCAAGAGGGCACCGCGGGCGGCGGGGCGGCGGACACTTCGGTCCCGGAGCAACGCCGGGCGCGCGGCACCCACCGGGCGGCCCCGCTGAAGAGGTTCCGGCCGCGCTCGCGGCTGGCCAAGGGCCTCACCGCGGGCGGACTGAGCGTGAGCGTGGCCGCCGGCGCCTTCGGCGGAGTCGCCGCCGCCAGTTCGGACGCCCTTCCCGGCGACTCGCTCTACGGCCTCAAGCGCGGCATAGAGGACTTCCGCCTCGGCCTCGCCGAAGGGGACGACGAGCGCGGCCGGGCCTATCTGGACCTGGCGTCGACCCGGCTGAACGAAGCACGCCGGCTGATGGAACGCGACCGCAGCGGGCCCCTCGACCACGAGTCCCTCGGCGAGGTCCGCCGCGCCCTGTCCGGCATGCGCCACGACGCGTCCGAGGGCCATCGCCTACTCAGCGCGGCCTACGCCCGGGACCCCGACTCACTGGCCCCCATGCAGGCCCTCTCCGCCTTCTCCCGCTCCCACCGGGAGGCCTGGGGAGCACTGCGCGAGCGCCTGCCCGTGCAGCTCGGGGACGTCAGCGAGCAGGTGTCGTCGGTCTTCGACGCCATAGAGAACGACGTGGCACCGCTGCAGTCCATGCTGCCGCAGCCGCCCACCCGGGACCACGGCACCGGAGACGGCGGCCGACAGGGCGGCTCCGAGTCGACGACCACCGACACCCCGGGCTCCGGCCACTCGCCGGCCCCCGGCGACGGCGACGACGGTACGTCCGAGCGCGGCCGCACGGACAGCGGCAGCCCCAGCGAGTCGGCCGACTCCGGCAAGGAGAACGACGGCCTGCTCGGCGGCGGCACGGGCGGCCTGCTCGACCCGCCGAAGGACGCCGGCACCGCCTCTCCGCCGACGGGCGACAACACCCTGCCTGACGAGCCGGACGTCACCCTCCCGCCCCTCCTGCCGGGCCTCCTGCCGGGCCTTGGCATCGAGGGCGAGGACGCCGACTGAGCCGGTGGGGGTGCCCCCTGCGTCGCGCAGAGGGCACCCCCACCGACGCACCGACGCACCGACGCACGTCAGAAGAACACCGACCTCCGCTGCACCAGCAGCTTGTAGAGCGTGTGCTGAATCTGCTCCCTCACCTGGTCGGTCAAGTTGAACATCAGCATCGGGTCCTCGGCCGCCTCCGGCGGATAGCCGTCCGTCGGGATCGGCTCGCCGAACTGGATCGTCCACTTCGTCGGCAACGGCACCGCGCCCAGCGGCCCCAGCCACGGAAAGGTCGGCGTCAGCGGGAAGTACGGAAAGCCCAGCAGCCGCGCCACCGTCTTGGCGTTGCCCACCATCGGGTAGATCTCCTCCGCCCCGACGATCGAGCACGGAACGATCGGCACACCCTGCCGCAGCGCCGTGGACACGAAGCCGCCGCGCCCGAAACGCTGGAGCTTGTAGCGCTCGCCGAACGGCTTGCCGACGCCCTTGAAGCCCTCCGGCATCACCCCGACCAGCTCGCCCTGACCGAGCAGCCGTTCGGCGTCCTCCGCACAGGCCAGCGTGTGCCCGAGCTTGCGCGCCAGCTCGTTGACCACCGGCAGCACGAACACCAGGTCCGCCGCCAGCAGGCGCAGGTGCCGGTCGGCCGGATGATGGTCGTGCACCGCGACCTGCATCATCAGCCCGTCCAGCGGCAGCGTCCCGGAGTGGTTGGCGACGATCAGCGCGCCGCCCTCGGACGGGATGTTCTCCACGCCCTTCACCTCGACTCGGAAGTACTTCTCGTACACCGGCCGCAGCAGGGACATCAGCACCTGGTCGGTGAGTTCGGCGTCGTAGCCGAAGTCGTCGACCTCGTAGTCGCCGGTGAGCCGGCGGCGCAGGAACGCCAGACCGCCCGCGATACGCCGCTCCAGACCACCGTCCGCGTCCTGTGCCCGCGGCTCGGGCGCCCCGGACGACTCGGGCGACTCATGTGACACCGGCACATCATCCTGCGCGGCCCCCCGCACCGGCAGGGGCTGCACCTCACGTACCGGCACCGAGCCCGCCGTGCCCTTGCGGCGGCTCCCCGCGCCGCGGCGCCGCGCCGGTCGCTGGGCCGCGTCCTGGCCGCTCCCCCGCGACCGGTCGTCGTCGAACGGAATGACCTTGGCGTCCGCCATCGTTGATGCGCTCCTCAGTTGGCGCTCTGGGTCGGGAGGTGGCCGCTGCCCCGCAAGGACAGCTCCGCGATCCGGTCGACGGCCCCCGCGAGGGCCTCGGGCGGCAGCAGCCCGGCACCGCGACCGCGCGCGAAGTCCGCGAACGCCCCGGCCGTCGTGTACTTCGGCCGGAAACCCAGGGTTTCACGCATCTGCGTGGTGTCCACCGCCCGCCCGTGGGTGAGCAGCCGGATCTGCTCGGGGGAGAAGTCCGTCATTCCCAGCGTACGCACGAGCGAGCCCGCCCAGGTGACCGCGGGCAGCAGCAGCGGCACCGTGGGGCGGCCCAGCCGGCGCGAGCACTGGGAGAGCAGCAGGACACCGTCGCCGGCGATGTTGAAGGTGCCGCTGTTCAGCGTGGACCGCCGCGGCTCGTGCGAGGAGATCCGCAACACCTCGATCACGTCGTCCTCGTGTACGAACTGCAACCGCGGGTCGTAGCCGAACACCGTCGGCAGCACCGGCAGCCCGAAGTACGAGGCGAGCGGCGTGTCCGCGCTCGGGCCGAGGATGTTGGCGAACCGCAGTACGGTCACCGCCACGTCCGGGCGACGCCGCGCGAACCCTCGTACGTACCCCTCGACCTCGACCGCGTCCTTGGCGAAGCCGCCGCTCGGCAGCGACTTGGGCGCGGTGGTCTCGGTGCAGACGGCCGGGTCGCGCGGCGCGGACCCGTAGACGTTCGTACTGGACTTCACCACGAGCCGCTGCACGGTCGGCGACTTCTGGCAGGCACCGAGCAGCTGCATCGTGCCGATGACGTTGGTCTCTTTGACCGACGTACGGCTGCCGCTGCCCAGCGGCGTGCCCGTGACGTCGAGGTGGACGACCGTGTCGGCCCCCGTCTCGGCGAGGATGCGCCCGATGGCCGACTGCCGGATGTCCGCCTGGACGAAGTCCGCGCCGCCCAGATGGTGCTCCGGCGCGACGGCGTCCACGCCGACGACCCGGTCCACGTCCGGGTCACGCTGGATGCGCCGCACGAACCGGCCCCCCAGCTGACGGGCCACTCCGGTCACGAGCACGACCTTGCCCAAGATCAGCGCCTTCCTTCCGCCCTACTCCGTAGCCTGCCGCGTTCCCCGTCTGCCGGCCAACTTAGCCGGTCGGTGTTGCGCTGTGATGACCGCCGGATGCAGCAAGTGACGGGAATTCGCGGTCGTCGGCGCCCCGGCCCCCTGGATACGACTGTGGCCCCCCACCGGATGCGGTGGAGGGCCACAGGACACGCTGACGGCGCAGCGTCGCTTACTTCTTGTTGCGACGCTGAACGCGCGTGCGCTTGAGCAGCTTGCGGTGCTTCTTCTTGGCCATCCGCTTGCGCCGCTTCTTGATAACAGAGCCCACGACTATCCTCGCTCACTTCTCATCACTCGGTTGGTGAGCGCCATGGGCCCACACGACCTACGAGGGGCTAGCCTACCCGCCCGAGCGCTGAGGTCGTAATCGAGGTCGTCAGGCCGTTTCCACCCCCACATAGCTCTCGCGAAGGTACTCGTGAACCGCTTGCTCCGGGACGCGGAACGACCGTCCCACCCGGATCGCGGGCAGATGACCGCTGTGCACCAACCGGTACACGGTCATCTTGGACACGCGCATCACCGAGGCGACCTCCGCCACGGTAAGGAACTGAACCTCGTTCAGAGGCCTCTCGCCAGCTGCAGCCATGACACACCTGAACCTTCCGCACTCGACGGCCACCGGCTTCCCCTTCCGGTGACTCTTCGTCGCTGCGTGCTCACTCCCCAATGTAGGGGCGGGTGATGCGAATGGGGAAGAGGTGCACCCTTCGCTTCCCTACCGTGACAGACACGCCCGATTGAGTACGTAGCGGGTAAGCGGCCGGTAGTACTCGGACCGCACGGCGTCATCAACTGGAACGACGACGGACACGAACCCCTCCGCCTCACCGACGAAGAGCGCGGGATCGTCCGTATCGGCCGGCCCGATGGCCTCGAACCCCAGCTGACCTGCTCCGCAGACCCAGCCGTGATCCCCGATCACCAGCTCGGGAAGCGGCCCGCCGGCGTCGGCCGCGGCGGCCAGCACGGTGCGAACCGGGAGCGGCGAATGCGTGTGTGCGCCGGGCTCACCACCGGCGCGCCCGGCGCCGGGTTCCCGCACCAACGCGACTCCCCGGACGTAGTCGAGGTTGTACGTGCGTAGACCGAACCGGGTCGTTATGTCGACACAGCGACCCTGCGCCGGGGTGAGGACAGTACATCCCGCCGCCGACAACGCCTCGGACAAGGCGGCGTAGAAGCCGAGCAGTCGGTGAGGGTGCCCGGTGCCGAGGAGGACCGGGGCGCGACGCTGAGCGACCGCGGCGAGCCGGCCGGCGAAAGCATCCAGCGCGGCCAGTGTCCGATCGGGGTCAATCACATCCTGGCCCGAAGTGTCGCGCGGATCGGCCGAAACCCCACACCTCTCCGCCATCAGCCCGAGCAGGTCCCCCTGCCCCCAGCCCCCTGCCGGGTCGATCCCGATCAGCACCCGCGGGTCCCGTGCGGCGAACAACCGGTAACTCCGCAGACTCACCTCCCGGGAAGTCGCCACGACCCCGGCAAGACGAACGTCCAGAAGATGAGCCCGAAGAGCTCGACGGGTCAGCACGAACCCGATGCTGCCGGTTCCTCCCACCCCGCACCGGGGAACGCACGAATCTCCCCACGGTCGGCGTAACGTCCCCGCCTCGCCCCTGAGCTGCGGCCAGTCGCATCCACCGCAGGGGCGGGCAGCCGTGCCGTAGCCGCAGGCAGCCGTGCCGTAGCCGCGGGCAGTCGTGCCGCTGGGGCGGCACGGGTGGGCGCAGCGGCACCCGGCCAGCGCCGGCCCACGTCAACCCACCCCCGGCGCACCCTCACGCCGGGCAACGGGCAGACCCCGGCACCCCGGCACCCCGGCACCCCGGCACCCCGGCACCCCGGCACCGAACACCACGCGAGCTCCCGAAGCCGCGGTCACGCCCTAAGCCACGGTCACGCCAGAAGCCACCGTCACGCCAGAAGCCCCCGCAACGGAAACACCGCCCGCCGAGCCGCCACCACCGCCTGGTCCAACCGATCGGCAGGGTCGTACCCCGCCTCCCAGGAGGCCCACCCCACCGGCCACCGCCCATCGGTCATCCGCATCGGCCCGAGCTGCCGCGTCCGCGCGAACACCTCCTGCCGCCACCCCTCCGGGATCACCGTCTCCGGCTCCACCGGCCGCCCCGCCGCGATCCCCACCAGATGCGTCCACGACCGCGGCACCACATCCACCACCGCGTATCCCCCGCCCCCCAGCGCCACCCACCGGCCCCCGGCGTACTCGTGCGCCAGCTCATGACACGCCACCTGCACCGCCCGCTGCGCATCCAACGACACCGCCAGATGCGCGAGCGGATCCTCGAAGTGCGTGTCCGCACCGTGCTGCGTCACCAGCACCTGCGGCCGGAAGTCCGCGATCACCTCCGGCACCACCGCGTGGAACGCGCGCAGCCACCCCGCGTCCCCGGTTCCCGCCGGCAACGCGACATTCACCGCCGACCCCTCCGCACAGTCCGCCCCGGTCTCCTCCGGCCACCCGGTCTGCGGGAACAACGTCGCCGGATGCTCGTGCAGCGAGACCGTCAGAACCCGCGGGTCCTCCCAGAACGCCGCCTGCACCCCGTCCCCGTGATGCACGTCCACATCCACATACGCGACCCGCTCGGCTCCCAGCTCCAGCAGCCGCGCGATCGCCAGCGCCGCGTCGTTGTACACGCAGAAGCCCGAAGCCGCGCCGGGCATCGCATGGTGCAGCCCGCCCGCGAAGTTCACCGCGTGCAGCGCGTCACCGCGCCACACCGCCTCCGCCGCCCCCACCGACTGCCCGGCGATCAGCGAGGACACCTCGTGCATCCCCGCGAAGGCCGGATCATCGATCGTCCCGAGCCCGTACGACCCGTCCGCCGAGCCCGGATCCACGGAGGCCGCCCTCACCGCGTCGATGTAGTCCTGCCGGTGGACGAGCCGCAGCGTCGACTCCCCGGCCGGCCGCGCCGCGACGACCTCCACCTCGCGGTCGAGCCCCAGGGCCCCGACCAGTCCTCGCGTCAGGGCGAGACGGACCGGATCCATCGGGTGATCCGGGCCGAAGTCATAGCCCGTTACTGCCTCGTCCCACATCAGCTGTGCGCGGCCGCTCATGCCCGCCACCGTATCGGTCAGGTTGAGCCTCGAACGACCGGGCGTACACGACCGTCACCAGCACCAACACCATCGGTACGAGCATGGCCCCGCGATAGCTCCAGGCATCCCCCAGCGCACCCACCAACGGCGAACCGATCAGAAAACCGACGTAGTTGAAGACATTGAGCCGCGCCACCGCCGCGTCGGACGCCCCGGGCCGGCCGTCCCTCTCCGCAGCCAGCCGCCCCGCAGCCGCGAACGTCTGCGGCACCAGCACACACAACCCCAGCCCCAGCCCCATGAACCCGAGCATCCCCACCCAGGCCCCCGGCGCTCCCGCCACCACGGCGAACCCACCCGCCGCGACGACCGCCCCGCCCCGCACCACCGCCACGGCCCCGAACCGCCGCACCCCGAAGTCCCCGACGGCACGCCCCACCAGCGTGGTCACCATGTACACGTTGTACGGCACAGTGGCCAGCTGCTCCGAACTACCCAGCACGTCCTGGAGGTACTTCGCGCTCCAGTTGGAGACGGTCGAGTCCCCGATGTACGCGAACGTCATCACCAGACACAGCGGCAACAGCACCTTGAATCCGACGCCCGCGCCGTCCCCCTTCCGCGCCCCCTCCGCACCGGGCTCCCCGCCATGGGCCGTCCCGTCGACGTACCACCGGCTCCCCACCAGGGCGGCCGGCACCAGCACCGCCACGACCGGCAGATACGACACCCACAACGCCAGATCCCAGTGCGCCCCCGCCCAGGCCAGCGAGGCCCCCAGAATCCCGCCCAGGCTGTACGCCGCGTGGAACCCCAGCATGATGCTGCGCCCGTACGACCGCTGCAGGCTCACCCCGAGCATGTTCATCGACGCGTCCAACGCACCCACGGCGAGCCCGAATCCGGCCAGCGCGACGGCCAGCACCGCCACCCGGTCCCCCGCCCCGACACCGAGCAGCGCCAGCAGCACCACGGGCTGGGACCAGCGCAGCAACCGACTCGGCCGCACCCGCCGCACCATGCGCCCGGTCACCACACTCCCCACACCGGCCAGGATCGGCACGGCGGCCAGGAAGACGGGCAGCAGCGCGTCGGAGACGCCGTACTGGTCCTGGATGGCCGGGATGCGCGTGACGAGCAGAGCGAACGCGACGCCCTGAGCGAAGAAACCGAACGCCAACGAGACCCTGCCGCGCCGCAGCACATCAGTCATGGCGGCGAGCGTAGGGCTCCCGCCTACCCGTGGGTAGATCCAACCAAAGGTGAATTCGGCTCAGCTCTGTTGAGTTCTGTCAGCGCAACAGCAGATCGGCCAGTTCCCCCATGTCCCCGAAGAGCCGGGTCGCCCCGGCGAGCTTCTCCGCCGGCGTCATAGCGGTGAACCCGTACACATCCATCCCGGCCGCGACAGCCGCCCGGACGCCGAGCGGGCTGTCCTCGACTACGACACACCGCTCCGGCGCGGCCCCCATCCGCTCGGCGGTGTGCAGGAACAGATCCGGCGCCGGCTTTCCCCGCCCCACGTCCTGGGAACTGAAGATCCGCCCGTCGTCGAACCACCGGTCCAGCCCGGTCTTCCGATGCCCCACCCGGATTCGCTCATGACTCCCGGACGAGGCCACGCAGTACGCCACCCCGTCCGCCGCGAGCTTCTCGAGCACACCGAAAGCTCCGGGCACCGGCTCCAGGTCCCGCTCGAAGGCGGCGAACACCCGCCCGTGGAAGACGTCGTCGAAGTCCCCGGGCAGCCGTCGGCCCGTCCGCTCCAGGACGAGGTCATGAACCCGGTGCATCGCGGCACCCATGTAGTCCCGGATGGAGTCGTCGTATGACGTGGGGTGGCCCAGCTCGGTCAGGTAGCCGGCCAGCAGCCGAT
This sequence comes from Streptomyces sp. NPDC097107, assembly GCF_044762405.1. Classification (NCBI taxonomy): domain Bacteria; kingdom Bacillati; phylum Actinomycetota; class Actinomycetes; order Kitasatosporales; family Streptomycetaceae; genus Streptomyces; species Streptomyces sp. NPDC097107. The sequence continues at coordinate 182 of NZ_JBIWEF010000014.1, read as the reverse complement.
TGGAGATCGGCTCGCTGTCGACGAGCACGCCGTCGTTGTCGAAGATAACCAGGTCGTAGCGCATACAAGGACAGTAAACGCGACCGTAAACGCAGAAAACCCCGCACCGTTCCCGGTGCGGGGTTTCCTCGCAATGATTGTTCGGCGGCGTCCTACTCTCCCACAGGGTCCCCCCTGCAGTA
>NZ_JBIWEF010000013.1:120685-270900 GCF_044762405.1 Streptomyces sp. NPDC097107 | reverse complement strand
CCCTCCGCGCGAAGTCCACGCCGAGTACGAGAAGTTGCGAATCGCCGCGTGAAATAGACGGTCAGAAGCCTGTCCGGAAACCGCGAGGCCCCTCACAGCGAGCTTTTGGCCAGGCAACAGCTGTCGCCTGAGCAATACCGTTCCGTATGTTTATTGGCAACGATCACAATGACGGGGGCCATGGCCTGGGACGAGTGGCAGCAGATCAAGAACGATGTGGCCGCCCAGCACACGGACTCGATGAGACTGAACCAACTCGCCCCGGCGGCAGGGGGCGGCGTGCGCACCGACGCGATCAAGGACGGCATGCGCATCTCCGACCAGGGCGTCATTCCTGCACGACGATTCCGGGTTCCGGACCGACGTGGGCACGCTTCACATCGCCGAGAACGAGGAAGCATGGCGTCAGAAGGCTCTCGCAGAGTTCGAGAAGGCCGGCGGCGACGGGACAGTCGTCGTCCCCGTGGAGAGCCAGGCGATCGGGCGGTCCTTCGGTGATGACGAATGGTTCCACGCGGTCGGGTCGCACCAGCAGAATGTATCGGGCATGGTCACCGTCACTCCGGGCGACGGCGGCAAGCCGCAGGCCTCACTCGACTACCAGGTCAACGTGTGGGGCCGGTACAACTGGGACTCTGAAAAATCGACGACGTTCCCCGGCGGCCTCACCATTCCCGACGACGACATGGGGCGCCTGCACAAGGTGGGATTCGCCCAGGAATTCAACATGCGCGGCAGCAGCACCTACGCCCAGGATCTGAACAGTGGCTCAGCCCCCGGGGTGACACCGGCGGCCCCTGGGCGCGAAGGGTCCCGCGAGGACGTCTCGCGCGGCGACGAGGAGAACCGGTGAACAACCGATCTGCCCTGCGGCCACGGCTGCTCGCGGCCCTCGGGGCCGCCCTGCTGCTCACCTCTTGTTCGAGTGCCGACGGGGATGACCACCGGACGACGGACGGGCGCACCTCTCACTGGGAAAAGGACATGGGCGCCCCGGAGGCATCGGCGTTCATGAAGGTGGCGGTGCCCGAGAGTGCGACGGAGGTGAAGGGCGCCTGCAGATCAATCCGCAGGAGGACATCTATCTGCTCTCCTTCGTGACCGACGAGAAGACCGCGGTAGGAGTGGCGGAGGACCTGCGTCCCGAGAAGCCCCTGCGCGCCAGGAACCAGGACCTCCCACGACGGCACCCTTGAGGCGGGGACACCACGCGTCACTGCCTGAAACCCGCGCCCGGAGAGGACCGCGCCAGCGCATCCACCTCGCCGAAGGTGCGGCGCGCTCCCCGGCGCCGGACTACGCGCCCGGGACGATGGGCCCGCCGGCACCCCGCCGCCTTGCCGGACGAAGCGACCGCCGGTCCGGTCCGTCCCAACTCATCCCAGTGCCTGATGCCCTCGGCCACACGCTGACCACAAGCATCCAGGACTTTCGGACTCCAGCGACTGCCGGAGAACGCGCCGCGACGAGCGGACTCAAACTGACCAGCAGCCGTGGGATCGCGCCACGACGCCCCCTCAGGCACCTACCGTAAAGGACCAGGTCAGACGCACCTGAAGTGCGCTGCAACAGGGTGACAGCGGGTCAGTACCGCACGATGCGCGGCTAGTACCGCCCGGAAAACCGCCGCGAAATCCACGTTTCCCCAGGTCAGAACGATTCTGCCTGGGGACGCTCGGTGGGGCGGGTGGGACTCGAACCCACGGCCGACGGATTATGAGTCCGCTGCTCTAACCGGCTGAGCTACCGCCCCATAGCGGCGTGTCGCGTACACGTGTGCGCGCCGTCTGCCGCAGCATAGCCGCTCATACGATCTCCTGCCTCGGATGGTCGGCTACCGCGACGCCTTCATGACCTTGAGGACTCCGCAGCGTGCCGCGCGGTTCCCGGACATGAAAAAGGACCCCCTGCGGGGTCCTCGTTCACCGTGCTCCCCCGACTGGACTCGAACCAGTAACCTGCCGGTTAACAGCCGGCTGCTCTGCCAATTGAGCTACGGAGGACCGAGCTCCTCGGACTGGACTCGAACCAGTAACCTGCCGGTTAACAGCCGGCTGCTCTGCCAATTGAGCTACCGAGGATTGACTCGTTGCATCGAACGCCTCCTCCTGGGTATCCGCCAGGGGGCGCGCGCTCGCTGCGACACATACATTAGCGCAAGCAGGGGGGTGCTCCGCCAATCGGTACTCCCCGGCACCGGGGACCTAGGGCAAGGGAAGGGTGGCCGCCATGCGTTACCGGCTCACGTTCGTCGTCGGACTCGCGGTGGGATACGTGCTGGGCACGAAGGCCGGTCGGGAGCGGTACGAGCAGTTGCGGAAGTCCGCCCGTCAGGTCGCGCAGAACCCCGCCGTACGCAACACCGCCGAGTCGGCGGCCCAACAGGGCAGGCACTTCGCGGACAAGGCGTACACCGCGGTGAGCGACAAGGTCGGGGACCGGATGCCCGATTCGGTGACCCAGCGGGTCCGCTCCCTGCGCGAACGCAACACGAACGGCAGCGGAGCGGACGACTGGGGCACCAGCAACACCTGAGACGGGTGCCTGTGCCGGGTCTCGTGCCCCCACCGGGTACGGACATCGCTCACGGTGCGGCAGAATTTCGGGCATGGGGATAGTCGCCGGGTTGGACAGTTCGCCCGATTTCACTCGTATCGTCGTCTGCGATTCGGACACGGGCGCCGTGCTGCGGCAGGGCTACGCGCCGCATCCGGTGGAGAGCCCCGAGGGCGGGGGCCGTCCGTCGGACGTCGATCCGCAGGCCTGGCTGCTGTCCCTCGGGGAGGCCGCCGGCGGCGGCCTGCTGGAGGGGGTGCAGGCCATCGGCGTGTCCGCGCAGGCGAACTCGGTCGTGCCGCTGGACTCGCAGGGCAACACCGTGCGCCCGGCCATGGTGGGCGGCGACAAGCGCTCCCAGGTGGCCGCGGCCGACCTGATCGACGCGCTCGGCGGGCGTGAGGCGTGGGCGCAGGCCGTGGGCTCGGTGCCGCAGGCCGCGCAGCCGGTGACCAAGCTGCGCTGGCTGGCCCGGACCGAACCCGAGGCGGCCGCACGGACCGCCGTGCTGCTCCAGGCCCACGACTGGCTGGTGTGGCAGTTGCTCGGGCGGCCGGTCCGCAGGACCACCGACCGGGGCGGAGCGTCCGGGACCGGTTACTGGTCGGCGGCGAGCAACGGCTACCGGCCCGATCTGGTCGAGATGGCGCTCGGGCATCAGGTGATGCTGCCGGAGGTGATCGGCCCGGCCGACGCGGCCGGTACGACGCCGGAGGGTCTGCTGATCTCCGCCGGGACCGGCGAGACGCAGGCCGCCGCCTTCGGGCTGGGGATCGGACTGGGCGACGCGGTGGTGTCGCTGGGCGCCTCCGGGTCCGTCATGGCCGTGCACACCGAGCCGCTCGTCGACCAGTCCGGCATGATCACGGCCCTGGCGGACGCCACCGGCATGCACCTGCCGGTCGTCACCACCCTGAACGCCGTACGGACCCTGCGGGGCGCCGCCGAGCTGCTCGGCGTGCCGGACCTGGAGAGCCTGTCCGAGCTGGCGATGAAGTCGACGCCGGGCTCGCACGGACTGGTGCTGCTGCCCTACCTGGAGGGCGAGCGCACACCGAACCTGCCGCACACCGCCGGCACGCTGGCCGGCCTGCGGCGCGAGTCGATGAAGCCGGAGCATCTGGCGCGGGCCGCGTTCGAGGGCATGCTGTGCGGTCTCGCCGACGCCCTCGACGTGCTGCGCGGCCGGGGCGTGGACGTGCGGCGGGTCTTCCTGCTGGGCGCGGCGGCCGAGCTGCCGGCCGTGCAGGCGGCGGCGCCCGCGCTGTTCGGGACGCAGGTCGTCGTACCGCAGCCGGCGGACTACGCCGCGATCGGCTCCGCCCGGCAGGCGGCCTGGGCGCTGGGCGTGTCCCAGGGCACGCTCGACCCGCGCACTCCCCCCGTCTGGCAGGGCGCGGTCGCACAGGTGCTGGAGCCGGGCGAGGAGCTGGCGGTGGGGCAGGCGGTGCGACAGCAGTTCGTGTCGGTGCGGGAGCAGACGCATCCGGGCGCGCTGCGCACGTGAGGAGCGGCACCCGCGCCGCCCGTAAGGCCGGAAGTAGCGCGCCGTTGGGTTAATCGGTTGAGGTAACGCGGGTGGAGTGTCCGACGATAGGGGCCAGGGGCAACCAACCGCCCCCGTCGCCGACTCCGAGAGACCCAGCGTGCTCATACGACTCCTGCGGACCTGTCTCAGGCCCTATCGAAAACCCATCGCCCTGCTGGTGGCGCTGCAGTTCCTGCAGACCTGCGCCTCCCTCTACCTGCCGACCCTGAACGCGGGCATCATCGACGAAGGGGTCGTGAAGGGGGACTCCGGTTACATCCTGAGCTACGGCGCCCTGATGATCGGCATCTCGCTGGTCCAGGTCGTGTGCAACATCGGTGCCGTCTACTACGGCGCGCGGACCGCGGCCGCGGTCGGCCGGGACCTGCGGGGCGCGGTCTTCGACCGGGTGCAGTCCTTCTCGGCGCGCGAGGTCGGCACCTTCGGCGCTCCCTCGCTGATCACCCGGACCACGAACGACGTGCAGCAGGTCCAGATGCTGGCCCTGATGACCTTCACGCTGATGGTGTCGGCGCCCATCATGTGCGTCGGCGGCATCGTGATGGCGCTCGGTCTGGACGTGCCGCTGTCCGGGGTGCTCGTCGCGGTGGTGCCGGTGCTGGCGATCTGCGTGACCCTCATCGTGCGGCGGCTGCGGCCGCTGTTCCGGGCCATGCAGGAGCGGCTGGACACGGTGAACCGGGTGCTGCGCGAGCAGATCACCGGCAACCGGGTCATCCGCGCCTTCGTGCGGGACGAGTACGAGCAGCAGCGCTTCCGGAAGGCCAACGCGGATCTGACCGAGGTGGCGCTGGGTTCCGGCAATCTGCTCGCGCTGATGTTCCCCGTGGTCATGACGGTGGTGAACGTGTCGTCGGTCGCGGTGGTGTGGTTCGGCGCCCACCGGATCGAGAGCGGCGGGATGCAGATCGGCGATCTGACCGCGTTCCTCGCCTACCTCATGCAGATCGTCATGTCCGTGATGATGGCCACCTTCATGTTCATGATGGTGCCGCGCGCGGAGGTGTGCGCCGAGCGCATCCAGGAGGTCCTGGGGACCGGGAGCAGTGTGGTGCCGCCGGTGGCGCCGGTCACCGAGCTGCGCCGGCACGGGCACCTGGAGCTCCGGGGGGCCGGTTTCCGCTACCCCGGTGCCGAGGAGCCGGTGCTCCGGCACATCGACCTGGTGGCCCGGCCGGGCGAGACGACCGCCGTCATCGGCTCCACCGGCAGCGGCAAGTCCACGCTGCTCGGGCTGGTCCCCCGGCTGTTCGACGCCACGGACGGCGAGGTGCTGGTCGACGGGGTGGACGTACGGACCGTCGATCCGAAGCTACTGGCCAGGACCGTGGGGCTGGTGCCGCAGAAGCCGTATCTGTTCGCGGGCACGGTGGCCACCAATCTGCGCTACGGCAATCCGGACGCCACCGACGAGGAGCTGTGGCACGCGCTGGGGGTGGCGCAGGCCAGGGAGTTCGTGGAGCGGCTGGAGGGCGGGCTCGACGCGCCGGTCTCGCAGGGCGGCACGAACGTGTCGGGTGGCCAGCGGCAGCGTCTCGCCATCGCCCGGACGCTGGTCCAGCGCCCGGAGATCTACCTCTTCGACGACTCGTTCTCCGCCCTCGACTACGCCACCGACGCCGCGCTCCGTGCCGAGCTGGGCCGGGAGACGGCCGAGGCGACCGTGGTGATCGTGGCGCAGCGGGTGGCGACCATCCGGGACGCGGACCGGATCATCGTGCTGGACGAGGGGCGGGTGGTCGGCGTGGGCCGGCACCAGGAGCTGATGGCGGACAACGAGACCTACCGGGAGATCGTGCTCTCCCAGCTGACGGAAGCGGAGGCCGCCTGATGGCCGGACCTGCGGGTCGCATGATGGCCGGGGGCGGTCCCGACCAGCGTTCGATGGACTTCAAGGGGTCGGGCAAGCGGCTCGTCGCCCGGTTCCGGCCGGAGCGGGTGGTCCTCTGCGCGCTGCTGGCGTGCCTGGTCGTCAGCGTCGGCCTCAGTGTGATCGGGCCGAAGATCCTCGGCAGGGCCACCGACCTGGTCTTCGCGGGCATCGTCGGGCGGGACATGCCGTCCGGGGCCACGAAGGAACAGGTCCTGGACTCCATGCGCGAGCGCGGCGACGGCGATGTCGCCGACATGCTGCGCAGCACGGACTTCACCCCGGGCCGGGGCATCGACTTCGGTGCGGTGGGTGAGGTGCTGCTGCTCGCGCTGGCGGTGTTCGCCGTGGCCGGGCTGCTGATGGCGGTGGCCACGCGGCTGGTGAACCGCGCGGTCAACCGGACCATGTTCCGGATGCGGGAGGACGTGCAGACGAAGCTGTCGCGGCTGCCGCTGTCGTACTTCGACAGGCGGCAGCGCGGCGAGGTGCTGAGCCGGGCGACGAACGACATCGACAACATCCAGCAGACGCTGCAGCAGTCCATGGGCCAGCTGATCAACTCGCTGCTGACCATCATCGGCGTGCTGGCGATGATGTTCTACGTCTCCTGGATCCTGGCGCTGGTCGCGCTGGTGACGGTGCCGCTGTCGTACGTGGTGGCCACGCGGGTGGGCAAGCGGTCGCAGCCGCAGTTCGTGCAGCAGTGGCGCTCGACGGGGCGGCTGAACGCGCACATCGAGGAGATGTACACCGGACACGCCCTGGTGAAGGTGTTCGGGCGCCAGGAGGAGTCGGCGAAGCAGTTCGCCGAGGAGAACGACGCGCTGTACGAGGCCGGGTTCAAGGCGCAGTTCAACAGCGGGGTCATGCAGCCGCTCATGATGTTCGTGTCCAACCTGAACTACGTGCTCGTCGCGGTGGTGGGCGGCCTGCGGGTCGCCTCGGGCTCCCTGTCCATCGGTGACGTACAGGCCTTCATCCAGTACTCCCGGCAGTTCTCGATGCCGCTGACGCAGGTCGCGTCGATGGCGAACCTGGTGCAGTCGGGTGTGGCGTCGGCGGAGCGGGTCTTCGAGCTGCTGGACGCCGAGGAGCAGTCGGCGGACCCGATCCCGGGCGCCCGGCCCGAGGACCTGCGCGGGCGGGTGGAGCTGGAGCACGTCTCCTTCCGCTACGACCCGGAGAAGCCGCTGATCGAGGACCTGTCGCTGAAGGTGGAGCCGGGCCACACGGTCGCCGTCGTCGGGCCCACGGGCGCCGGGAAGACCACCCTCGTCAATCTGCTGATGCGGTTCTACGAGGTCTCCGGCGGCCGGATCACCCTCGACGGCGTGGACATCGCCAAGATGTCCAGGGACGAGCTGCGGGCCGGCATCGGCATGGTGCTCCAGGACACCTGGCTGTTCGGCGGCACCATCGCGGAGAACATCGCGTACGGGGCGTCGCGGAAGGTCACCCGCGGGGAGATCGAGGAGGCCGCGCGGGCCGCGCACGCCGACCGGTTCGTGCGGACGCTGCCCGACGGCTACGACACCGTGATCGACGACGAGGGCACGGGGGTGAGCGCCGGTGAGAAGCAGCTCGTCACCATCGCGCGGGCGTTCCTGTCCGACCCGGTGATCCTGGTCCTCGACGAGGCCACGTCGTCCGTGGACACCCGTACCGAGGTGCTCATCCAGAAGGCGATGGCCAAGCTGGCGCACGGGCGGACGTCGTTCGTGATCGCGCACCGGCTGTCGACGGTCCGGGACGCGGACACGATCCTCGTGATGGAGAACGGGTCCATCGTCGAGCAGGGCGCGCACGCCGGGCTGCTGGCGGCCGGCGGGGCCTACGCGCGGCTCTACCAGGCCCAGTTCGCGCAGGCCGTGGCGGAGGTGGAGTAGGGGTCGGAGTCAGGGACGGAGCAAGGGTGTCCGTCCGCTCGTGTCCGCTCAGTCCAGATAGCCCCTCAGCTGGTCCGCGAAGGTGTGGTCGCGGAGCTTGTTGAGGGTCTTGGACTCGATCTGGCGGATCCGCTCGCGGGTCACGCCGAAGATGCGGCCTATCTCCTCCAGCGTGCGGGGGCGGCCGTCGACCAGGCCGTAGCGGAGCTGGACGACCTTGCGTTCGCGCTCGCCGAGGGTGGAGAGCACCGCGTCCAGGTGCTCGCGCAGCAGCAGGAACGCGGCCGACTCGACGGGGCTGGCGGCGTCGCCGTCCTCTATGAGGTCGCCGAGGGCGACGTCGTCCTCCTCGCCGACCGGGGCGTGCAGGGAGACCGGCTCCTGGGCGAGGCGCAGCACCTCGCCGACCCGCTCGGGGGCCAGGTCCAGGTGGGCGGCGACGTCCTGCGGGGTCGGCTCGTAGCCGCGTTCCTGGAGCATGCGCCGCTGGACGCGGACGACCCGGTTGATGAGTTCCACGACGTGGACGGGGACGCGGATGGTGCGCGCCTGGTCGGCCAGCGCCCGGGACATGGCCTGGCGGATCCACCAGGTGGCGTAGGTGGAGAACTTGTAGCCGCGGGCGTAGTCGAACTTCTCCACGGCCCGGATCAGCCCCAGGTTCCCCTCCTGGACCAGGTCCAGCATGGTCAGCCCGCGCCCGACGTACCGCTTCGCCACCGACACCACGAGCCGCAGGTTCGCCTCGATCAGGCGCCGCTTGGCCAGGCGGCCCATGACGACGAGCCGGTCGAGGTCCAGGGCGAGCCGGCTGTCCAGGTCGACGGCGAGCCGCAGCTTCTCCTCGGCGAACAGCCCGGCCTCCACGCGCCGGGCGAGGTCGACCTCCTCGGCCGCGGTGAGCAGCGGAATCCGGCCGATCTCCCGCAGGTACTGCCGGAACAGGTCGGAGGAGGGCCCGCCGGTCTCCGTGCGGGTGGGCGGCGGCGGTCCGCCGGGCTCGGGGGCGTCGGCGCCGCCGGGGTGCTCGGCCGCTTCGCGGGCGTCGTCCGCCGCGGGCGGCTCCTGCGGCCCGTTCTCGGGGTGGTGCGCGGCGCGGTGCTGCGGCGGCATCGCGACGAGGACACCGCTCTCCGCGTCCGGCTCCGCGCCGTCGGTACTGGTGTCGGTCTGGGTGAGGGTCTGGGTCTGCACGGGGGCGACCTCCAGGATGGACGCGGCCGACGGGGGCCGGCGGCGGTACTTCGGGAGCGGAGCCGGCTCGTTCGCCGCGGTCCGCCCCGTACCCGTGAACGGAACCGCGGGAATCAGCGACCCGCCGGGACGGAACGGCCGCGCTCCGAGGACTCAGGCACCGCCCCCAGTGTGGGGTACGACACATCACCGCCACGAGGGGCGTGCGGTGACTTTTTGCGCCCGCGCGTGACCGCGCGGTTACCCGCGGTCGGTCCTAGAGGGCGGCGGCGCCCTGTACGCGCAGGGTCTGGTCGTACTGCTGGAGGACCCACAGCTCGTTCTGTACGGCGGCCAGTTCGGCGGGGTCGCCGTGGCCCGTGAGGCGGGTGAGGCGGCCCGTGATGTCGCGGATGCGGCGCTCGACGGCCCGGCGGCGGACGGTGACCAGCTGGGCGCCCGCGTAGACCTCGTCGACGTCCTTCACCCCGCGGTGCAGCATGATCGCCTCGACCGCGAGTTCGGTGACCATGGCGCGGACGGCGTCGTCGGGGGCGGCCTCGCGGGCTCGGACCAGGTAGCCCTGCGGGTCCTGGACGCCGAACTCGGCGCCGCCCGCCTCCATGATCGCCTCGCGTACGGCGGCGTAGGGCGGGGCGGTGAACTCGTCGACGCCGTACGCGTCGAAGGCCGGGGAGACCAGCTCCGGGCGCTGGAGGGCGAGCTTGAGCAGCTCCCGTTCGGTGGCGAAGACGGGGTTGCGGAGGTTGAGGGCCGGGCCGCCGCGGGGGCCGGGGCCGGCGGGTCCGGCGTACTGCTGCGGGGCGCCGCCACCGCCGCGCTGCTGCCGGTCGGGGGCGGGGCCCTTGCCGCCGCGGTCGCGGGACCAGCGGGCCAGCTGGGCGATCCGCTTGACCACGAACTGCGTGTCGAGGATGCCGAGCATGCCGGCGAGCTGCACGGCGACCTCGTGCTGGGCGCCGCTGTTCTTGATGCGGGCGACGACCGGGGCGGCCTCGTCCAGCGCCGACGCGCGGCCGGCCGGGGTGTCCAGGTCGTAGCGGCTCACGATCTGGCGGAGCGCGAACTCGAAGAGCGGGGTGCGCGGCTCGACCAGGTCGGCGACCGCGTCGTCGCCCTTGGCCAGGCGCAGGTCGCAGGGGTCCATGCCGTCGGGCGCGATGGCGATGTACGTCTCGGCGGCGAACTTCTGGTCGTCCTCGAAGGCACGCAGGGCCGCCTTCTGGCCGGCCGCGTCGCCGTCGAAGGTGAAGATCACGCGGGCGGAGCCGTTGTCCATCAGGAGGCGGCGGAGGATCTTGATGTGGTCGCCGCCGAAAGCCGTGCCGCAGGTCGCGATGGCGGTGGTGACGCCGGCGAGGTGGCAGGCCATGACGTCCGTGTAGCCCTCGACGACGACCGCGCGGGACGCCTTCGCGATGTCCTTCTTCGCCAGGTCGATGCCGTAGAGGACCTGGGACTTCCGGTAGATCGCGGTGTCCGGGGTGTTCAGGTACTTCGGGCCGTTGTCCGCCTCGTAGAGCTTGCGGGCGCCGAAGCCGACGACATCGCCGCCGATGTCGCGGATGGGCCACATCAGGCGGCCGCGGAAACGGTCGATGGGGCCGCGGCGGCCCTCCTGGGAGAGGCCGGAGAGGACCAGCTCCTTGTCGCTGAAGCCCTTGCCGCGCAGGAAGCGGGTGAGGTGGTCCCAGCCCTGGGGGCTGTAGCCGACGGAGAAGTGCTGGGCGGCGGCCTGGTCGAAGCCGCGGTCCGCGAGGAAGGCGCGGCCCGTGTCGGCCTCGGGGCTGGTCGCGAGCTGCTCCGCGTACCACTGGGCGGCGATCTTGTGGGCCTCGACCAGGCGGATGCGTTCGCCGCGCTGGTGGGTGGGGTTGTACCCGCCCTCCTCGTAGCGCAGGGTGATGCCGGCCTGACCGGCCAGGCGCTCGACCGCCTCCGAGAAGGTGAGGTGGTCGATCTTCATCACGAACGTGATGGTGTCGCCGCCCTCCTGGCAGCCGAAGCAGTGGAAGAACCCCTTGCTCGGGCTGACCTGGAAGGACGGGGACTTCTCGTCGTGGAAGGGGCAGAGGCCCTTCAGGTTGCCGCCGCCCGCGTTCCTCAGCTGGAGGTACTCGGACACCACGGCGTCGATCGGGACCGCGTCCCGTACCGCCTTCACGTCCTCGTCGTTGATCCGTCCAGCCACGCGTGAAGTCTACGGGGCGGCACCGACATGCTCGGGCCCGGCGATGGGCTCTGCCCGGGAGGTCCGGCCCGCCGCGAAGCGGCCGTCCGACGCGGCACCGCCGGGATTCGGCCGGGGTTCCGGGGGTTGTCCCCCCGGGAATCGGGGCCGGCGACGGACTGACAGCTACGCGACGAGGCTTTCGAGCGATACGTGCGGGTTCGCCAGCGCCTCCGTGTCCACCGGGGCCTTCGAGCGGATCAGCTGCTGGATCGGCTCCGTGACGTCCCACACGTTCACGTTCATCCCGGCCAGGACGACGCCCTCCTTCACCCAGAAGGCGATGAACTCGCGCTTCGCCGCGTCCCCGCGGATCACCACCTGGTCGTACGACCCCGCGGGCGCCCAGCCGGAGTACTCCATGCCGAGGTCGTACTGGTCGCTGAAGAAGTAGGGCACGCGGTCGTGGGCGAGCCCCCGGCCGAGCATCGCGCGGGCGGCCGCCGGGCCGCCGTTGAGGGCGTTGGCCCAGTGCTCCACGCGCAGGCTGGTGTCGAAGAGGGCGTGGTGGAAGGAGGCCACGTCGCCGGCCGCGTAGATGTCGGGGTCGCAGGTGCGCAGGTTCGCGTCGACGACGATGCCGCCGCCGTGCGCGCGGTCGGCGATCTCCAGGCCCGCGGCCTGGGCCAGCGCGGTGCGCGGGGCGGCGCCGATCGCGGCGAGCACGTCGTGCGCGGGGTGCTCCTCGCCGTCGTCGGTGCGGGCGGCGAGGACCATGCCGTCCTGGCCGATGATCTCGGTCAGCTGCACGCCGAAACGGAAGCGGACGCCGTGCGCCTCGTGCAGCTCGGCGAAGACGGAGCCCAGCTCGGGGCCGAGGACGCCGTGCAGCGGGGTCGGACCCGGCTCGACGACGGTGACCTCCGCCCCGTACTCGCGGGCCGCCGCCGCGACCTCCAGGCCGATCCAGCCGGCGCCGGCGATCAGGAGGTGGCCGTTGTCCCGTCCGAGGGAGGCGAGGACGCCCTTGAGGCGCTCGGCGTGGGCGAGGCGGCGCAGGTGGTGGACGCCGGCGAGGCCGGTGCCGGGGACGTCGAGGCGGCGGGGCTCGGCGCCGGTCGCGATGAGCAGCTTGTCGTACCCGGCGCGGGTGCCGTCGTCGCCGTAGTGGACGGTCCTGGCGGCGCGGTCGATCGCGACGACGGTCTGGCCGAGGTGCAGCTCGATGTCGTGCTGCGCGTACCAGGCGGGCTCGTGCACGAAGACGCTGTCGCGCTCCTCCTTGCCGAGGAGGTAGCCCTTGGACAGCGGCGGGCGCTCGTAGGGGTGGTCGCGCTCGTCGCAGACGAGGATCACCCGGCCGGTGAAACCCTCCGTGCGGAGTGTCTCGGCCGCCTTCGCGCCCGCCAGGCCGCCTCCGACGATGACGAATGTCTGATCCGCGTCGACCACTTGTCTGCCTCCTCGTCTGGGTGCCGCCACATGCGAGCGTCCCGCACGTGGCGTGGTGCGGGAAGGGGGAGTGACGCGATCAGGCCGCGGAGGCCCGTGTCTCGGGGGCCCTGAGTGCCTGTCGGGTCACACCCGTCCCGTCAGTCTCATGGATGCCCCGTCAGGCGGGCGTGAAGCGAGCGGGCCGAGGCATCGGTGAGGGAGGCGATCTGGTCGACGATCACCCGTTTGCGGGCGCGGTCGTCGGCGGCCCCGTCGAACAGGGCGCGGAACTGGGGGTCGAGGCCGTCGGGGGCGCGGGCGGTGAGCGCCTCGGCCAGTTCGGCGACGACGACGCGCTGGTCGGCGCGGAGCCGCTCCTGCTCGGTGCGCTGCATGACGTAGCGCACGGCGACCGCCTTGAGGACGGCGCACTCCATGCGGGTCTCCCCAGGGACCACCAGTTCCGCCGTGTACCGGGTGAGCCGGCCGTCTCCGTGGGCGGCGCGGGTGGCGGTCTCGGCGGCGAGGCAGAAGCGGCCGATGAGCTGGCTGGTGGCGTCCTTCAGCCTGGCCTGGGCGACGGCCGAGCCGTCGTAGCCGTGCGGCCACCAGTCCTGGGCGAGGAGGCGGTCCAGGGCGGCGGCGAGTTCGGCGTGGTCGGTGCCGGCCGGGACGTAGCGGCCGACGGCGACCTCGAAGACCGCCTCGCGCTCGGGGTCGGCGAGCAGGCAGTTCGGGTCGATGTGACCGGCGTGCAGGCCGTCCTCGACGTCGTGCACGGAGTACGCCACGTCGTCGGCCCAGTCCATGACCTGGGCCTCGAAGCAGGTGCGGGCGCCGGGGGCGTCCTCGCGGAGCCACTCGAAGACGGGCCGGTCGTCGTCGTACACGCCGAACTTGGGCGAGGCGGGGTCGGTGGGGTGGGCACCTCGGGGCCAGGGGTACTTGGTGGCGGCGTCGAGGGTGGCGCGGGTGAGGTTGAGGCCGACGGAGCCGTCCTCGGTGAATCGCTTGGGCTCGATGCGGGTGAGGAGGCGGAGGGACTGGGCGTTGCCCTCGAAGCCCCCGCAGTCCTCGGCGAAGGCGTTGAGCGCCTGTTCGCCGTTGTGGCCGAAGGGCGGGTGGCCCAGGTCGTGGGAGAGACAGGCGGCCTCGACGAGGTCCGGGTCGCAGCCGAGGGCGGCGCCGAGCTCGCGGCCGACCTGGGCGCATTCCAGGGAGTGGGTGAGGCGGGTGCGGGGGCTGGCGTCCCAGACGGGGCTGCGCTCCCCCGGCGTGACGACCTGGGTCTTGCCGGCGAGGCGGCGCAGGGCCGAGGAGTGCAGGATGCGGGCGCGGTCGCGTTGGAAGGCGGTGCGGCCGGGGCGTTTGTCCGGTTCCGGGGCGTAGCGGGCGACTGACGTCGGGTCGTACGGGGGTGGGGGTGCGGTGCCTTCCATGTCATGAACAGTAAGGGGAAGGGGTGACAGTCGGGTCGCCTACGCGTGTGCCGGGTGCGGTGCGCTTTCGCGTGCGGGGTGCGTTGTGGCTGGTCGCGCCCACGCGGCGGAGCCCCGAGTCGATGCGTCCCGCGCCCCTTCAGGTGCGTTGGTCCCGCCGTCGGTCACCAGTGCCCGGTCGTAGCGGTGGAGGAGGAGGCGGGCCATCGCCGGGTGGGTGCCCAGGGGAGCCGACGCGATCCGCGGGGCCGCTGCCGCGCACTCCGTCGCGAACCGGCCCGGGGCCGTGAAGTACGAGGCGACGGCGATGTCGCGGTGGCCCCGGGCCTCCAGTGCGCGTACCGCCTCCGGCACCGTCGGAGCCGCCGCCGAGGCGTACGCCGGGACCACCGGGGCGCCGAGGCGGGCGGACAGGAGGGCGGCCGTGCGGGCCGTGTCGGTCCTGGAGTCCGGGTCGCGGGAGCCCGCGGAGGCGAGGACGACCGCGTGGTCCGGCCCCGCGTCAACGGGCCGGCCGCCCTGCACCAGGCGGTCGTGGAGGGCGTCCACGAGCAGCGGGTGCGGGCCGAGGGGGGCGGCGACGCGCGTGCGGGCCGGGGAGGCCGCGGCCATCTCGGGGATGTCCCGTTTGACGTGGTGGCCGCGGCTGAGGAGGAGGGGGACGAGGACGGCCGCCCCGTCTCCCAGGGCGGCGAGCGTGTCGGGGAGCAGGGGCTCGTTCAGTTCGATGTGCCCGAGGTGCACCGGCAGGCCCGGGCGCAGGGCGCGGACCCGGTCGAGGAGGGCGCGTACGGTGCTCAGCGCGCGCGGGTCGCGGCTGCCGTGGGCGACGACGACCAGGGCGGGGGTGCCGCCCGGTGCCGCCGTGCTCGTCGGCCTGCCCATCAGTGTCATCGCCGTCATGCGTCGAGGGTGACCGCCGGACGTTGCCTCCCCGTTGCGCGGAGGTCACAGGGATTTTCCGGCGGTTCACACGGCGCCGGGCACCGCGTGTGAGCGGCCGGTGAACCGGACGGCGCGCCCGGACGTCCCTGGGGTCAGGAGACGATCAGGGAGGGGACCGACACCGATGCGCCGCTGGAGATTTCGCAGACCGCGCCTGCCGCGCACCCGCAAGGGGCGGCGGCGGCTGATCCGGGCGGTGGTCGCCGGGTGCGTGCTGGGGCTGCTGCCGGCCACGTGGCTGCACCTGGTGACCGGCGACCGGCTGCGCACCACGGCCGACGTGCCCCGCACCGAGGTCGCCGTCGTCTTCGGCGCCGGGCTGTGGGAGGGCGAGCCGTCGCCGTACCTCGCGCACCGGCTGGACACGGCGGCCGAGCTGTACCGCGCGGGCCGGATCGAGGTGGTCCTCGTCACCGGTGACAACAGCCGCGAGGAGTACGACGAGCCGGACGCCATGCGCGCGTACCTGGTCCGGCGCGGGGTTCCCGACGGGCGGATCGTCAGCGACTACGCCGGTTTCGACACCTGGGACTCCTGCGTCCGCGCGAAGAAGGTCTTCGGCGTGGACCGGGCGGTCCTGATCAGCCAGGGCTTCCACATCCGGCGCGCGGTGGCGCTGTGCCAGGAGGCGGGGGTGGCCTCGTACGGCGTCGGGGCCGCCGACGTACACGATGTGACCTGGTACTACGGGGGCGCTCGGGAGATCCTCGCGGCGGGGAAGGCGGCGCTGGACGCGGTCTTCGAGCCGGATCCCACCTTCCTCGGGCCGAAGGAGCCGGGGGTGGCGCAGGCCCTGGACCTGGCCGGTGAGCGGTGACCCGCCCCTCACCGCGGCCGGCGGGCCCCGGGGAGGTCACCGTCCCGGCGGCGTAACAAACCGCCGCCCGGTCGCGTAACACGGGCGCCGCACGCTGGACGGCATGCAGAACACCGGCATGCGGGACACCGCCACGCAGCACACCGCCACGCCCACGCACTGCCCGTACTGCGCCCTCCAGTGCGGGATGAACCTGACGCCCGCCGCCGACGGGACCGTCGAGGTGTCCGAGCGCGCCGACTTCCCGGTGAACCGGGGCGCGCTGTGCGGCAAGGGGCGGACGGCGCCGGCGGTGCTGTCGTCCCGGGTGCGGCTGACCTCTCCCTTGGTGCGGTCCGGCGACGGAACGCTGGTGCCGGCCTCGTGGGAGGAGGCGCTGGGGCGGATCGCCGGGAACCTGGCCCGCACGCGGGCGGAGCACGGCGCGGACGCGCTCGGGGTGTTCGGCGGGGGCGGGCTGACCAACGAGAAGGCGTACACGCTGGGGAAGTTCGCCCGGGTGGTGCTGGGCACCTCGCAGATCGACTACAACGGGCGGTTCTGCATGTCGTCGGCGGCGGCGGCCGGTGTGAGGGCGTTCGGTCTCGACCGGGGGCTGCCGTTCCCGCTGGAGGACATTCCGAAGACCGGGTGCGTGATCCTCGTCGGGTCGAACCCGGCGGAGACGATGCCGCCGTCCCTGCGGTACTTCACCGAGCTGCGCGAGAACGGCGGCACGCTGATCGTCGTCGACCCGCGCCGCACGAAGACCGCCGAGCAGGCCGACCTGTACCTGGCACCGAGGCCGGGCACCGACCTGGCCCTCGCGCTGGGCATGCTGCACCTGGTCGTCGCCGAGGGGCGGGTAGACGAGCGGTACGTCGAGGAGCGCACGGCCGGCTGGGAGGACGCGCGGGCGGCGGCGATGGGGCACTGGCCGGAGTACGTGGAGCGGATCACGGGGGTTTCCGTTCCCGAACTGCGGGAGGCGGTGCGGCTGTTCTGCGAGCCGGAGGCGGCGATGGTGCTCACCGCGCGCGGGCCCGAGCAGCAGGCCAAGGGGACGGACACGGTGGGCGCGTGGATCAACCTGTGCCTGGCGACCGGGCGGGCCGGGCGCCCCCTGTCGGGGTACGGCTGCCTGACCGGGCAGGGCAACGGGCAGGGCGGGCGCGAACACGGGCAGAAGGCCGACCAGTTGCCCGGCTACCGCAAGCTGACCGACCCGGCGGCGCGGCTCCACGTCGCCGAGGTGTGGGGTGTGGATCCGGACTCGCTGCCGGGGCCGGGGCGCAGCGCCTACGAGCTGCTGGACGCGCTGGGCACGGACATCAGGTCGCTGCTGCTGATGGGCTCCAACCCGGTGGTGTCGGCGCCCCGCGCGGCCCATGTCGAGGAGCGGCTGCGGTCACTGGACTTCCTGGCCGTGTGCGACGTGGTGCTCTCCGAGACGGCGGCGCTGGCGGACGTGGTGCTGCCGGTGACGCAGTGGGCGGAGGAGACGGGGACCACGACCAGCCTGGAGGGGCGGGTGCTGCTGCGGCGGCGCGCGATCAGTCCGCCGGAGGGGATCCGCAGCGACCTGGAGGTGCTGCACGAACTGGCCGATCGGCTCGGCGTGGAGAAGGGCTTCCCGACCGAGCCCGAGGAGGTCTTCGAGGAGCTGCGCCGGGCGAGCGCGGGCGGTCCGGCGGACTACTCCGGGATCGACTACCGGCGGCTGGCGGAGGAGAACGGGGTGTTCTGGCCGTGCCCGGCGCCGGACGGGACGGACGGAACCGGCGGGACAGACGGCGCGGACGGAGCGGACGGGGCGGACGGGACCGGCGGAACGGACGGGGCGAACGAGACCGGCGGAACGGACGAGTCGGACGGGACCGGCGGGACAGACGGCGCGGACGGGACCGGCTGGACAGACAGGATCGGCGGGACAGGCGGGGCGAACGGGCCTCGCGAGGCTGGCGGGACAGACCGGGCCGGCGGGACCAGCAGGACCAGCAGGACCAGCGGGACAAACGAGACGGACGAGACGGACGAGACGGAGGGGATCGATCGGATGGGCGGGACCGATGGGACGGACGGGACGGGCAAAGCCACCGGGACCGCCGTCCGGCATCCCGGCACCCCTCGTCTCTTCCTCGACCGCTTCGCCACCGACGACGGGCGGGCCAGGTTCGTGACCGTCTCGCACCGTCCGAGCGCCGAGGAGCCGGACGACGAGTACCCGGTGCTGCTGACCACCGGGCGGGTGGTGGCGCAGTACCAGTCGGGCGCGCAGACCCGGCGGGTGGACGAGCTGAACGCCGCCGCGCCCGGCCCCTTCGTGGAGTTGCACCCTCGGCTGGCGGCGCGGCTGGGGGCGGCCGAGGGCGATCCGGTGGCCGTCGTTTCGCGGCGCGGGCGGGCGGTGGCGCCGGCCCGCATCACCACCGGCATCCGGCCCGACACCGTGTTCATGCCGTTCCACTGGGCGGGCGAGGGGCGTGCCAACACCCTGACCAACCCGGCACTCGACCCGACTTCGCGGATGCCGGAGTTCAAGGTGTGCGCGGTTCGGGTGGAAGCGGTGACGGAGGCGGCGGCGCCGGCGGGCACGCCGTAGCGGTCAGCGCACGGGCCAGGTGCCGCCCTCGATCGGTGTGCCCCGGGCCCGCAGCCGTGCGGCGACGGCCGGGGCGGCGACGTACACCCAGGCGCGGACGGGCGCCCCGTCGGCGTCCCGTACGACCGTTCTGGCCACGCGGTCGTACAGGTTGCGCGGGTCGCCCGGCACGTACTCCTCCAGCACGTCCAGGGCGGTGAGCAGGTCGTCGTACGCCTCCGGCCGGGCGGTGACGAGTTCCCCGGCGACCACTGCCCCGGGTCCCCGCGACGCCTGCACGGCGTACGGGTGGCCGGGGCCGGCGTAGAGCACGGCGCCGTGCAGGCGGGCCGGTTCCTCCGCGCGGGAGCGTCCGCGCAGGAAGCGGTCGTGGTGGGGGCCGCCGGGGCGGAGCGTGCCGTAGACGAAGAACGGGAGTCGCGCGGTTTCCACAGAGGGTCATTCTCTCCCCTCATGCCTCTCGTGATCTTCACGGGAGGGCTATGGACATGACATGCCGGGCTCCTTGAATCTGGGTCGACATCAGCGCCGTCCCCCCGCGCTCCCCACGCGCCCCGAAGCGCTCCTCCCCCCAAGGAGTTCGATGAGCCGCCGAATACGGCACGCCCGAGGTCCCCGCCCCGCCACGGCCGGCATCGCCGTCGCCGGCGCGGCCCTCCTGGCGGCCACCCTGGTCCCCGCCGCCCAGGCGGACGACCGGCCGTCCCCCGCCGCCGCCCTCGACAACGCTGCGGCGGCCCTCGTGGACCACGCCACGCGGCTGGGCCTGACCCCGGAGCAGGACACGAAAGTCCGCGACGTCGTCGTCGACGAGGCCGGCACCCAGCACGTCCGCTACGACCGCACCTACCGCGAGATCCCCGTCCTGGGCGGCGACTTCGTCGTCCACCTCGGCCCCGACGGCGACTACCGGGGCGCGAACCGCGCGACGAGTGCCCCGGTCTCCCTCCCCACCGTCACCCCGAGGCTGTCGGCCCCCGAGGCCGCCGACCTGGCCGCGAGCACGCTGCGCGCCGCCAACCCGGGCGAACTGCTGAAGAAGCTGACCGCCAGGCCGGAGCTGGTGGTCGACGCCCTGCACGGCGCCCCGAAGCTGGCCTGGCGCACGGACGCGGCGGCGCTGGACTCCGTCGGCAACCCGGTCGCCCGCACGGTGCTGACCGACGCGCTCACGGGCGGCCGGATCGACGCCTGGGACTCCGTCGAGACGGCGGCGGGCGACGGCACGTCGCTGTACGGCGGCACGGTGCCGCTCGAGACGACGCGGTCGGCGTCGTCGTACCAGCTCAAGGATCCGACGCGCGGTGGCACGTACACCGGTGACGCGGGGAACCGGACCGACCTGTGCCTCCTCACCGTCTGCCTGGTCCGGGCGCCCTCGACGGTGTTCACCGACGCCGACAACCACTGGGGCACGGGGACGGCGGCCGACCGCGCCTCGGCCGCGGTGGACGCGCAGTACGGCACGGACGTCACCTGGGACTACTACAAGGACGTCCACGGGCGCAGCGGCATCGCGGGCGACGGCAAGGGCTCGTACAACCGCGTGCACTACGGGAACGGCTACAACAACGCCTTCTGGGACGACGGTTGTTTCTGCATGACGTACGGCGACGGTGACGGTACGGCCTTCGGCCCGCTGGTCTCCCTGGACGTCGCCGGGCACGAGATGTCGCACGGCGTGACGTCGTCGACGGCGGCGCTGACGTACTCGGGCGAGTCCGGTGGCCTGAACGAGGCGACCTCCGACATCTTCGGCACGCTGGTGGAGTGGCACGCGGGCAACTCCGCCGACGCGGGGGACTACCTGATCGGCGAGAAGGTCGTCCGGGACGGTTTCGGCCGCGACGCCCTGCGCTACATGGACCGGCCCAGCAGGGACGGCAGTTCGGCCGACTGCTGGAGCACCTCGGCGGGCGACCTCGACGTCCACTACTCGTCCGGGATCGCCAACCACTTCGCCTACCTGCTGGCCGAGGGCAGCGGCACGAAGACCGTGGGCGGCGTGAACTACGACTCCCCCACCTGCGACGGCTCCACGGTCGCCGGGATCGGCCGGGACAGGCTGGGCGACATCTGGTACCGGGCGCTGACGGTCTACATGACCTCGTCCACGGACTACGCGGGCGCCCGCACGGCCACCCTGAGCGCGGCCGAGGACCTGTACGGCGCCGACAGCGCGGAGTACGCCGCGGTGGGCGCGGCGTGGAGCGCGGTGAGCGTGGGCTGACCACCAGGCCCCGCCCGCCCCGGGCGCCGGCCGGCATCCTCGCCGTGAGGGTGCCGGCCGGCGTCGTGTCAGGCGTCGTACGGCCGCTTCTCCTTCGCCTCCCGCAGGGCGCGCCCCCACCACACCAGCTGGTCCAGCATCGTCTTCGCCGCCGCGTCCGGTCCCGACGGGTCCCTGAGCGCGCCCTCGTCGTCGAACGACGCGCCCGCGTTGTGGAAGGACACGGTGTCGCGGACGGTGACGGCGTGCAGCTCGGCGAAGACCTGGCGCAGGTGCTCCGACGCACGCAGGCCGCCGGCCAGACCGCCGTACGAGACGAGGCCGACGGGCTTGGCCCGCCACTCGTTGAAGTGCCAGTCGATGACGTTCTTCAGGCCCGCCGGGAACGAGTGGTTGTACTCGGGCGTGAGCACGACGAACGCGTCGGCGCCCGCCAGTCCGGGGGTGATCTCCGCCAGCGCGGCGGTGGCCTCCGGGGTCGGGGCGAAGGTCGTGGGCAGGTCGGTCGCGGCGACGTCCACCACCTCCGGGACCAGGTCGTCGTGGGCCCGGAGACGGCCCAGGAGCCAGTCGGCGACGACGGGGCCGAAGCGGCCGTGGCGGTTGCTGCCGACGAGCAGGGTCACATGGAGCGGAGCGGTCGTTGTGTTCATGTGTCACAGCCTGATACCTCGACTTTGCTTGAGGTCAAGTCGCGGCCTCGGCGGGACCCTCCTCAAGGCACCGGTCACCCGTTCACACCCGCGCCGCTCGCCCTTCGGGATCTGTTCCGGCGCACCCCCACCGCACGCCGGTGACCTGGTGAAACGGCGTCCCGGGTGGGCCCGCCGGGGCCGCGGCCGACACCCGTTCATCCCATTTGCGGCGCATCTTCGGGGAGCGGGGCGCGTCCGGTGCGACTTTCCTCGGTAGGGCAGGGGCCACCGAAGAGCTCAAAGGAGCACCGATGCGACGTACCGCCCGCCTGCTGACCGGTACCGCGCTCGCCGTCGCGGCCGTCGGCCTCGCCGTCCCGGCGCCCGCGTATGCCGGGGAGCCCGCAGCGACCGGTGGACTGGAGGTGTACCCGTCCTCGGTCGTGCCGGGCGAGCCGGCCATGGTGAGCACGGCGGCGTGCGGCGCGGGCGGTTCGGCGGCGGGTGACGCCAGCGCGGTGGGCGCCGGCGCGTTCCCGCTGGCGCCGGGCACGGACGGGAGCGAGTCGGTGGGCCGGTTCGAGGTGCCGCCCAGCGCCCAGCCGGGGACGTACGAGATCGTCGCGACCTGCGGTGGAAGCGGCCTGCGGGTGGCGGGCGACCTGGTGGTCACACTGACCTCGGCCCGTGAGCAGGTGTATCCCAAAGGAAGCGTGAAGACGGGGGTCGGCGGCGCTCTTGGCCCCGACCCCGTGCAGACCGCGGCCGGTGTGACGGCTCTGGCCGTCGCCGCCGCGGGCGGTACCTGGCTCCTGCATCGCCGGGCGAGAGGCGACGGGATGTGACGGGCACCCTCCGCTGCCCGTCCGCCGGTACCGCACTTCCCCACCCCCTCCGGGTCCGACGCCCCTCGCGGCCCGGAGGGGGCAGGGCCCGCAGAGGAACCCCAGGGAGAGGGACGTCATGCGCAGGGTCGGCAACACCGCGATAGCGGCCGTCACCGCGGTCGCCCTGTGCGCCGGGGCGTGGCTGCTGGTCGGCGGCGCCCGGGCCGAGGCCCCGCCCCAGCCGTCGGCCGCGCAGGCCCGCACCGGGCAGACCGGCGAGGCCGCCGCGGCGCCCGCGCTGCCGCCCTCGCCGCCGGACCGCGTCCGCATCCCGGCGATCGGCGTGGCCGCCCCGATGACGGGCCTCGGCCTGACGCCGTCCGGCAGCCTGGACGTGCCGCCCGCCGAGGAGGAGAACCTGGCCGGCTGGTACGAGGCCGGCACCACCCCGGGCGAGACGGGCACCGCGATCGTCGCCGGGCACGTCGACAACGCCCAGGGCCCCGCCGTCTTCTACCGCCTCGGCGCCCTGGAGAAGGGCGCCACGATCGAGGTCGACCGGCGCGACGGCGGGGTCGCGGTGTTCACGGTCGACGCGGTGGAGGTGTACGCCGCGAAGGACTTCCCCGACCAGCGGGTGTACGGCGCGGCGAACCGGCCCGAGCTGCGCGTCATCACCTGCGGCGGCGACTACTCACGCAGTACCGGATACCAGGGGAACGTGGTCGTCTTCGCGCACCTCACCGGCAGCCGGTGAGCCGTTCAGCCTGCGCACGGCCGAGGAGCAGCGGGTGAGCGCGGAGCTGCTGACGCCGTACACGGCGCTCATGGAGCGGTGGCTCGCCGGGGGGCACGGGGACGAGGACACGACCGGGATGGTGGAGCTGCTGGATCTGCGGCGAGGCCCGGCGAAGGCCTAGCCCTCCTGTCCAGTCCTTTTGTCTAGACCTATTGCCCCGCCATGCTCCGCGGGCTACCTTTCCCGCAGTTCGGAGTACTGCACATTTCCTTCGATTCCCTTGATGGGCACGGCTGGAAGGAGCATGTCCGCATGCAGGACCGGAGTCTGTCCAGACGAACCGTTCTCGCCTCCGCGACCGTGGTCGCCGCGAGCGCGACGGGCGTCGTGGGTGTGACGGCCACCCCCGCGGTCGCGCACAGGCGCGACCACCGCCTCAAGAGGATCATCTCCAGGATGAGCGTCGAGGCGAAGGTCGGCCAGCTGTTCGTACCGTACTTCTACGGTACGTCGGCGACTTCTCCCAGCCAGTTCGACCAGGACCGCAACCTCAGGGAGCTCGGCGTCCGCACCGTGGCCGAGCTCATCGCCAAGTACCACATCGGCGGTGTCATCTACTTCTCCGGCTGGGCCAACAACATCCAGGACCCCCGCCAGATCGCGGACCTGACGAACGGTGTGCAGCGGGCCTCGCTCTCGCTGCCCACCCCCATCCCCTCCCTGATCTCCATCGACCAGGAGCACGGGGCCAACGTGCGCATCGGCAGCGGCGTCACCCAGCTGCCGGGCGCGATGGCGCTCGGCGCGGGCCGCTCGCTCTCCGACGCGCGCACCGCCGGACGGATATCGGGCACCGAACTCGCCGCCCTGGGCATCCATCAGAACTTCGCCCCGGTCGCCGACGTCAACGTCAATCCGGCCAACCCCATCATCAACGTCCGCTCCTTCGGCGCCGACGCCCGCGAGGTCGGTCGCATGGTGGCGGCACAGGTGACGGGCTACCAGCGGGCCGGCGTCGTGGCCTGCGCCAAGCACTTCCCGGGCCACGGGGACACCGCGCAGGACAGCCACACCGGACTGCCCGTGATCACCCACACCCGCGAGGAGTGGGACCGCGTCGACGCCCCGCCCTTCAAGGCCGCGATCGCCGCCGGCGTCGACTCGATCATGACCGCGCACCTCCAGGTCCCCGCGCTCGACCCCAGCAACGAACCGGCCACCCTGTCGCCCACGATCCTCCAGGGCGTGCTGCGCGACGAACTCGGTTTCGACGGCGTGATCGTCACCGACGCCCTCAACATGCAGGGGGTGCGAACCAAGTACGGCGACGACCGCGTGCCCGTCCTCGCCCTCAAGGCCGGCGCCGACCAACTGCTGTTCCCGCCCGACATCGACGTCGCCTACAACGGCGTCCTGGCCGCCGTCCGCGGCGGGGAGATCACCGCGGGCCGGCTCGACGAATCCGTCCTGCGCATCCTGCGGATCAAGGACAAGGCCGGACTGCTCGACGGCAGCCCCTACGTCTCCCAAAAGGTGGTCGACCGGGTCGTCGGCGCCCGCGGGCACCGGCTCGCCGCCGCCCGGATCGCCGAGCGCACCACCACCCTGCTGGTCAACGAGGACGAGACGCTCCCGCTGCGCCGCGGGCAGCGGAAACTGCTCGTGGTCGGCGCCGACCCGGCGTTCCCGACCGACGGCACCCGCACCACGGTGCCCGAGCTGGCCCGGGCGTTCGACGAACTGGGCTACCGGACCACCCACCTCGCCACCGGCCGGGCGCCCGACGCGGCGAAGATCGACGAGGCCGTGGCCGCCGCACGGGGACGGGACGCGGTGGTGGTCACCACCGACAACGTCGGCGCCACCAGCGCCCAGCGCACCCTGGTGTCCCGGCTGCTCGCGACGGGCGTCCCCGTCGTCCACCTCGCGGTCCGCAACCCCTACGACATCGCCCACCTCGGCGGCGTCCCGGCCTCACTGGTCTCCTACTGCTGGACCGAGGTCGAGCTGCGCGCCGCGGCCCGGGTGATCGCCGGCCGGGTCGAGCCGCGCGGCAAGCTGCCCGTGCCCATCCAGCGGGCCGACGACCCGGCCGAGATCCTCTTCCCCTCCGGGCACGGCCTGTCGTACGGCCACGCCTCCGCCCGCTAGGATCTGCCGTTCGGATCAGGCCGGCCGGGAGAGACCGCGGCTCTCGGCCCGCCCGAGCGGGGCGTGGTGCGTGCGGCCGCAAGGCGGAGGAGGGCGACGGGGCGGAGCCCCGGCAACCGACGACAACGCCGCAGATGTACGTGCCACGCCCGGCAGATGTACGTGCCACGCCCGGCAGATGTACGTGCCACGCCCGGCAGATGTGCGTGCCACGCCCCGCGACGCCGGCATGATCCGAACGGCAGGCCCTGGCTAGGCCACCCACTGCTCGTAGGCCAGGTTCGCCACCAGCGCGAAGACCACCGTCAGCAGGACGACGCGGACGAAGCCGCTGCCCTTCTTGAGGGCGGTGTGCGCGCCGAACATGCCGCCGGCGAGGTTGAAGACGGCCATCAGGCCGGCCAGCTGCCACAGCACGGCGCCCTGCCAGGCGAAGGTGGCGAGGGCGCCCGCGTTGGTGCAGCAGTTGACGATCTTCGCCGTGGCGGAGGCGGTCACCAGGTCCAGGTGGAGGAGTGCGGTGAGGGCCAGGACCAGGAAAGTCCCCGTGCCCGGGCCGACGAGGCCGTCGTAGAAGCCGATGCCGAGACCCGCGAGGCCGATCGCGGCGAAGATCCGGCGGCGGGTGGCCGGGCCGGTGGCGGGGGCGGTGCCGAAGGCGGGGCGGAGGATCACGAAGGCCGCGACCGCGAGCAGCACCACCATGATCACCGGCTTGAGCACCTCGGTGCTCATCCCGGCCGCCAGGAACGCCCCGCCCGACGATCCGGCCAGCGCCGCGAGGCCGATGCGGACGGCCGTGCGGACGTCCACGGGCGCCTTCCGGGCGTAGGTCGCCGCCGCTCCGGTGGTGCCGACGATGGCGACCGCCTTGTTGGTGCCCAGCGCGTGCGCGGCCGGGGTGCCGGCGGGCAGCCCGAGCAGCAGCGCCGGGAGCAGCAGGAGTCCGCCACCACCGACCACGGCGTCGATCCAGCCGGCCGCGAGGGCTGCGAGGCAGAGCAGGACGACCGTGGTCAGCGCTATGTCGGGCATGATCGCGAGCTTATGGACGGTATGGATGTGCCGTCCATCGAGATGAGGGTCTGCTGAGGTTGCCCGCCTGGTGCGAAGGGCCGTGCGAGGGGCCTGCCCGCGTCCCTCACACCCGCCCCCCGTCCCCGCTGAGGGCAGCGTTCCCCGCGGGAAACAGACGCGATGCCACCGGGTAACACCCGCACCGCACGCTCGTTGCCATGACCTCGAATACGCGTGTGGTGGTGATCGGCGCCGGACTCGCGGGCGTGACGCTCGCCCGGCGGCTCGGTGAGCTGGGCACGCCCGCGCTGCTGGTCGGCGACGAGGAACACCGCCCGTACAACCGGGTACTGCTCGCCGAGGTGCTGGCCGGCCGGTACAGCCCCGAGGTGATCGCCCTGCCGGCGCCCGGGCTGCTGCGCGGCCGGGTCACCGGCGTCGACCGGGCCGGACGGACGGTCCGGTGCGCCGACGGCTCGGTGATCGCGTACGACACGCTGGTCATGGCCACCGGCTCCAACGCCGTACTGCCACCCCTGCGCGGCCTGTTCACCGCGGACCGCCAACTGCCCGAGGGCGTGCACGCGTTCCGGACGATGGACGACTGCCTGGGGCTGTCCAAGGCGGTACGGCCGGGGGTGCGGGCGGTCGTCATCGGCGGCGGGCTGCTCGGCGTCTCCGCCGCCCGCGCGCTGGCCGTGCGCGGCGCGCAGGTCGTCCTCGCCCAGCAGTCCGAGCGGCTCATGGAACGCCAACTCGACCCGGCCGCCTCCGCGCTCGTGCGGCGGCATCTGGAGGACCTCGGCGTCGAGGTGCACACCGAGTGCCGGGTACGCGACGTGCGCAGCGTCGGCGGGGCGGTGCGGTCGGTGGAGATGGCCGACGGGTACGCGCTCGGCGCCGACCTGGTCGTCCTCGCCTGCGGGGTCCGGCCGCGCGTCGGCCTCGCGCAGGCGGCGGGGCTGGAGGTCGCCAAGGGCGTGGTCGTCGACGACGAGCTGCGCACCTCCGACCCGCACATTCGCGCCGTCGGGGACTGCGCCCAGCACGCGGGACGCGTGTACGGGCTGGCCGCGCCCGCCCTCGAACAGGCCGGCGCGCTCGCCGAGCTGCTCGCCGCGGGCGACACGGCCGCCCGCTACACCGGCACCCGGTCCCTGACCCGGCTCACCCTCACCGGGCCCGGCAGCCCCTTCGGGCCCGACAGCCCCTTCGACCTCGCCGCGTTCGGCGAGACCGACCCCCGCCCCGGCGACGACGTCGTGCAGCTCGCCGACGCCACCCGCGGCACCTACCGCAAGGTCGTCGTCCGCGACGACCGGCTGGTCGGCGGGGTCCTGGTCGGCGAACTCGGCACCGTCGGCGCGCTGGCGCGCGCCTGGGAGGGAGCAGAGCCGCTCCCGTCCGACGGCGGCCCCCTGCTCCACCTGCTCACCAATGACGGAGGCTCCTGATGACCGCCACCCCGGGGCCCACCCCCACCATCGTGCTCGTCGGCCACGGCATGGTCGGCCAGCGCTTCCTCGAAGCACTCGCGGAGCGCGGGCTGACCGCCACGCACCGCGTGGTCGTGCTGTGCGAGGAGCCGCGCCCCGCCTACGACCGCGTCCAGCTCACCTCGTACTTCTCGGGCAGGACCCCCGACGACCTGTCGATGACCGACCTGGCCTTCATCGACGAGCACGGCATCGAGCTGCGCGTCGGCGACCCCGCGGTGACCGTCGACCGGGACGCGCGCAAGGTGACCGCCCGCTCCGGGCTGGTCGTCGACTACGACGTCCTCGTGCTCGCCACCGGCTCCTACCCCTTCGTCCCGCCGGTCCCCGGCAAGGACGCCGAGGGCTGCTTCGTCTACCGGACGATCGAGGACCTGCTCGCCATCGAGGAGTACGCGAAGACCGCGACGACCGGCGCGGTGGTCGGCGGCGGACTCCTCGGCCTGGAGGCGGCCGGTGCGCTCAAGGGCCTCGGGCTCACCTCGCACATCGTGGAGTTCGCGCCCCGCCTGATGCCCGTCCAGGTCGACGAGGGCGGCGGCGCCGCGCTGCTGCGCACCATCGAGGGCATGGGCCTGTCCGTCCACACGGGCGTCGGCACGCAGGAGATCCTGGTCGACGACGCGTCGGGCACCGTCACCGGCATGAAGCTGTCCGACGGTTCCGAACTCGCCACCGACCTGGTGGTCTTCAGCGCCGGTGTCCGCCCCCGCGACCAACTGGCCCGCGACTGCGGACTGACGGTCGGCGAGCGCGGCGGCATCAGCGTCGACGAGCAGTGCCGCACGGTCACCGACGCGCACGTGTTCGCGATCGGCGAGTGCGCGCTGGCGTCCGACGGGCGGGTGTACGGGCTGGTGGCGCCCGGTTACGAGCAGGCCGAGACGGCCGCCGCGACGATCGCCGCCGACGAGGCGTCCTTCACCGGCGCCGACCTGTCCACCAAGCTGAAGCTGCTCGGCGTGGACGTGGCGTCCTTCGGCGACGCGCACGGCACCGCCGAGGACTGCCTGGACGTCGTCTACTCCGACTCCCGCGCGGGCCTCTACAAGAAGCTGGTCGTCGGCCGCGACGGCACGCTGCTCGGCGGCATCCTGGTCGGCGACGCGGAGGCGTACGGCACGCTGCGCGCCTTCACCGGGTCCGTTCCGCCGGTCTCCCCCGAGTCCCTCGTGCTGCCGGCGGGCGCCGGCGCCCCGGCCCAGCTGGGCCCGTCCGCGCTCCCCGACGACGCGGTGATCTGCTCCTGCCACAACGTCAGCAAGGGCGCGATCCGCGGCGCGGTGACGGAGCACTCCTGCACGACCGTGCCCGAGGTGAAGAAGTGCACCAAGGCCGGCACCGGCTGCGGCTCCTGCGTCAAGGTGCTCGGCCAGCTGGTCACCGCCGAGCTGGAGGCGAGCGGCGTCGAGGTCGACAAGGGCCTGTGCGGCTGCTTCGCCCGGACCCGCGAGGAACTGTACGAGATCGTCCGCGCCCTGCGGATCACCTCCTACCGCGAGCTGCTGGACCGGCACGGCCGGGAGGACGCCCGGGGCGGTGACGGCTGCGAGGTCTGCAAGCCGGCGGTCGGCTCGATCATCGCCTCCCTCGCCCCGGCGATCGGCGCCAGCGGCTACGTCCTGGAGGGCGAGCAGGCGGCCCTCCAGGACACCAACGACCACTTCCTGGCCAATCTCCAGAAGAACGGCTCGTACTCCGTCGTCCCGCGCATCCCCGGCGGCGAGATCGCCCCCGAGAAACTGATCGTCATCGGCGAGATCGCCCGGGACTTCGGGCTCTACACGAAGATCACCGGCGGTCAGCGCATCGACATGTTCGGCGCCCGCGTCGAACAGCTGCCGGTGATCTGGGCCCGGCTGGTGGACGCCGGCTTCGAGTCCGGGCACGCGTACGGGAAGTCGCTGCGCACGGTGAAGTCCTGCGTCGGCCAGACCTGGTGCCGCTACGGCGTCCAGGACTCCGTGCGCATGGCGATCGACCTGGAGCTGCGCTACCGGGGCCTGCGCTCCCCGCACAAGCTGAAGTCGGCGGTCTCCGGGTGCGCCCGCGAGTGCGCCGAGGCCCAGTCCAAGGACTTCGGCGTGATCGCCACGTCCAACGGCTGGAACCTCTACGTCGGCGGCAACGGCGGCGCCACCCCGCGCCACGCGGACCTGCTCGCGCAGGACCTCTCCGACGCCGAACTGGTGCGTCTCATCGACCGGTTCCTGATGTTCTACATCCGCACCGCCGACAAGCTGGAGCGCACCTCCACCTGGCTGGAGCGCATCCCCGGCGGCCTGGACCACGTACGGGACGTCGTCGTGCACGACTCGCTCGGCATCTGCGACGAGCTGGAGTCCCTGATGCGCGCCCACGTCTCGCACTACCGCGACGAGTGGGCCGAGACCATCAACGACCCCGAGAAGCTGGCCCGGTTCGTGTCCTTCGTGAACGCGCCCGACACCCCCGACCCGGTCGTGGGCTTCGTGCCCGAGCGCGACCAGATGAAGCCCGACCTGCCGCTGCTGAGCATCGGCCTGCGGCGCACCGGGGAAGACCTCGAGAACGACCTCCTGGAAGGAAGCACCCGGCGATGACCCTGGCACCCGAGACGACCGACCTGAAGGTACGCCTGCGCCTGACGGACGACTGGTTCACGGCCTGCGACCTCGGCGCCCTGCTCCCGGGCCGGGGCGTCGCGGCCCTGCTGCCGGACGGCGGCCAGGTGGCCCTGTTCCGCGACCGGGGCGGCGAGCTGTACGCCATCGACAACCGGGACCCGTTCACCGGCGCGGCGGTCCTCTCCCGCGGCCTGACCGGCACCCACCGGGGCCGCCCCTTCGTCGCCTCCCCGCTGCTCAAGCAGCGCTTCGACCTGACGACCGGTCAGTGCCTGGACGACGAGGCGGTGCGGGTGGAGACGTACGAGGTGAAGGCGGCCTGAGACCACCATTCTTGACTGATCGTTTCAGATAGGTCTAGGCTGCGACGCGTGGCCAGGACCAAGGAGTTCGATCCGGACGCCGCACTGCGGGCAGCCCTGGAGCTGTTCTGGCGGCGCGGCTACGAGGCGACGTCGATGGCCGACCTCGTCGGGCATCTCGGCATCGGGCGCGCCAGTATCTACGCGACCTTCGGCAACAAGCACGAGCTGTACCTGAAGGCGCTGGAGCGCTACGAGCAAGGACTGCTCCCGGACCTGCTGACGGAACTCGCCCGGCCGGGCCCGGCCCTGCCGGGCGTACGGTCCCTGGTGCGCCGCTACGCCGCCGAGGCGGCCGCCGAGGAGCTGCGGGAACGCGGCTGCTTCGTCACGAACACCGCGGCCGAGCTGGCCCCGCACGACCCGGTCGCCGCGCGGCGGGTCGAGCGCAACTGGGACCAGCTGGAGACCGTGCTGCACTCGACGCTGGCCCGGGCCCGCGCCCAGGGCGAACTGCCCGCCGGCCGCGACCCGCTGACCCTCGCCCGCATGCTGCTGGTACTGCTCCAGGGGCTGCGGGTGGTCGGAAAGGCGTCGCCGGACCCGGCCCGGGTGCGGGACGCGGCGGAACAGGCGCTCGCGCTGCTCGACTGAGGCACCGGCCCCCTCTGCGGAGGGGCATTTCGCCGACCTCATAATGAAACGATCGGTCAAGAAAAAGGGGAGATTCATGACCACCCAGCGCTTCACCGACAGGACCGCCCTCGTCACCGGGGCGGGCTCCGGCATCGGGCGGGCCGTCGCCCTGGCCCTCGCCGCCGAGGGCGCGCACGTCGTCGTCACCGGGCGCGGGCGGAAGCCGCTCGACGAGACCGTGGCCCTGATCGAGGCGGCCGGCGGCAAGGCACTGGCCGTCACCGCCGACGTCTCCCGTGCCGCCGACGTACGGAGCGTCGTGGACGCCGCCGTCGGTCACTTCGGCTCCCTCGACGTGGCCGTCAACAACGCGGGCGTCTTCCGCGGCGGAGTCGCCGTGGCCGATCTGCCCGGGGAGGACTGGCACACGCAACTCGACATCAACGTCACCGGCGTCTTCCTCGCCCTCCAGGCACAGGTCCGCCGGATGCGCACCCAGCCGGGCGGCGGCGCGATCGTGAACATCGCCTCCACCTTCGGTGCGCACAAGCGCAGCCCGGGCGCCACCGCCTACGCGGCCACCAAGGCGGCCGTCTCGGCGCTCACGCGGGGCGCCGCCCTGGACCACATCGGGGAAGGGGTCCGCATCAACGCCGTCAGCCCGGGCGCCACGGCGACCTCCATGTCCCTGCAGCCCGGCGAGACGGAGGCGGGGCGGGCGGAGCGGATGCGGAGCGAGACGCCGCTCGGCCGGGTCTCGGCGGTGTCGGAGGTCGCGGCGGCGGTGCTGTACCTGGCGTCGGACGACGCGGCGTCGGTGGTGGGCACCGACCTGGTGGTGGACGGCGGGCAGACGGCCTGACGTTCCCCCCGGGCCTCTGTCGGGACGGCTGTCGGTTTCCTGCCAAACCCGGCCGGCGCCTCGAAATCGCCTCGGTCGTCGGCTTTCATCGAGTCCCATGCCCTTCTCCTGCGGAGGCCCGCCATGACTCGTAACGACTTCCGGCCGTCCCGGCGCGCATGGCTCGGCGGTGCCGCGGGCGCCGCGTTGGCGGTGGCCGCCGGCACCGGCTCGGCCGAGGCCGCCGCCACCAGGGCCACCTGGCCGACCCGGTTCCCGCTTCCCGACGGCTGGCTGCCCGAGGGCATCACCATCGGGCGCGGGCCGTACGCCTACCTGGGTTCGCGCGCCAACGGCGCCGTCTACCGCGCCGACCTGCGCACCGGCGAGGGCCGCGTCGTCCACGAGGGCGGCACGGGCCTCGCCGCCATCGGCCTGAAGCTGGACCACGGCGGCCTGCTGTACGTCGCCGGGGGCGGCGGCGGAACCGCGCGGATCGTCGACGCCCGCACCGGCAGGCTGCTGCGCACCCACCAACTCACGGAAACGAGCGGCCACTTCGTCAACGACGTGATGCTGCTCGGCGACCGCGCCTGGTTCACCGATTCGTACGGGCCCGTCCTCTACGGCGTCCCGCGCGGCCGGCGCGGCGGCGTGCGCGCCCTCCCGCTGACCGGCGACTGGGAGCAGACGCCGGACGTCATCAACGCCAACGGCGTCGTCGCCACCCCCGACGGGCGGGGCCTGATCGTCGTCAGGAGCACCCCGGGCGAGCTGTACCGCGTCAGCCTCCGAACCGGCCGCGCCACCCGGATCACCCTGGTCGGCGCGGACGACGTCGTCAACGGCGACGGCCTGGTCCGCGTCGGCCGCACGCTGTACGTCGTGCAGAACCGGCTCGATCTGGTCAGCGTGTGGGACCTGGACGCGCGCGCCGGTACGGCCACCCTGCGCCGCACGATCACCGACCCCCGCTTCGACGTTCCGGCGACCGCCGCCCGTTTCGGCGACCGCCTCTACCTCGTCAACGCGCGCTTCACCAGCCCGCAGACGCCCGGGACGACGTTCACGGCGGTGGCGGTGGACCGCTGAGAGGGCGCCGCCCGGCCGTCACTGATTGTCCATGGGCTGTCAACCGAGCGGCCCTAGGGTCCGTAGCCGCACGTTCCCGCCGCCGCCCGGCGGCGGGGCCGGTCATGACCCCCGGAGGCAGCAGTGGAACGTCGTACCCTCCTGCGCACGGCCATCGTCGGCGGCTCGGCCGTCCTCGGCGGAACCCTGTGGCGCGGTGCCGCGTACGCCGCGCCCGCCCAGCCCGGCAGCGGCCCGTACGGGGCGCTCGGCGCGCCCGACGCCAACGGCATCAGGCTGCCCGCCGGCTTCACGAGCAGGGTGATCGCCCGCTCGGGCCAGAAGGTCGCGGGCACCTCGTACACCTGGCACAACGCGCCGGACGGCGGCGCCTGCTACGCGGACGGAACCGGCTGGATCTACGTCTCCAACTCGGAGATCAACCCCTCCGGCGGCGCGAGCGCGGTGCGGTTCTCGTCCACCGGGGCGGTCACGTCGGCGTACCGCGTTCTGTCCGGCACCCGGCAGAACTGCGCGGGCGGCCGGACCCCGTGGAACACCTGGCTGTCCTGCGAGGAGGTGGACCGGGGCTACGTCTACGAGACCGACCCGTGGGGCGTGAAGGCCGCGGTGCGGCGGGATGCCATGGGCCGCTTCAAGCACGAGGCGGCGGCGGCCGACCCGGTGCGCAAGGTCGTGTACCTGACGGAGGACGTGAGCGACGGCTGCTTCTACCGCTTCCGCCCGACGACCTGGGGCGACCTGTCCTCCGGCACCCTGGAAGTGCTGGTCGCGGGCTCGTCCACCGGCGGGCCGGTGACCTGGGCGAGGGTTCCCGACCCGTCCGGCGCCACGGCCACCCGCCGCCAGGTCTCCGGCGCCAAGCGGTTCAACGGCGGCGAGGGCTGCTACTACGCCGACGACACCTGCTGGTTCACCACCAAGGGCGACAACCGCGTCTGGCAGTACAACGCGGCCGCCCAGACCATCGAACTGGCCTACGACGACTCCCTGGTGACGTCCGGCACGGCCCCGCTGACCGGCGTGGACAACGTCACCGGCAGCTCCTCCGGCGACCTCTTCGTGGCCGAGGACGGCGGCAACATGGAGATCTGCGTGATCACGCCGAGCGACGTGATCGCCCCCTTCCTGCGCGTCGACGGCCAGTCGGGCTCGGAGATCACGGGCCCGGCGTTCTCGCCCGACGGCACGCGCCTGTACTTCTCCAGCCAGCGGGGGACGAGCGGGAGTTCCTCCGGCGGGATCACGTACGAGGTGCGCGGGCCGTTCCGGGCGTAGCCCGCAACGTGGCCCGGCCGCCGTCGCGGCGGCCGGGTGCGCGCGCTCAGGCGCCCAGCGCCTCGTAGGTGACGCCCGTGAGCCGCTCGGAGGCGGCCCACAGTCGCTCCCCCATCGCGTCGTCGGTGGTCCAGGGCGCCCGCCAGGACGGTGCGGGCGTCCCGCGCCACATCGCGAAGGACGGGCCGGTGAAGGAGTCGGAGGGGACGCCGGGCGCGGTCGCCGCGTACAGGACGGGCAGCGCGCCCGCCTCGGCGGGCTGGGCGACGACCCGGTTGGCGAGCCCGATCAGCCGCTCGGCGAGCCGGCGTCCCTCGGCCCGGGGACCGGCGCTGTGGAGGTTGGTCTCCGCGTATCCCGGGTGGGCGGCGATCGCGCGCACGTCCGAAGCACCGTCCCGTGCCGCGAGCCGCCGCGCCAGTTCGTGGGTGAAGAGCAGGTTGGCGGACTTGGAACGGGCATAGGCGGTCCAGCGCCCGTACCGCCGTACGTTGTTGAGGTCGCGCGGATCGATGTTGGCCAGCGCGTGCAGGACGCTGGAGACGGTCACGATCCGCGCGCCCGGCGTGGCGAGCAGGGTCGGCAGCAGCAGCCCGGTGAGCGCGAAGTGGCCCAGGTGGTTGACGCCGAACTGGGTTTCGAAGCCGTCCGTCGTCGTCCCGTAGGGCAGCGCCATCACCCCGGCGTTGTTGACGAGGAGATCGACCCGGTCGTACGGCAGCCCGTACGCGAACTCCCGGACCGAGGCCAGGTCCCCGAGGTCCAGCCGCGCCGGTTCCGCGGCGGCGTCCGGCACCTCGCCGACGAGGCGTGCCACGGCCTCGCTCCCCCGCCGCTCGCTGCGGCAGGCGAGGACCACGCTCGCCCCCTTGCGCGCCAGCTCCCGGGCCACGATGTAGCCGAGGCCGCTGTTGGCGCCGGTGACGACGGCGACGCGCCCGTCCAGGCCGGGCATGTCGCCCACGTTCCAGCCGGTCATCCACGGCTCCTTCCCTGGTCGGACCGGACTCACCGTACGCGTCGCGCGGCCCGGAGCGGAGAGCTACCGTCCGGTCACGTCACGTTCGCATCACGAGTCCTCCATAACGCCACCACATCTGCTGCACCTCAATACGTTCGTCACCTCATATCCACCCATCCGCACCGTTCCCGGGACTCTTGATGAACCTGCTCCGCAAGCCCGTCGCCGTGGCCGTCGCCGCGCTCGCCCTCGCCGCCCTGCCGACCGCCGCCCAGGCGCACGAAGGCACCCACCCCTTCGAGAACTGCACCGAGGCGTACGACGCCGGTTACGCCAACATCGAGAAGGGTGACAAGCACTACGGCGAGCACCTGGACCGCGACAAGGACGGCGTCGGCTGCGACCAGCCGCCCGCCGACTTCGTGCCCGCCGGCGACAAGGACACCGACGACGGGGCCGGCTCCGGGGACTCCGGGAAGGACGCGAACTCCGGGAACGGCGACGCCGGCGCGGAGGAGGCCGCCGGGCAGCAGGGCACCGACCTGGCCGAGACCGGCGGCGACGACGCCACGCCGTACCTCGCGGCGGGCGGGGCGGTCGTCGTCCTCGCCGGCGGCGGACTGCTGCTGGCCGCGCGGCGGCGCCGGAGCGACGGCGCCGGCTGACGGGCGCCCACGGCCGCCGGCGGCCCGTTCGCCGGCGGCCCGTCCACCGGCGGCCCGTCCACCGGCGGCCCGTCCACCGGTGACCCGTTCGCCGGTGGCCCGTCCACCGGTGACCCGTTCGCCGGTGGCCCGTCCACCGGTGACCCGTTCGCCGGTGGCCCGTTCGCTCAGCGGCGGGGCGCCGGCGGCTTCAGGCTGAACGCGGCGCTGCTCAGCCAGCGCCGTGCGGCCCGCGCCACGGGGCGCTCGACGAACCGCTGCACGACGTACGACAGCGCGACGAGGCCGGCCACCGTGAGCCCGACCACGACCCAGGGGTCGGCGCGGTCGCCGAAGCGGTGCAGGACGTTCACGCCGATGGCGTCGTGCAGCAGGTACAGCGGGAAGGTCAGCGTGCCCGCGACGGTCAGCCCGCGCCAGCGGATCCGGCTGGTCCAGCCGAGGGCGACGGCGGCGATCAGCAGGAAGAAGAACGTGATCACCAGGACCAGCCAGGCGCGCCCCGGCGCCCAGGAGTCCCAGTTGAGGCGGCCCCCGTCGGGCGTCAGCAGGTAGTGCAGCGCCACCAGCCACGACATGGCGACGATGCCCCAGAGCAGCGGCGTCGGCCGGTAGCGGTACATGAGGTAGAAGGCCATGCCCGCGATGAAGTACGGGGCGGACGGCGGGTTGACCAGCAGCGTCAGCAGCCGGATGTCGGCACTGGGGGCCAGCACCGCGGCGACCGTCCACAGCCCGCAGTAGATCACCACGCGCTGGTAGGTCAGGCCCTTCCACACCACGACCGCGAAGGTGAGGTAGAAGCACAGCTCGGGCCAGAGCGTCCAGTAGACGGAGTCGAGGTGCTCCACACCGAGCGGCGTCTGCAGCATCGTGAGGTTGGCGAACAGCACGCGCGGGTGCGGGTGCCCGAACGGGTTGTCAGCGAAGTAGATCACGCACGCGGTGATCGCGATCGCCGCCCAGTACATCGGGTACAGCCGGGTGACCCGGGAGATGAAGAAGTCGCGCGGGGTACGCCCCCACGCGCTCATGCAGATGACGAAACCGCTGATCAGGAAGAACAGTTCGACGCCGAGCCGGCCGAAGGCGAAGTAGCCGTGGGCCTCGGGGAACACGTCCCCGACGGGGCGGCCCCAGATGGTCTGCATCGTGGAGGGCGCCTGGCCGACGAAGTGGAAGAAGACCACGGCCAGGGCCGCCAGGAAACGCAGTCCGTCGAGCGCCGCGAGCCGGTCCCTGCGGACGGGGGGCCCGGCCTCGGGCACCTTCGCCTCGGCGGCGGCCCGGGGGCTCGGCACTCCCGATGCCTGCTCGCCGCCGCGCGTGGCGGTCGTACCAGCGGTCTCCCTGTGATCCGTCGAGGTCATCCAACCACCGTTCCGGTGTGGGCCGCTGTCCGCTGCCAGGGCGCTCAAACTTCGCTGACAGCTTGCTGCTGCTCAATGCACAGGAGTTCACACCATCGAACACGTCACAAAGGCACGGCCCGCGACCACGGCACAGGCACGGCACGTCACAAAGGGCGGCACCCCCGCACAGGGTGCCGCCCTTTCCCGTGAACCGGAGCCGCCGCCGATCGGTGAGGGTGGTCGGGTGACAGACGGCGGCTCCGGGGCTCTGGGCCCCTCTCAGGGGGCCTACCGGTGGTCGCTGCCCTTCGACTGCGACGCCGCCCGGCCGGCCTCCAGCCGGGCCACCGGGATCCGGAACGGGGAGCAGGAGACGTAGTCCAGGCCGACCTCGTGGAAGAAGTGGACCGACTCGGGGTCGCCGCCGTGCTCGCCGCAGACGCCGAGCTTCAGGTCGGGGCGGGTGGCGCGGCCTTCCTTCGCGGCGGCGGCGACCAGTGAGCCCACGCCGTCCTTGTCGATCGTCTCGAACGGGGAGACGCCGAAGATGCCCTTCTCCAGGTAGGCCGTGAAGAAGCTGGCCTCGACGTCGTCGCGGCTGAAGCCCCAGACGGTCTGGGTCAGGTCGTTGGTGCCGAAGGAGAAGAACTCCGCGGCCTCGGCGATCTGACCGGCCGTCAGCGCGGCGCGCGGCAGTTCGATCATCGTGCCGATCGACAGCTTGAGCTTCGCGCCGGTGGCCGCCTCGACCTCGGCGATGACCTGGTCGGCCTCGTCGCGGACGATCTCCAGTTCCTGGACGGTGCCGACCAGCGGGATCATGATCTCGGCGCGCGGGTCGCCCTTGGCCGCCTTGCGCTCGGCCGCGGCCTCCGCGATGGCGCGGACCTGCATCGTGAACAGGCCGGGGATGACCAGGCCGAGACGGACGCCGCGCAGGCCCAGCATCGGGTTCTGCTCGTGCAGGCGGTGCACGGCCTGGAGCAGGCGCAGCTCGTTCTCGTGCGGCTCCTGGCGGGACTCGGCGAGCGCGACGCGCACCGACAGCTCGGTGATGTCCGGCAGGAACTCGTGCAGCGGCGGGTCGAGGAGGCGGACGGTGACCGGCAGGCCGTCCATCGCCTCGAACAGCTCGACGAAGTCCTGCTTCTGGAGCGGCAGCAGCTCCTTCAGGGACTCCTCCCGCTCGGTCTCGGTGTCGGCCAGGATCAGCCGCTCCACCAGCTCGCGCCGGTCGCCGAGGAACATGTGCTCGGTGCGGCACAGGCCGATGCCCTGGGCGCCGAAGCGGCGGGCGCGCAGCGCGTCCTCGGCGTTGTCGGCGTTGGCGCGCACCCGCAGCCGGCGCTTGCGGTCGGCGAAGGCCATGATGCGGTGCACGGCCTCGACCAGTTCGTCGGCGTCCTCGGCGCCCGCGTGCATGCGCCCCTCGAAGTACTCGACGACCGGCGACGGCACGACGGGGACCTCGCCCAGGTAGACCTTGCCGGAGGAGCCGTCGATGGAGATCACGTCGCCCTCCTCGACGACGTGCCCGCCCGGGACGGTCATCCGGCGCCGCTTGGTGTCGACCTCCAGCTCCTCCGCGCCGCAGACACAGGTCTTGCCCATGCCGCGCGCGACGACGGCCGCGTGGGAGGTCTTGCCGCCGCGCGAGGTGAGGATGCCCTCGGCGGCGATCATGCCGTCCAGGTCGTCGGGGTTGGTCTCGCGACGCACCAGGATGACCTTCTCGCCGGACCGGGACCACTTCACCGCGGTGTACGAGTCGAA
The DNA here is from genome assembly GCF_044762405.1 of Streptomyces sp. NPDC097107. NCBI lineage: Bacteria > Bacillati > Actinomycetota > Actinomycetes > Kitasatosporales > Streptomycetaceae > Streptomyces > Streptomyces sp. NPDC097107. The sequence goes on along the minus strand of NZ_JBIWEF010000013.1, from coordinate 231,855 downwards.
GACCGCCTTGCCGACCGCGGCGCCCGGCGAGGCCGCGATGCCCCGGCCGACCTTCTCGACCTTGGCGTCGTCGTCGAAGCGCGGGAACATCAGCTGCGCGAGCTGGGCGCCGTTGACGCGCTGGAGGGCCTCGGCCTCGTCGATGAGGCCCTGGTCGACGAGCTGGGTGGCGATGCGGAAGGCCGCGCCCGCCGTGCGCTTGCCGACGCGGGTCTGGAGCATCCACAGCTGGCCGCGCTCGATGGTGAACTCGATGTCGCAGAGGTCCAGGTAGTGGTTCTCCAGCGTCTCCATGATCTGCATCAGCTGGTCGTACGACTTCTTGTCGATCGACTCCAGCTCCGCCAGCGCGACGGTGTTGCGGATGCCCGCGACGACGTCCTCGCCCTGGGCGTTCTGGAGGTAGTCGCCGTAGACGCCCTGGTGGCCGGAGGCGGGGTCGCGGGTGAAGGCGACGCCGGTGCCGGAGTCGGGGCCCAGGTTGCCGAAGACCATGGAGCAGACGTTGACGGCGGTGCCGAGGTCGTGCGGGATGCGCTCCTGGCGGCGGTAGAGCTTGGCGCGCTCGCCGTTCCAGGAGTCGAAGACGGCCTTGATGGCGAGGTCCATCTGCTCGCGCGGGTCCTGCGGGAAGTCCCGGCCGGCCTCGGTCTTGACGATCTTCTTGAACTTGGTGACGAGCTTCTTGAGGTCGGCCGCCTCCAGCTCGGTGTCGACCGCCACCTTCTTGGCCGCCTTCGCCGCCTCCAGGGCCTCCTCGAAGAGGTCGCCGTCGACGCCGAGGACGGTCTTGCCGAACATCTGGATCAGGCGCCGGTAGGAGTCCCAGGCGAACCGGTCGTCACCGGCCTGCTTGGCCAGGCCCTGCACCGACTTGTCGGAGAGGCCGATGTTGAGGACCGTGTCCATCATGCCGGGCATGGAGAACTTGGCTCCGGAGCGGACCGACACGAGGAGGGGGTTGTCGGCCTGGCCGAGCTTCTTGCCCATCTTCTCTTCGAGGGCGTCGAGGTGCGCGCTCACCTCGTCACGCAGCGCCGCCGGCTCCTCACCGCTGTCGAGGTAGGTCTTGCAGGCCTCGGTGGTGATGGTGAAGCCGGGAGGGACCGGAAGACCCAGGTTGGTCATCTCGGCGAGGTTGGCGCCCTTGCCGCCGAGGAGGTCCTTGAGGTCCTTGTTGCCCTCGGTGAAGTCGTAAACGAACTTCGCCGCGTTCGCTACCTGGGGTTCTTTGTTTTCCGACACGGGTCTCGACTCCTCGAGGACGCGGTGGCTGCCCTGACGGCGAGGAATGTACCCAGATCAAAGGCACCTGGGTACGTCCACTTGCGCGTCATACGCCTGTAACCACTCGTCCGCCAGCGGATCGAAAGTCAAGGCTTGGCAAGCGACCGACCATTTGTGTTTTCACTTCTTGAACGAATGCACTCCCGGAAGCGCGACTGGGCGCTCATCCGAGCGCTGTTCACTACGTTTGAGTTCGATCGATGAACGATCAAGCTATGGCACTCAGTGCCACACCTTGGAGAAGTAGAACCGCCCAAGATCCGCTCATCTGAGCGCTACCTCTATCAGAGGTGGCGAGAATCACGCTGCCACAGGCCGTCGGATTTCACCATGCGGACGTGATCGCGCCCGGGGTGAACACACCGCTCTCGGCGAACGTACGACAGGACGGCGGGCCCGGCCCCCTCGCCGGGCCCGCCGTCCACCGGGTTACGTACGGAAGGACCTCCGGGTGCCTGTCACCACGCATTTCCGCCGGCCACCGCAGACCGCCGACGACCCCGACACACCCGAACCCGCCGCGCTCCCGTCCCTCAAGGCCCGCCTGACCCGCCTGACCCGCCTGGCCCGCCTCGCCGCGCCGGCCCGCCCGGCCCACTGGCGCGCCTGGCGCACCCGGCACCCGCGCGCCGCCCTCGCCGCCCGCCGGACCACGACCGTCCTCGCCGCCGTTGTCGTGCTCGGGGCACTGCTCCTGCCGAACACCCTCGTCGCCCTGGAGCCCAACCGGTTCGCCCGGCTCCCGGCGGAGGCGGTCATCGGGGCGGTACTGCTGCTCTGCCTGCCGCGGGTGCCGCGCCTGGTGCTGGCAGCGCTGTTCGGTGCCGGCCTCGGTGCGCTGACCGTGCTGAACCTGCTCGACATGGGCTTCACCGAGTACCTGGGGCGGGGCTTCAACGTCGTCCTGGACTGGGGCCTGCTCGACGACGCCCGGTCGTACGTGGCGGACTCGATGGGCGGGGCGGCGGCGACCGGGGCCGCGGTGGGCGCGGTCGTGGGGGTCCTGCTCCTGCTGGTGCTCATGACGCTGGCGGCGGTCCGGCTCGGCGAGCTGCTCGCCGCGCACCGGGAACGGGCGGCCCGGGGCGCACTGCTGGCGGCCACCGTATGGATGACGTGCGTGGCGCTGGGCGTGCAGACCTTCGGCGTGCCGGTGGCCACCAGGAGCGCCTCCGGGGCGCTGGAGGCGCAGGCGCACCGGGTGGTGGACACGCTGCGGGACGAGGCGGCGTTCGCGAAGGAGGCGAAGGCCGACCGCTTCGGCGCCACGCCCGGCGCGCAACTGGTGCCGGACCTGCGCGGCAAGGACGTGATCTTCACGTTCATCGAGAGCTACGGCCGCAGCGCCATCGAGGACCCGGTCATGGCACCGGGTGTCGGCCGGACGCTCGACACCGGCACGAAGGCGCTGGCCGAGGCGGGCTACCGGGCGCGGAGCGGCTGGCTGACGTCGGCGACGTACGGGGGCAGCAGCTGGCTCGGCCACTCCACCTTCATGTCGGGCCTGTGGGTCGACAACCAGCAGCGCTACCGCACCGTCACCGCCGGCGACCACCTCACCCTCACCAAGGCGTTCGAGAAGACCGGCGAGTGGGACACGGTCGGCGTCATGCCGGGTGTGCAGAAGGCCTGGCCGGAGGCTGAGTGGTACGGGCTCGACAAGGTCTACGACGCGTTCGACGTCGGCTACCAGGGGCCCAAGTTCAGCTGGTCGACCATGCCGGACCAGTACGCGCTGGCGGCCTTCCAGCGCCTGGAGCACGGCAGGGAACGCGACCGGCCGCTGATGGCGGAGATCATCCTGACCTCCAGCCACCAGCCCTGGGCGCCGATCCCGGAGCTGGTCGGCTGGGACGAGATCGGCGACGGGTCGGTCTTCGACGGCATCGAGGAGGCGGGCGAGGAGGCGGCGGACGTCATCGCCGACTCCGCGCGGTCCAAGGAGGAGTACGGCAGGTCGGTCGAGTACTCGGTCACCAGCCTCACCCAGTGGCTGGAGCGCTACGGCACCGACGACACGGTCCTGGTCTTCCTCGGCGACCACGAGCCGATCACGCGCGTGACCGGCGACAGGACGAGCCGGGACGTCCCCGTCTCGATCGTCGCCAAGGACCCCAAGGTGCTCGACGCGATCGCCGGCTGGAACTGGACGGAGGGCCTCAGGCCCGCCCAGGACGCCCCGGTGTGGCGGATGAGCTCCTTCCGCGACCGCTTCCTGACGGCCTACGGCTCCACCCCGCACCCGGCCAAGGGCTAGTCCGGCGGATCAAGTCGCAGGTGAGCGACGGCGCCTCATCAGCGCGGGTGAGCGGGGGCTGGTGCGTCCAGCCGCAAGGCGGAGGAGGGCGTCGACGCGGTGGGGGTCCCCCGCGCGAGCGCGGTCCAGCGTGGGGAGCGGGCAGCCGACGACAACGCCGCAGACGGGCGTGCGCGTCTGCGGCATGATCCGCCGGACAGGCCCCTAGGACTGATCAGCCGCCGGAGGTGTCCAGCTCCGCCTCGTCGCCGACGCCCGCGCAGTCGTACGGGTCCTTGAGCCAGCCGTCCGGCAGGACCACCCGGTTGTTGCCGGACGTGCGGCCGCGGGGGCCGTCGGCGCCGGTGGGCCAGGGCTGGTCCAGGTCGAGTTCGCCGAGGCCGGCGCGCAGCGCCTCCAGGGAGGAGGTGATGGCGAGCCGCTTGCGCATCTCGGAGCCGACCGCGAAGCCCTTGAGGTACCAGGCGACGTGCTTGCGGAAGTCGATGACGCCGCGCGCCTCGTCGCCGATCCACTCGCCGAGCAGGGTGGCGTGCCGGACCATCACGTCGGCGACCTCGCGCAGGCTGGGCCGCACGTAGTCCTCCGTACGCCCCTCGAAGGCGGCCACCAGGTCGGCGAAGAGCCACGGCCGCCCCAGGCACCCGCGTCCCACGACCACGCCGTCGCAGCCGGTCTCGCGGACCATCCGCAGCGCGTCCTCGGCCGACCAGATGTCGCCGTTCCCGAGGACCGGGATCTCCGGGACGTGCTCCTTCAGGCGGGCGATGGCGTCCCAGTCGGCGGTGCCGCCGTAGTGCTGGGCGGTGGTGCGGCCGTGCAGGGCGATGGAGGTGACGCCCTCTTCCACGGCGATGCGGCCGGCGTCGAGATAGGTGAGATGGTCGTCGTCGATGCCCTTGCGCATCTTCATGGTGACGGGCAGGTCACCGGCGCCGCTCACGGCCTCGCGGACGATGGCCCGCAGCAGGTTCCGCTTGTACGGGAGGGCCGAGCCGCCGCCCTTGCGGGTCACCTTGGGGACGGGGCAGCCGAAGTTCAGGTCGATGTGGTCGGCGAGGCCCTCCTCCGCGATCATGCGGACGGCCTTGCCGACGGTCGCGGGGTCCACGCCGTACAGCTGGATCGAGCGCGGCGTCTCGGTCGCGTCGAAGTGGATCAGCTGCATGGTCTTCTCGTTGCGCTCGACCAGTGCCCGGGTGGTGATCATCTCGCTCACGAAGAGCCCCTTGCCACCACTGAACTCCCTGCACAGCGTGCGGAAGGGCGCGTTGGTGATCCCGGCCATCGGCGCCAGCACGACGGGCGGCGCGACGGTGTGCGGGCCGACCTGCAACGGCCGGGCGGTGGTGCTGGGGGCGGGGGTGGTGGGCGTGGACATTCCTCCATTGTCACGTACGCCAGGCAGTGCTCGCCGTGCCCCGGGGCCGAAGATCATGTATAGGTCATTAGTTAACCGCACTATCGAAACGGGCGTACGATGGCGGCCATGCCCGAGCTCACCCACCGCCGACGCCTGCTCGTGCTCGCCATCTGCTGCACCAGCCTGCTGATCGTGAGCATCGACAACACGATCCTCAACGTCGCCCTGCCCGCCATGCAGCGCGACTTCGACGCGAGCACGTCGGGCCTCCAGTGGGCGATCGACGCGTACACGCTGGTGCTGGCCGCGCTGCTGATGCTCGCCGGGTCCACCGCCGACCGGATCGGCCGCAAGCGGGTCTTCATGACGGGTCTGGTCGTCTTCACCCTCGGCTCGCTGCTGTGCTCGCTGGCGCCGGACCTGTCCTGGCTGGTCGTGTTCCGGATGATGCAGGCGGTGGGCGGTTCCATGCTCAACCCGGTCGCCATGTCGATCATCACCAACACCTTCACCGAACCCCGCGAGCGCGCCCGCGCGATCGGTGTGTGGGGTGCGGTCGTCGGCATATCGATGGCCGCCGGCCCGCTGGTCGGCGGCCTGCTCGTGGAGTCGGTCGGCTGGCGTTCGATCTTCTGGGTCAACCTGCCGGTGGGCCTCGTGGCACTGGCGCTCACCCTGCGCTTCGTCCCCGAGTCCCGCGCACCGAGGGCCCGCCGCCCCGACCCGCTGGGCCAGCTGATGGTGATCGTGCTGTTCGGCTCCCTGACGTACGCGATCATCGAGGCGCCGAACGCCGGGCCCGCGACGGTACTGCCGTTCGCCGCGCTGGCGCTCGCCGCGCTGCTCGGTCTCCTCCGGTACGAGCCCCGCCGCGCCGAACCCCTCATCGACCTGCGCTTCTTCCGCTCGGCGCCGTTCAGCGGAGCCACCGTGATCGCGGTCAGCGCCTTCGCCGCACTGGGCGGCTTCCTGTTCCTGTCCACGCTGTACCTACAGAACGTGCGCGGGCTGAGCGCCCTGCACGCGGGCTTGTGGATGCTGCCGATGGCCGTGCCGACCTTCCTGTGCGCCCCGCTGTCCGGGCGGCTGGTCGGCACCCGGGGGCCGCGGCTGCCGCTGCTGATCGCGGGCGGCGCGCTGACCCTGAGCGGGGTCCTGTTCGCCGCCTTCGAGGCCGAGACGTCCGACGTCACCCTCTTCATCGGCTACGTCCTCTTCGGCGTCGGCTTCGGTTTCGTCAACGCGCCCATCACCAACACCGCCGTCTCGGGCATGCCCCGCGCCCAGGCCGGGGTCGCCGCGGCCGTCGCCTCCACTAGCCGCCAGCTGGGCCAGACCCTGGGCGTGGCGGTGGTCGGCGCGGTGCTGGCGGCGGGCGTGGGCGCGTCGTCGTACCGCGACACCTTCGTCTCCGCCGCCCGCCCCGGCTGGTGGATCCTGGCCGCCTGCGGCCTCGCGGTCCTGGTCCTCGGCGCCGTCACCAACGGCCGCTGGGCCCACCGCACGGCCGAGCGGACGGCCGAGCGCCTGGAGTCACCGGAGGCACGGGTGGCAGCCCGTTCGGGCACGTGACACCAAGCCCGTACGCACGGGCCGCGCCTACTCTGCGACCCGCCGCACCTCCATACACCGCCCCGCCGCACGCCCCAGGGGCGCCCCGCACACCCCAAGGGCGCCCCGCACACCCATACGCCGTCCCGGCCACACGCGCCAGGGGCGCGGGGACCGCGCGACCAGCCCCCACCCACCCGCAGCCGACACACGACCCCGCCACCAGGGCCCGCGCTCACGCCAGGCCGCCGCGCCCCACCACCGGCAGCCGTTCCGCCGCCTTCGGCCAGTACTTCACCACCGCCTCCTCCACCTGCGGCAGCGCCCGCTGCCCCGCCAGCGCCAGGGTGATCGCCGCCGCCACGCCCGCCCAGGCGACCGGTCCCAGCGGCGTGCAGCCGAAGAGCTGGCTGGCGCCCGGGGTCTGGACCAGGAGGACCAGCGCGGTCGCGGAACCGAGGGACGTGACCTGGACCAGGCGGCTGCCCCGGCGGTCGGCCAGGGTCTGGGCGAGCTGCGTGCCCACCACCGCGCACAGGGCCATCGTCGTCGAGCGGCGCGCCGTGCCCGGGGTGAAGCGGCCGAACAGCCAGGCCGCGGTCGCGCCGAGTGCCGTCGTCACCGCCCGGTGCCGGATCTGGCGGATCAAGGGTTCGCCCAGCACCGCCGTACCGAGCGGCGCGCCCGCGTCGGCGTCCTCCTGCTCGGGGTCACCCGTCTCCGTCACCGCCACCGCCATCGCGGGGAACAGGTCGGTGAACAGGTTGACCAGCAGCATCTGACGGGTGGACAGCGGAGCGGCGCCGCCGAGGACGGTGCCGAGGATGCCGAAGCCGACCTCGCCCGCGTTGCCGCCGATCAGGATGGCGATGGCGTCGGCGACGCTGTGCCACAGCGCCCGGCCCTCCCGTACCGCCTCCACCAGGACCAGCAGGTCGTCGCCCGTGACGACCAGGTCCGCGGCGTTGCGGGCCGCGGCCGAGCCGCGGGCGCTGATGCCGACGCCGATGTCGGCGGCGCGGATGGCGGCGGCGTCGTTGGCGCCGTCGCCGACCATGCCGACGACCCGTCCGGCGTCCCGCATCGACTCGACGACCTGGAGCTTCTGCTCGGGCGCCACCCGGGCGACGACGTCCGCGTCACGCAGCATCCGGGAGCGTGCCGTACGGTCCGCGGCGGCGATCTCGTCACCGGTGACCACGACCGCGTCCTCGGGCCAGCCCAGGTCGACGGCGATGGCGTGGGCGGTCTGCGGATGGTCGCCGGTCAGCACCACGGGCCGTACGCCTGCCTCGCGCAGCCCGCGCACCAGCGCCGGGGACGTCTCGCGGGCCACGTCGGCCAGCCCGAGCATCCCGGTGAACTCCAGCTTCTGCGGCGCCTGTTCGAGGACGTCGGCCGCCTTCTCCCCCTTGCGCAGGGGCCGGCCGGCCACCGCGATGAGGCGCAGTCCGTCGCGGGCCAGGCCGTGCGCCACCTCGGTGGCGTGCGCGGGCAGGTCGGCGCAGGCGGGCAGCACGGTCTCCGGGGCGCCCTTCACCACCAGCACCGGCGCTCCGTCCCCGTCCCGTCCGACGGCGGCGGCGTAGCCGCGCGAGGTCTCGAAGGGCAGGCCCTCCTCCTGCTCCCACTCCGGGTCGTCACCGGCGGCGTCCAGGACGGCCTCGTCGGTGGCGTGGGTGGGCCGGGCGCCGTCGCCGTTCAGGCGGGGGCAGGCGCGCGCCGCGACCCGTACGGCGTCGGCGGCGTCCGGGTCGGCCGCCTTGCGGACCGTGCCGTCGGCGCCCGCCACCCGCGACACCCGCAGCTTGTTCTCGGTGAGCGTGCCGGTCTTGTCGAAGCAGATGGTGTCCATGCGGCCCAGCGCCTCCAGCGTGCGCGGGGTGCGCACGAGGACGCCGCGGCGGCTGAGCCGGCGGGCCGCCGCCAGCTGGGCCACCGTCGCCACCAGCGGCAGCCCCTCGGGCACGGCGGCCACCGCCACCGACACACCACCGGCGACGGCCTGCCTGATCGGCGTCCCGCGCAGCAGCGAGAGGCCGGTCACCGCGGCCCCGCCCGCCAGCGTCAGCGGCAGCGCCTTGCGGGTCAGCTCCTGGAGTCTGGCCTGCACTCCGGCCGCCGAGGGCGTACGGGCGGCCAGTGACACCGCCCGCGCTGCCTCGGTGTGCTCCCCCGTGTCCACGACGACCGCCTGGGCGCGGCCGGCCACCACCGTGGTGCCCTCGAAGACCATGCAGTGCCGTTCGGCCACGGGGGCGTTCCTGACGGGGTCCACGCACTTGTCCACCGGCAGCGACTCGCCGGTGAGCGCGGACTCGTCGACCTCCAGGCCGTCCTCCCACAGCAGCCGGGCGTCGGCGGGCACGACGTCGTCCGCCTTGAGGTCGACGATGTGGCCCGGATGCAGCTTGGCGGCGTCCACGACGAGCGGCTCGGCCGACGGGTCGTGCGTCTCCTCCTCGGCGACCCGTGCCTTCTGCTTCTGCTGCGCGAGCAGCCCGGACAGCGCCCGCTCGGCCCGCAGCCGCTGGAAGCCGCCGACCAGCGCGTTCAGGTCGAGCGCGCCGACGACCAGCAGCGCGTCCATGACGGAGCCGAGGATCGCCTCGGCCGCCGAGCCGACCGCCAGCACCGGGGTGAGCGGATCGTCCAGCTCGCCCCGCACCGCCTGTCCCAGTTGCCAGGTCCACTTCACCGGGGCGAGAACGGGAGCGCGGCCCGCCCGGTCGGCCACCGCGCGCGTCCTGGCCGCCAGTTGCTCGGCGAGGGACGGCTCCGGCTCCTTCTCCCGCTCCAGGCGCTCCCGTACGGCCGTGGGGTGCAGCGTGTGCCACGCCACCCGCGCCCGGGGGTGCGGGGCGCGGGCCGTCGCCACGCCGAGCGCGGCACGCGTGCCGGACAGCAGGGCCACCGCCGCGCTCACGTCGACGGGCGCGTGCCGCAGCCCCGGCAGCGCCGAGTAGCCGCCCTTGCCACCGTTCTTGCCCTTGCCGCGCGCCTCGCCGACCGCCACCAGCAGCCCGGACAGCGCGGCTCCGGAGCGGGCCAGCGTCTGCGACCGGCGGCCGATCGCGCGGGCCGCCGGCACCGCCCGCAGCAGCCGCCACACGTCGGCGAGTCCCTGCGGAGCGAGCACGTCCGCGCCCCACGCCACCGGGGCGTCCGCGTCGGCCAGCGCGACGGCCACGTCCCCGCCGAGCAGCCCGGCCGTCACCGTCTCGTCGTCGCCGGGCCGGGGCCGTACGACGGTGATCACGCCGCCCTCGGCGCGCAGTTCGTCCACCACGTCCCTGAGCGGGCGCTCGGCGCTGACGACCTGGTCCGCGAGGCCGGTGAAGTCGGCCAGCGCCGGGTCCTCCACCATCACCACGCGCAGTCCCCCGCGCCGCGCCGCGTCCAGCACGTCCTCGGTCCACGGGTCCGCGCCCGCCTCCGGCGCCCGCAACGCGCTCGGATGCAGGACGACGGTGGCCGCCATCTCCAGCTGCCGCAGCCGTTCGGGGTCGCGCACGAGCACACCGGTGCGCGACAGCGCGGCGCTCAGTACGGCGTGGAAGGCGGCGGGCCCGTAGCGCGCGGCCTTGGGCGAGCCGGCCAGTACGGCCTCGGCGGCCTCGGCCACGTCGTGCTTGACCAGCAGGGTCGCCACCGCGCCGGCCACACTCCCGGTGGAGGCGTGGGCGGCGTAGTCCTGCGCCGGAGTGCTCCGCAGCGGCGGACGCAGGGCGGGGTCGGCGGGCAGGCTGACCCGGTCCGGGGCGCACAGCTGGTCGTGCACGACTTCGAAGGTCGCCGTCCGGGTCACCGCCTCCGTCAGCTGGCAGACGCGCAGCGCCCCGTCGAGCACCAGGGAGGTGTAGCTCTGGCCCGCGCCGTGGACGGCCGCGTTGGCGGCGGCCATTGCCACGTCCATGCCGTGGGCGCCGAGGCGTTCGCGCAGCCAGGCGCGGAAGGTGGGGTTCTCGCGCAGCAGCGTCGCCACTGCCGTCACCAGGCGGGGCGAGGGCGGCAGCCGCAGGCGCGCGCCGGTCACGGCGGCGGCGACGCCGAGCATGTCGGCCCCGAGGGCTGTGGCGGCGACCCGCACGGAGACCGGATCGCCGGGGTGGGCCAGTTCCTCCACCGGATCGCCCGGGCCCCGCTGGTCCACCCGGGTCAGTCCGTGCTGTTCGGCCAGTTCGGTGGCCCGGTCCACCACCCGGTCGGTGAGTGCTTCCTCGGTCGCGGTCACCACCAGCCGGGCGAGACCGGTGTCCCAGTAGGCGAGCACCACGTCCGGGTGCTCGGCGAGTGCCGCCGCCACCCGTCGCGCCACGCGTTCCGTGCCGCCCGCCCGGCGCACCTTCTCCGTCGCGGCCGGCCGGAGTTCGAGGTGCGCCCGGTTCCCGGCCCGCCAGTCCCGGGTGCCGCCCGGCAGGGCGGCGCGGGCGACCCGTGCCGCGCGCGCCGCGAAGTCGGCGCCGCGCACACCGGCCCGTGCGGTGCCCGCCACGGCGCCGGCCGCGGCGCCCACCGCCGGAGCGGTGCCGCGCGCGAGCAGCCGGGGCCCGGCCAGCACGATCCCGGTGACGGCGCCCTGGGAACGCGTCAGAAGTCCACCGACCATCGTTGTCTCTCAGCCCGCCTTTCGGGTGGATGCGGCCGTCTTCTTGCCCCGGCTGCGGGAGGACCCACCGCGCGAAGGACCGGACGTGGCCTTCTTCGCGGTGCTCCTTTTCGCGGTGCTCTTCTTGGCGGTGCTCTTCTTGGCGGTGCTCTTCTTGGCGGTGCTCTTCTTGGCGGGACTCTCCTTGGCCGCGCTCTTGTTGGCGGTGCTCGTCGCCGCGGTGTTCTTCGCCGCGGTGCCCTTCGCCGCCGTGCTCTTCGCGGCGGCCTTCTTGGCGGTGTTCTTCGCCGCGGTGTTCTTCGCCGCGGTGTTCTTCGCCGCGGTGCTCTTCGCCGCGGTCTTCTCGGCGGGGCCCGTCTTGGCGGTGCCCTTCGCCGCCGTGCTCTTCCGGGTGGCTGTCTGGGTCGCGGTCTTCCTGGCGGGGCTCCGCCGCGCGGGGCTCTTCTTCGCCGTACTCGTCCCGGCCGTACCGGCCTTCCCCGAGCCGCCGTCCGCACCGCCACCGGATGCCTTCGCCCCGTTCTGCAGCACCCGCGCGGCCTCCGCCTCCGGCGACTCCTGCGGCCGTGGCCGCGTCAGCCACGCCACCGCCGCCCCGGTGGCCGCCACCGGCCACTCCACCAGCCCGGCGATGCCCAGCACCCCGGCCCCCGTGTAGACGACCACCCGCCGCCCGCGCGGCGACACGGCCCCGATCCTGTCCAGCGCGCCCTCGGCGACCTTGCCGACCGTCTCCGCGCCCGGAACCTTCCGCAGCGCCGACGCGGCCGCGTGCAACGGCCTCGGGAGCGCCTGCGCCGATGTCGTCCGCGCCGTTTTCTGCTCAGCCATGACTGTTCGTCCTCGCCTGTGCAAGCTTGTGCAAGCTGTGGAAAACCCTGGGAACATCACCTTCCGCATTTCTCCGGGTTCCCGCACTTCGGGCGCTCACCCCGACGCACTCGGCCGAACGGGTTGCCCAGCGCTCCGGCCCAGACCCCTTGACGAAAGGTCTGGACCAACAGCAGTGTCATGTCTACGACACCCCAGCTGCGCCCCGCACCCGCACCCGCACCCCCACCGGGAGGCCCGGCATGATCCGCCGCACGCTCCGCCTGTTCGCCGCCGCGCTCGCGGCCACCGTCCTCGCCCCACCGGGGGTCGCCACCGCGTCCGCCGCTCCCGCGCCCGGCGCCGACACCTGCGCCGTGAAGCCGAAACCCGCCGGCAAGGTGCTCCAGGGCTACTGGGAGAACTGGGACGGCGCCGCCAACGGCGTCCACCCGCCGTTCGGCTGGACGCCCATCACCGACTCCCGCATCGGCGCCCACGGCTACAACGTGCTCAACGCGGCCTTCCCGGTCATCCGTTCCGACGGGACGGCCCTGTGGGAGGACGGCATGGACCGGGACGTGAAGGTGGCGACCCCGGCCGAGATGTGCGCGGCCAAGGCGTCCGGGCAGACGCTGCTGCTCTCCATCGGCGGCGCGACGGCCGGCATCGACCTCAGCTCGGCCGCCGTGGCCGACCGCTTCGTCGAGACGATCGTGCCGATCCTCGAGAAGTACAACTTCGACGGCATCGACATAGACATCGAGACCGGCCTGGTCGGCAGCGGCGACATCAACCGGCTCTCCACGTCACAGGCCAACCTGATCCGCATCATCGACGGCGTCCTGGCCCGCATGCCGTCCCACTTCGGCCTCACCATGGCCCCGGAGACCGCCTACGTCACCGGCGGCAGCGTCGTCTACGGGTCGATCTGGGGCGCGTACCTGCCGGTCATCAAGAGGTACGCCGACAACGGCCGCCTGTGGTGGCTCAACATGCAGTACTACAACGGCAGCATGTACGGCTGCTCCGGCGACTCCTACCAGGCGGGCACCGTGCAGGGCTTCACCGCCCAGACCGACTGCCTGGACAGGGGCCTGGTCATCCAGGGCACCACGATCCGCGTCCCCTACGACAAGCAGGTCCCGGGCCTGCCCGCCCAGCCCGGCGCGGGCGGCGGCCACATGGCGCCGCCCCAGGTCGCCCGGGCGTGGAACCACTACAACGGCGCCCTCAAGGGCCTGATGACCTGGTCGGTCAACTGGGACGGCTCGAAGAACTGGACCTTCGGCGACAACGTCAAGGCCCTCCAGGGCCGCTGACGCCCCCTCACCGGGCCGTGAACGCCAGCTTCGCCCCGAGCGCCACGAACGACCCCGCGAAACTCCGCCGCAGCCACGCCATCACCCTCGGCCGGGAGATGACGTGGCTGCGCACGGACGCGGCCAGGACGCCGTACCCGGCGAACACGACGAAGCTCACCAGCATGAGCACGCCGCCCAGCACCAGCATCCGCGGCAGGGCGCCGGCCTGCCCCGGGTCCACGAACTGCGGCAGGAAGGCGAAGAAGAACAGCGTCAGCTTCGGGTTCAGGATGTTGATCAGCACACCCCGCAGGATCACCCGCCCCGCCGGAACGGGACCGCCCCGGTCCTCCCCCACCGTGAGCGCCTCCTTGTCCCGGAGGGTGGCCCACGCCATGTACAGCAGGTAGGCGACACCGGCGTACTTGAGGACCTGGAAGGCGGTGGCACTGGCGTGCAGCACCGCCGCGACCCCGGTGACGGTGGCCAGCAGGTGCGGCACGATGCCGAGCGCACACCCGAAGGCGGCGACGACGCCGGCGCGGCGCCCGCGCGAGAGGGCGGCGGCGAGGGTGTAGACGACCCCGGTGCCGGGGGTCGCGACGACCACGAGGGTGGTCAGCAGGAACGCGATGCTCATGACCACCACCCTGGTACCACGACGGCCCCCGGCAGAGGACCACTCGGGATCCTCTATCGGGGGCCGATCACGGGCCGCGACGCCCACCCCTCTCCCGACCGGGTCGGGCGGAGGGTGGGCGACGGCCCGGAGCCCAGGGGGGGAGCCCCCTGGTACGGCAACGCAGACGGACGTTCAGCAGCCCACGAGCCGAGAAGCCAGGTACCCCTCGATCTGGTCCAGCGACACCCGCTCCTGCTTCATGGTGTCCCGCTCCCGCACGGTCACCGCGTTGTCGTCCAGCGTGTCGAAGTCGACCGTCACGCAGTACGGCGTACCGATCTCGTCCTGCCGCCGGTAACGGCGCCCGATCGCACCCGCGTCGTCGAAGTCGATGTTCCAGTTCTGCCGCAGCGCCTGGGCGAGACCCTTGGCCTTGGGCGACAGCTCCGGGTTCCGGGACAGCGGCAGGACGGCGACCTTCACCGGCGCGAGGCGCGGGTCGAGCCGCAGTACGGTCCGCTTCTCCAGCTTGCCCTTGGCGTTGGGGGCCTCGTCCTCGACGTACGCGTCGAGCAGGAAGGCGAGCATCGCGCGCCCGACACCGGCCGCCGGCTCGATGACGTACGGCGTCCAGCGCTCGCCGGCCTCCTGGTCGAAGTAGGAGAGGTCCTGGCCGGAGGCCTTGGCGTGCGAGGAGAGGTCGTAGTCCGTCCGGTTGGCGACACCCTCCAGCTCGCCCCACTCGCTGCCGCCGAAGGAGAAGCGGTACTCGATGTCGGCGGTGCGCTTGGAGTAGTGGGAGAGCTTCTCGGCCGGGTGCTCGAACCAGCGCATGTTCTCCTCACGGAGACCGAGGCCGGTGTACCAGTTCCAGCGCTGCTCCATCCAGTACTCCTGCCACTTCTCGTCCTCGCCCGGCTTGACGAAGAACTCCATCTCCATCTGCTCGAACTCGCGGGTCCGGAAGATGAAGTTGCCGGGCGTGATCTCGTTGCGGAAGGACTTGCCCATCTGGGCGATACCGAACGGCGGCTTGCGGCGGGACGTGGTCTGCACCTGGGCGAAGTTGGTGAAGATGCCCTGCGCCGTCTCGGGCCGCAGGTAGGCGACGGAGCCGCTGTCCTGGGTCGGGCCGAGGTGGGTGGAGAGCAGACCCGAGAACTGCTTGGGCTCGGTGAAGGTGCCCTTGTTGCCGCAGTTGGGGCAGTTGAGGTCGGCGAGGCCGTTCTCCGGGGCGCGGCCCTTCTTCTCCTCGTAGGCCTCTTCCAGGTGGTCCGCGCGGAACCGCTTGTGGCAGGAGGTGCACTCGGTCAGCGGGTCCGTGAAAGTGGCGACGTGGCCGGAGGCCACCCAGACATCGGGGGCCAGGATCACGGACGAGTCGAGACCGACGACGTCCTCGCGCGAGGTGACCATGTAGCGCCACCACTGACGCTTGAGGTTCTCCTTGAGCTCGACACCCAGCGGCCCGTAGTCCCAGGCGGCGCGCTGACCGCCGTAGATCTCACTGCAAGGGAATACGAAGCCACGGCGCTTGCTCAGGCTGACGATGGTGTCGATCTTGTCGGCGGCCACGGTGCTCTCTTCATTACGACGACGGGCGACGAAGCGAGATGCTTCCAGAGAATGCCTCAGGTTACCGGCGTGGACTGCCCCCCGGCCAAATCGGGGGCTCCCCTCCTCATGACCGGGCATTGTTGACAACGGTTTCCATATTTGTTGAAAATGAATGCCATGAACGTACGACGACGCCACATATCCGGCATAGCAGTCACCGCGGCCGCCGCACTCGGCCTGGGGACCCTCTCCGCCTGCTCCAGCGACAGCGCGGCGGCGGGCAACACGGACAAGTTCGACGTCGTCGCGTCGTTCTACCCGATGCAGTACCTCGCCCAGCAGATCGGCGGGGAGCACGTGAACGTCACCACCCTCACCGAACCCGGCCAGGAGCCGCACGACCTGGAGCTGAGCGCCAAGCAGACCGCCGAGATGGGCGAGGCGGACGCGGTGCTCCACCTGAAGTCCCTCCAGCCCGCCGTGGACGAGGCCATCACCCAGTCCGACGTGAAGACCAAGATCGACGCGGCGACGCTGACGACGCTGGAGGACCACGGGAGCGTCGAGCACGACCACGCGGGCGGGGAGCACGCCGAGGAGGGGCACGCCGAGGAGAAGCACTCCGAGGAGGAGGAGCACGCCCTCGACCCGCACGTCTGGCTGGACCCGGTGAAGTACGCCGAGATCGCCGAAGGCGTCGCCAAGGCCTTCGAGAAGGCCGACCCGGACCACGCCGCCGACTACCGGAAGAACGCCGATGCGCTGGCGAAGAAGCTGGCGGGTCTGAACACGGCGTACGAGGAGGGCCTGGCGGACACCGACAGCAAGGTCTTCTTCACCAACCACGCCGCCTTCGGCTACCTCGCCGAGCGCTACGGGCTCACCCAGGAGGCCATCAACGGCCTCGACCCGGAGAGCGAGCCCAGCCCCGCCCGGATCAAGGAGCTCCAGGAGGAGGCCAAGGCCGACGGCGTGACCACCGTCTTCTACGAGACACTGGTGTCCGACAAGACCGCGAAGACCCTCGCCAAGGACGCCGGCCTGAAGACCGATGTCCTGGACCCGCTGGAGGGCATCACCGACAAGTCCAAGGGCGACGACTACCTCGCGGTCATGGAGTCCAACCTCAAGGCGCTCGAGGCCGCCCTCGGCGCCAAGTGAGCGTTCCGATCGTTTGGAGGGCCTCGTGAGCGACGAGACCGTCATATCCCTGCGCGGCGTCCGCGCCGAACTCGGCTCACGCCCCGTCCTGCGCGGCATCGACCTCACCGTGCGCGGCGGCGAGGTCGTGGCCCTGCTCGGCGCCAACGGCTCGGGCAAGTCCACGGCCGTGCGCACGGTCATCGGCCAGGTGCCGGTGACGGCCGGCGAGGTGGAGCTGTTCGGCACCCCGCGGCGCCGCTTCCGCGACTGGGCGCGCGTGGGCTACGTTCCGCAGCGCACCACGGCCGCGGGCGGCGTCCCCGCCACGGTGACCGAGGTCGTCTCCTCCGGCCGCCTCTCCCGCGCCCGCTTCGGCGTCCTGCGCAAGGCCGACCACGAGGCCGTGCGCCGCGCCCTCGACCTGGTCGGCATGGCGGACCGCGCCAAGGACTCCGTGAACGCCCTCTCCGGCGGCCAGCACCAGCGGGTACTGATCGCCCGCGCCCTCGCCGCCGAACCCGAGCTGCTGATCATGGACGAGCCGATGGCGGGCGTCGACCTGGCCAGCCAGGAGGTACTGGCCGAGACGCTCAGGAAGCAGGTCGCGGCCGGCACCACCGTCCTGCTGGTGCTGCACGAACTCGGCGCCCTGGAGCCCCTGATCGACCGGGCGGTGGTGCTCCGCGACGGCTGCGTCACGCACGACGGCCCGCCTCCCGAGGCGGTCGGCCAGCACGCGCTGCCCGGCCACGACCACGTACACCCGCACGCACCGGCGGGCGCCGAACCGATCCGCACGGGACTGCTGAGCTGATGGAAATCCTGAACTACGCCTTCATGCAGCGGGCGCTGCTGGCGGCCGTCCTGGTCGGCATCACCGCCCCCGCCGTCGGCATCTACCTGGTCCAGCGCCGCCAGGCCCTCATGGGCGACGGCATCGGCCACGTGGCGATGACCGGCGTCGGCCTCGGCTTCCTGCTCTCCTGGTCCCCGGTGTGGATGGCCACCCTGATCTCCGTGCTCGGCGCGGTCCTCATGGAACTGATCCGCTGGTACGGCAAGACCCGCGGCGACATCGCCCTCGCCATGCTCTTCTACGGCGGCATGGCCGGCGGCGTGATGTTCATCAACCTCGCGCCGACGGGCTCCAACGCCAACCTCACCTCGTACCTCTTCGGCTCGCTGTCGACGGTCTCCGAGTCCGACGTGACCGCCATCTGCCTGCTGGCCGCCTTCGTGGTCGTCGTCACCCTCGGTCTGCGCCGCCAGCTGTTCGCGGTCAGCCAGGACGAGGAGTTCGCCCGGGTCACCGGCCTGCCGGTGCGCGCGCTGAACCTGCTGACGGCCGTCACGGCGGCGGTGACGGTGACCGTCGCGATGCGCGTCGTCGGGCTGCTGCTGGTGTCCGCCCTGATGGTGGTCCCGGTCGCCGCCGCCCAGCAGCTCACCCGCAGCTTCGCCGCCACCTTCGCCGTCGCCGTCGCCATCGGCGTCAGCGTGACCATCGGCGGCACGGTCACGTCGTACTACCAGGACGTGCCGCCCGGCGCGACCATCGTGCTGCTCACCCTCGGCGCGTTCGTCCTGCTCACCGTGCTGGCGGCGCCACTGGCCCGGCGACGCGCGCGGGCGGTCACCGCGACGCAGGCCGCCGCGGATCCGGCGGAGTGCAAGATTCCGGCCACCCGGGGGGCCACCGACGAGGTCGGCGTCTGACTGCCGGGCGGCCGGGCTGGCACAATGGCCCGGCAAGCCCCAGACGGCAGACGTGAGGAGGAGTACCGGTGACGACCGCTGGACCGCCCGTGAAGGGCCGCGCCACCCGGCAGCGGGCCGCCGTGTCCGCGGCCCTCCAGGAGGTCGAGGAGTTCCGCAGCGCACAGGAGCTCCACGACATGCTCAAGCACAAGGGCGACTCGGTCGGGCTCACCACGGTCTACCGCACCCTGCAGTCCCTCGCCGACGCCGGCGAGGTCGACGTCCTGCGCACCGCCGAGGGCGAGTCCGTCTACCGCCGCTGCTCCAGCGACGACCACCACCACCACCTGGTCTGCCGCGCCTGCGGCAAGGCGGTCGAGGTCGAGGGCCCCGCGGTCGAGAAGTGGGCGGAGGCCATCGCAGCCGAGCACGGCTACGTCAACGTCGCGCACACGGTCGAGATCTTCGGCACGTGCGCGGACTGCGCGGGTGCCTCCGGCGGTTGAGCCGTGGGCCCGGGGCTGGGCCCCGGACCCCTTTTTCGGCCTGCCGGCCTCGTCCTCGATCGCCGGACGGGCTCGATGATCCGGACGGGCGGGTCTATTCGGTGCGGCCCTCCATGGCGAGGAGTTCCTCGTTCGGGATCGCGCCGCCGAAGCGGCGGTCCCGGGAGGCGAACTCCAGGCACGCCCGCCACAGGTCACGGCGGTCGAAGTCGGGCCACAGCACGTCCTGGAAGACCATCTCGGCGTACGCGCTCTGCCAGAGCAGGTAGTTGGACGTCCGCTGCTCGCCGCTCGGCCGCAGGAACAGGTCCACGTCCGGCATGTCCGGGTAGTACAGGTACTTCGCGAGCGTCTTCTCGTTCACCTTCGACGGGTCGAGGCGCCCGGCCCGCACGTCCTCGGCGAGGGCCTGCGCCGCGTCGGCGATCTCGGCGCGTCCCCCGTAGTTCATGCAGAAGTACAGCGTCAGCCGGTCATTGCCCTTGGTCTGCTCCTGGGCGACCTGGAGCTCCTTGGCGACCGACTTCCACAGCTTGGGCATCCGCCCCACCCAGCGCACGCGAATCCCCAGCTCGTCGAGCTGGTCGCGGGTCTTGCGGATGAAGTCCCGGTTGAAGTTCATCAGGAAGCGCACCTCGTCCGGCGACCGCTTCCAGTTCTCGGTGGAGAAGGCGTACAGGGAGATGTTCTTCACGCCCATCTCGATCGCGCCCTGAAGCACGTCCAGCACCCGCTCGGCACCGACCTTGTGGCCCTCGGTGCGCGGCAGGCCGCGCTCCTTGGCCCAGCGCCCGTTGCCGTCCATGACGATCGCCACATGCTCCGGAACCAGCTCACCGAGGTTCGGAGGCCGCGCGCCGGACGGGTGCGGCTCCGGCGTCCTGTAGTCCCGGCGCTGACGCCCCAGGATCCCGCGTACGGCCATGTGTCTATCGTCTCCTTCAGGATTTCTCGACGTATCGCAGGGAGCGCAGGCCGCGCTCCAGGTGCCAGTGCAGGTACGCGGACACCAGCCCGCTGCCCTCCCGGACGTACCGCGGCTCGCACGCGTCCGCGGTCCCCCAGTCTCCCGTGAGCAGCGCCCCGAGCAGTTCCAGGGCCTGCGGCGAGGGTACGACGCTGCCGGGCACCCGGCAGTCGGCGCAGACGGAGCCGCCCGAGCCGACCGAGAAGAACCGGTTCGGACCGGGCATGCCGCACTTCGCGCAGTCCCCGAAGGTCGGGGCGTACCCGTTCACGGCGAGGGAGCGCAGCAGGAACGCGTCTAGGACGAGGTTCGGCGCGTGCTCGCCCCGGGCGAGGGTCCGCAGGGCGCCGACCAGCAGCAGGTACTGCTGCACCGCCGGCTCGCCCTCGTGGTCGGTGAACCGCTCGGCCGTCTCCAGCATGGCCGTCCCGGCGGTGTACCGCCCGTAGTCCATGACGATCCCGCCGCCGTACGGCGCGATGGTCTCGCTCTGCGTGCACAGCGGCAGGCCGCGCCCGACCAGCTCGCTGTTCTTCGAGAAGAACTGCACGTCCACGTGCGAGAACGGCTCCAGCCGCGCCCCGAACTTCGACTTCGTCCGCCGCACCCCGCGCGCCACGGCGCGTACCCGTCCGTGACCGCGCGTGAGCAGAGTGATGATCCGGTCCGCCTCACCCAGCTTCTGGGTGCGCAGCACGATGCCGTCGTCGCGGAACAGACTCATGGCGCCCATTCTCGCGCATGTGTCAGGGCACCTCGCCCCGGCTCCTGGCGTTCGTGTACGCCGTCGCCGCGCTGAGGCGCTCCGCCGGGGTGGCGTGGCGTACGTCACCCGGCTCGGCGTCCCACTCCCGCCCGCCGCCGTACGGCCGCATCTGCACGTACGGCCCCTCGTGGCCCATGACGAGGCCGACGCGTCCGGTGCGGGTGTCGAGGGCGTAGGTGCCGACGGGCGGGTACGGGTATGTCATCGCAGCGCCGCCGCGAGCCGCTGCGCGGTCTCGACGGAACACCGCCCCAATTCGATGAGTGGACAGGGGGCCTCCCGCGCAAGACTCACCGGGTCGAGCCCGAGGGAGGGAAGAGTAATTCCCGCCTCCGCGAGTGCTGCGCGCAATTCTTTCACCGCTACCTCCGCTTCTTCGACGCAGAGCGCCGAGTGTCGTGCCTCCACCGTGTTCCCCTTCCCTTTACGGTTTCACTCTTCGTGTCCCCAGGATGCCTCTCTGTGTCTACACTCGACAGGAGTCTTTGC
Source organism: Streptomyces sp. NPDC097107 (assembly GCF_044762405.1). Lineage (NCBI taxonomy): Bacteria > Bacillati > Actinomycetota > Actinomycetes > Kitasatosporales > Streptomycetaceae > Streptomyces > Streptomyces sp. NPDC097107. The sequence goes on along the minus strand of NZ_JBIWEF010000013.1, from coordinate 210,926 downwards.
ACTACAAGTGCGGGTCAGCGCATGGGGGTTGGTTATGGCCAACGGTTCACGGCAGGCGGCGTGGGAGTTCTTCGGCACGGAACTCAAACGCCGGCGGGAGGACGCCGGAATCACCCAAGTCGAGCTGGGGACACGGGTTTTCGTGTCCGGCGGATACATCGGGCAGTTCGAACAGGCAATTCGGAAACCGCAACTGGATGTGGCCCAGCGGATTGACGATGCGCTGCAAACCGACGGTATTTTCGAGCGACTGTGCCGGAAGCTGATTGATGATCCGAGGTACGCGGATTACTTCGCCCACGTGGTGGAGCTGGAACGGCTGGCCACACGGATCTGCGAGTTCGCGCCGACGGTTGTTCCGGGCCTGCTCCAGACGCAGGAGTACGCGCGCGCGGTCACCATCGCTGCCAACCCGTTCAAGGCCGACGCCTACGTCGACGAGATCGTCAGCGCCCGCCTGGAACGGTCGCTGATCCTCGACGACGCTACACGGCCCGAGTATTGGGTGGCCTTGCACGAGAACGTGCTGCGGATCCCGGTCGGCGGCCCGCAGGCGATGGCGGCGCAACTGGAGCACGTTGCGCGGCTGATGCGGGAGCGCACGGCGGTGGTGACGGTGCTGGCGTACGGGGCGGGGGCGCATGCGGCCATGGGCGGGATGCTGCAACTCATGGAGTTCGACGACGCGCCTTCGGTCGCCTATACAGAGACCTCGTTTTCGGGAACGTTGGTAGACGTTCCGGCCGTGGTGAAGCGGGCGCAGCGCGCATACGATCTGCTCAGGGTCGCCGCGCTGTCGCCGGAGGCGTCCCTGGCCCTGGTCGAGTCGGCGGCGGAGGGCTTCAGACGATGCGCGAGTACGACCTGAGCAACGCCCGCTGGGCAAAGAGCAGCTACAGCAACGGCGAGGGCGGTAGCTGCGTCGAAGTCGCGCACGACTTCCCCGGCGCCGCCCGCTGGCGCAAAAGCACCTACAGCAACGGCCAAGGCGGCGACTGCCTCGAAGTCGCCGATGGAGTTCCCGGGGTCGTGCCCGTCCGGGACAGCAAGGTGGCCGTCGGGCCGGTGATCGTCGTGGGGTCGGCGGCCTGGACGGAGTTCGTACGTACCGTGGGGGCCGCCCGCTTCCTTGCCAGTGTCGTGCCTCCGCGACCCGAGTAAAGGGCGCTACGCGTCGCCTTCGGCGATCGGCCTGCGGCCGACCCTTGACTCGGCTCGCTCCACCACGGGTCAGAAGCGAGCGAGCGGCCCGGAAGGACCGGCGGCCGGGCCGGGTCCACGATCAACCGTCAGCTGCGTACGCCCCCGGCGTCGGCGGTGCGCGCTCGCGCCTCGCCGGAACGCCGGGCCGGCTCAGCGGCTTGCGGCCGGTGGCCGGTGCGGCGGCGGGCTCGGACCACCCCCTGAAAACGGATGACACTTCACCCCGAAGTGTCATCCATTTCCAGACCCCCTCCCCACCCCGCCAGTAATCCACCCCTCACCATCCATTCACCCACCACCCCACCGACGGGCTCCCGCTCGCCGGCCGGCACCGGCTCCTCGGGCGCCCGGGACAGCCGGCCCGACGCAAACGGTGAGGCGATGGCCAGTACGGCGATCCACAGCCCGAGCACCAGCCAGGGCACGACCCGCCGTCGCCCCCCACTTGTCCTTACGGCCCCCATCCGGCGGGCCTCCCTCCGGTGGAAGTCTGGGTAGGTCTCCAGACTTCCGGCGGCGGGCCGCCGATACGTCGGACGCGAGGGCGAGTCGGCGGCTACTGCCCGGGGTGACACGAAACTGTCGTTACTCCCCGGGGAGTAACCGGGGACCGGCGGTCAGGTCCGGTCGACCATCCAGTTGCCGTCCTCCTCCGCGTCGACCCGCACCTCCAGCTCCCGCAGGCCCATACCCGCGTCCCAGAGTTCCCTGAAGCGCTTCAGCCGGTCCCGGACGTAGTCCTGGCGCGCCGTGAGCCGGGTCCGGACGTTGACGTCGCGCAGGTCCTGCTCGATCTCGAACGACACCTCCTCGTCGTAGAGGATGAAGTCGTTGGTGGTGCCGCGCTGGAGGTGCGGAGGCAGTTCGGGCAGGACCGCCGCGCGGACGTCGATGCGCCGCAGTTCCTGCTCCTCGCACAGCCGCAGCAGCCGGTCGTCCAGCTCGCGGGCGCTCTCCAGCAGGAACAGCCGGCGCACCGACACGCCCTGCTCGTCGATCGCCGCCTGCTGGGCGTCGAGGTAGCGGCCGGCGGGCTCGCTGTTCCAGAACTCGCGGTCGACGGAGGTGCTGGTGGCGCAGATGGAGTGTTCGGCGGCGCGGGTGAGGGTGAGCATCCAGTCGTGGTTCTCGCCGGGGCACTCGGCGCTCTGGTTGGTGAGGTCCGCCATGTGGCCGACGACCCGCGCCATCTCCAGGTGGACGAAGGTGTGCAGGATCGAGGGTTCCGGGAGCAGGACGTCGGCGAAGCCCTTGGCCAGGTCGGGCACGCTGTCGATGCGGGCGTGGTCCAGCTGGGGGTAGGGCTCGGAGGGCCGGTGGTCCACCTGGGTGACGTGGGTCTCGACCAGTTGTTTCACGTCCTCGGTGTGCCGGGTCAGACCGGTCTTCAGCTCGTCGTCGTACCGGTTCAGGCCCTCTCGTACGGCGGCGGTGTTCTCGGCGAGGGCGCTCTCCACCCGGCGGGTGTGCTCCTCCAGACGGATGTGACCCGGCCGCGGGGCCAGGCCGAGGACGTACTGGACCAGCACCGCGGCGCCGGCGCAGAGCACCGCGGCCACGAACTGCCGCAGGGTGCCGTCCTCGGGGCTCAGCAGTGCGACGACGCTCCAGAAGAGGGCACCGACGACCAGGGCGACCAGCAGCATGCGCACCCATGGGGACTCCCCCCTCATCAGGTCGGCCGGGCCCGGTGCGCGGGCCGTGTCGTCGGGCTGGGGTGACTGTGCCGTGCTCATCTCGCTTCTCCCCCCGTTGGGATACGCGTCGGATCGGGGTGCGGGGATGTGCGTGGGAGGTGGCGGCACCCGGTCAGGGCACCGCTTCCACCTCCCGGTGGGGCGCGGGAATGGCCTGCAGGGTGAGCTGGTCGCGGATGCGCTGCACCAGGGCCTGCCACTGCCGGCTGAAGCCGGGCCGCTCCTCCAGCGGGTCCCACAGCGGGGCCAGTTCCTTGGCCACCCTGGCCCGGGGCATCCACAGATGCAGCAGGTGGTCGACGGCCGGACGCAGCGCCCTGACGACGGCGGTGGCGTCCTGCGCGGCCGGGCCGCCGAGGCGGACGCCGTCGAGCATGCGGACCACGGTGGTGAGCAGCCAGTCGTGCAGGGCGAGGTCGTCGCAGAGTGCGGCGAGGTCGGCGCCGGCGGTGCCGTCGGGCACGCGCAGGCACACGGTGCGCAGTTCGTCCTCGGCGAGGGTGAACCGTTCGATGGACGGGCCGTCGCCCGGTCCCGCGGGCAGGGCCACCCAGCGCAGCCGGGTGGGCCGGGACCTGAAGGGCGGGCGCTGGTCGAGCAGGGCGTGGCGCAGCAGCCGGGTGAGCAGGCCGTCGGCGATCAGCCCGACGTCGAGGTCGCCGTGGCGCCCGCCGCCGAGCACACCCTGCGCGACCGCCTCGTGGGGCAGCTTGCCCAGGGGTTCGACCACGCCGGGGCGTACCAGGTACTCGCCCCACGGCCGCCGCTGGTCGGGTCCGGTGGCGGGGAGCCGGAAGTGGGCGGAGGTCTGCAGGACGCGCCCCTCGGTGAGCGCGGCGTGGGCGGCGACGGTACCGACCGCGCGGATCCGGGCTCCGTTGGCGCTGGGCAGCGGGCAGTCGACGCCGGTGAGGGTGTCGGGGGAACGCGCGTAGAGGCCCGGGCGCTCGGAGAGCAGGACGCGTTCGTCGGCGCGCAGGGCGAGGAGTTGGGCGGCGGACCTGATGTCGAGGGGCTGCCGGGCGGGCAGCAGGCAGGTGCGGACCTCGCCGCAGGCGAGTACGGCGCGCGGTGTGCGCTCCCCCGGCGGCATGTCAGGGCCCCGAGTAGACGTAGGAGACGCGGTCGGCGACCGAGTCGGGGACGGCCGTGCGCTCCCGTCCGGAGCGTTCGGCGACCTGCTCCAGTGCGCCGGGGTCCACCTCGATCTGGTCGAGGATCACGCGGACGGCGTGCTCGACGGGGAGGAAGCGGGTGGGCAGTACCGAGCAGGTCCGGTAGGCGGCGAAGGGGTCGGCGCCGGCGTTGAGCCGCAGCAGGGAGGGCAGTTCGTCCCAGGAGTCGGGGAAGCCGGGGGCGGTGTGCGGCTGGGGGACGAGGACGGCCTCGCCCTCGTTGCGCAGCAGTCCGAGGCGGGCGAGCTGCCAGACGGCGGCGAGGAAGGGGCAGGACCAGGTGCGGTGCCCGTCGGCGTCGTCGCTCCACAGCTCGACGTCGAGGAAGACGGAGTGGCGGCGGGCGGCGGTCTCCCGGGGCGGCTGCCAGGCGGCGGCGCGCTTCATGGCCTGCGGGGCGCGGGCGGCGGGGCTGCGTTCGCCGTTGGCCAGCCAGCCGGTCTGCGCGGCGGGCGGACGCAGGCCGTAGCTGCCGGGCGGCGGCGACTCGACGATGCGGCCGGCCACCGCCTCGGCGACGGGCACCGTGCCGGTGGTGGCGCAGCCGGACTCGCGGGCCAGGTAGTCGACGCTCAGCCCGGCCCGCTCGGCCTCCGCGAGGAGCATGGGGACGACTTCGGCTGGGGTGGAGAAGCGGGTGAAGTAGTCGTCGACGAGGAAACAGGTGCTGATCCGGGCGCGTCTGCCGCCGGCCCGGACGGTGGCGGCGGTGCGGGCCGCGTCGGCCCAGGGGCGTACTTCGGTGAAGTGCCGGCGCAGGCGTTCGGGGCCGGCCTCGAAGTCCTCCATGTAGAGGTGGCCCAGCTCCAGGGAGAGGTGGGCCAGCGGCACCGACTGGGTGCGCGGCTCGGCGGCGGTCTCCCGGAACACCGCGTCCGTCATGGCCGCCCCCAGTGCGAGTCGTCCGTCAGACGCCGGGCGATCTCCTCCAGCGCTTCCAGGGTCTCCTTGTTGGCGATCTGGGTGGAGAGCACGTCCTCTTCGGTGATCAGCTGCTCGCGCCACTGGAGTATCGGTTCCAGCGGTACGACGCCGAGGACGACGCTGTCACCGATGCGGTGTTCGGCGGCGAGCCGGCGCAGTGCCTCGTCGCAGGCCTGCATCCAGGCGGCCTGGGCGGGTGAGCCCTGGGACCACAGCGGCGACTCGGGGTCGGGTACGGCGGCCCGCACGAAGCGGACGGCGGCCTGAAGCGCCTCCCCGTCGTGGCCGCGTTCGACGCCGCCGCCGATGATGCCGTGGTCGGCGTGGACGAGTCCGGAGGCGGCGATGACGTGCTGGCGGGTCCAGCGGTGGAAGACCAGCCAGCGGAAGGGCACGTTGCGCATCCGCGGGTGGGCGGTGGCCGCGAGGACCATGTCGACGGCGTAGCTGCGGCCGGCGCTGAGGTCGACGACGGTGACGTCGAACTCGCCGTTGAGCCGCAGCAGCAGGTCGATGCACCGCTCCAGGGTCTCCTCGCCGGTGGCGAACTCGCCGCCGCCGGCGTCGCCGGGGAGCAGGACGAGGCGGCCGGACTGGTTCGGGCGGGCGCGCAGCAGGGGGTGCTCGGTCTGCCGCCAGACGTCGATCCTGGCCGGTTCGGCGACCTCGCCCTCCAGGTAGGAGTGGAGGCCGCGTTCCTCGGTGCCGCGCATCGCGCCGGGCACGTCGAAGACGGCGGCGGCGGTGGGCGAGCCGAAGTCGAAGTCCACATAGGCCACGTGGTCGCCGGTGAGGGCGCGCTGGTACGCCAGGTTGGCGCTGGTCACCGAGCGCCCCGTGCCTCCTTTGTCGGAGGCGGCGAAGACGAGCACGCTCACACCTCCTGGGCGGCGGCGCCCCTGGCCTGGGCCAGGGTGTCGAGTTCCCGGAGCACGGGCAGGGCCAGCGCGAAGGCGGTGGCGGGCCGGTCGTCGACGAGGCCGCGGGCATGGTCGAGGCGGCTCTCGATGCTGCGCATGGCGCGGGCTCTGCTGCCGTCGGCGGCCGCGGAGGCCTCCAGTTGCTCCTTGCCGAACAGGTGGGTGGCCTCGCTGAGCAGTTCCCTGGCCAGCTCGGCGAGTTCGGGACTGCGGATGGGCTGCTGCTCGTACAGGTTGCGGGCGGCGACGAGGCATTCGGTGACGCGCTCGGTGATGCTCCAGGACATGCGCAGTCCGACGTCGCGGGCGTCGGGGTAGACGGCCCGGACGTTGTCCCAGAGTCCCGCGCCGTCCTCGTCGTCGATCCGCCGGGTCCACAGGTGCTCGAAGGACCGCTCGGCGAGGCGCAGCAGCCGGTCCTGCGCGCCGATGTTCCGGGAGAGTTCGGCGAGCTGGATGATCCGCTTGAGGAGCTGGGCGGAGAAGTCGGTCATCCGCCACAGGAGGAGCCCGCCGGAGCGCTCGGACCCGGCGAGCGGCATGGTGACACCGGGGTTGTGCAGCCGGATGGTGGGGTCGTCCTTGGTCATCCGGCTGGTGACCCGGCCGCGGTCGGCGAGGCGCTCCATGATGGCGACGGTGCGGGTGAGGTCGTCGTCGGTCGCCTTCCGGCGGACCAGGTCGTGGACGAGGATGGCGGCGACGGTCAGGGAGAAGTACTCGGACTCCAGGCGCAGGCCGGTGGTCTGCCAGGGCAGGTCCTCCAGGGGCCAGCGTTCGGTGCCGAAGCGGGCGATCGCGGACCAGTACTGCTGGCTGAGTTCCCAGCGCAGGCGCAGTGCCTCGGCGAGTTTCTGCTGGTCGGCGTCGAGCAGGCCGAGGGTGAGGGTGCGGTCGGAGAAGAGGTCCTGGATGCCGTCGAGGGCGACGACGGTGAAGTACACGTAGGGCAGCCGGTCGGCGATGCCGGCGGGCTGGCCGGGGACCGGGACGCTCAGGTCGGTGATCTCCGGGGCGTCCTGGACGACGCCCCAGGCCCAGCCGCACTCGAAGAGCTGGCTCTCGTCGCGGATGCCCTCGTCGACCTCGATGCCGCGGCTGAGGCTCTCGATGATGGTGGCGCGCAGGGGCCGTAACTTGCGGGAGAACTGCTGGAGGACGGCCCGCTCGGACTGTCTGCCCTGCCCGACGACCTGGATCAGCCGCTTGCCCTGCTCGGACTCGGCGTCGAAGACGTTGACGGTGAAGGAGCGCAGCAGGCTGACCATGGCGGCGGTCAGCCGGGCGTTCGTGGCCTCGCGCAGTTCACCGATCGCCTTGCGCACCTCGGGGCGGGTCGTGGTGCCCTCGTAGACCTTGAGGAATCCGAGGGTGGCGAGGCAGAGGGTGACGGACATGGAGTATGAGTCGACCACCCCCAACTGGCCCTGCTCGTGCGTGATCTGCCCGTCGGGCTCGGCGGGCCGGAAGTAGTGGCCGCCGGAGAAGGTGGGGCTGTCGTCCGTCCCGGTGTGGGTGCGCATGAACTGGGTCAGCGCGGTGATCAGGTTGGGCGGGATCTCCAGCCGGCTGCCGATCCGGTCGAGGGCCCGCAGGACGTCACGTTCGGTGGTGTCCGGCTGGTCGAGGCGGAAGGCGGGGACCTCGGTGGCGGGATAGAGCAGGCACAGCAGGCGTTCGGCGTCCGCGACGCTGCTCAGCCCGTCCGTGTCGCCCCACAGTAGTTTCCCGTCGTCGAACGAGTGACGGGCCATGGCCTGCCAGATCTCCAGCATGTGCTGGCGTGGCTTGATCTGCATCCCCGCACCCCTCGTACAGATCTCGTTGCCCTGTGTTCAGCATGGTCCCCGTTCCTAGGGGGCGGCAACCTCCGAATTGCGCCGCCCCAAAGCGAGGATCATTCCCTCGTGTCCCGGCCGCACCATGTGGTGCAGATCGTGGATCTCCAGCTCTCCCGTGAACGGTTCCAGGCTCTCCCTGACCCGGCTCTCGTTCACCCGGTAGGCCGGGTAGTCGTGTTCGCCGACGCGGTAGCCGACCGACTCCTTCATGAAAGCGGCGGCGAACGGCGCGCCTTCGCTGAGCGCGTTCATGAAGCACCGCACTCCCCGTTGGAACTCCTCGGGGCACTCGGACATCGAGTCGGCGACGAAGAACATCGTCCCGATGTCCCAGCGCCGGTGTCCGTGCTCCAGGTCGAACAGGTTGCCGCGCTCGACCCGGACGATCTCGCTGACGCGGCTTCTCGGTTCGACGGCGGCGTAGGAGGGAGACTCGCGCAGCACCTCCCAGAACGCGTCCCACGCGGTGTCGTACCCGCCCGGGGAGACCTGCTTCTCCAGGTATTCGACGTTCGGGCGCGCGTACTCCAGCAGCAGCGTCTTCTCGCACCACGGCAGCATGGAGAGCGCGGGGTAGAGATTCGCACCGGCACCCACGTCGACGCCCCGCACCGAATCCGGAACGCCTCCGGAGAAACAGCGGCTGAAATAGTCACGCATCAACCGGACGATCAGCAGATCGACTTCGAGTGGTGTCCGGTAGTTGTTGTCGACATACACCTCTGGATCGAACTTCGACCACGGTGCGTCGGCATTGCGATCCATAGTCACCCTGCCGCGTTCCATTCGAATCCGGACAAGCCCCAGTGTCGTGCACGGTAAGCCACCAGGACATGTCGAGACAGCCGGGAACACGCCAGTCCTCTTCCGCCGGGCGCACGTCCGGCGCATCGTCGCACACCTGAACTCGCCCTTGCACGGGGGAAGTTGGAAGCTCACTGTAGCCAGAAGGGGTCACCGGCCGCCACCTGGAGGCTCATTCCTTCGTGAGCGTTTCCGGTGTCGTCGAGTTGACGTCCGCACGTCCTGACTGGGGGTGGCATGACCGCCGAACCGCTGGAACGCTCCTTGGACCGCCACGAGCAGCTCACGAGGCCGGATCCGTACCCGGAGACACGGCCCCTGGTCCTGCGGACGGCGCGGGAGTCCGACCTGCCCGAACTGCGGCGGCTCGACGAGGAGGTCTTCCAGGAGGTCGCCTATCCCGGCTTCCTCCTGCGCCAGCTCTTCGACATGTACGAGGAACACTTCCTGGTACTCGACGACGGCACGGGCCGGTTGCGCGGTTACGTACTGGCCGCCACCCGGGCGCTCGGCGGGGACAGCTGGATACTCGGCCTGTGCGTCACCCGGGACCGGCGCCGGCACGGGCTGGGCCGGGAGCTGATGACGGAGGCCCTGACCCGGCTGCGCCGGGACGGCATAGGGGTGGTCCGCCTCACCGTGGAGCCGGCCAATCTCGCCGCCATCCTGCTCTACCGCTCCCTGGGCTTCCGCCCGGAGGAACCCGACGCGGGCCTGCGCCGGGACTACTTCGGCCCGGGCATGGACCGCCAGATCCTGCGCCTGGACCTTCCGGGCGGCCAGGAGGGCCAGAAGGACCAGGAGGGCCAGGAGGGCTAGGAGGGCGTGCCCGCCGACTCCAGGAGGCGGGTCACGTCGTCGGAGCAGATGGTCAGGGCCGCGCCGACCGTCGCCAGGGTGTCGCGTTCGGCGGGGGTGTAGGGGCCGTCGGCCAGGGCGATGCGGGCGCCCTGGAGGAGGAGCGACTCGCGGCCGACGGATGCGAGGTGCGGGGCCAGCGGGTCCAGCGCCTCGTGCAGTTCTATGGCCAGGCCGGGCACGCAGGGCTCCCCGTGGACCCGGCCGGTGTCCGCCTCCAGCGCTTCGACGAGCGCGTTCAGCTGGTCCTCGGTGCAGTCCTCGAAGCCGGCCGCGCGCACCGCGACGGCCGCCGTCTCCAGCGACGTACGCGAGCAGGTGCCGCCCGCGGCCAGGACCGCCAGGGCGACGGTGTGGACGGCGTCGCGGAGCATCGCGGAGAAACGGGTGGTGGTCGGGTGGTCGAGGACGTCGGTGCCGTAGTGGCGGCGGCAGGCCGCGCACTCGACGGTCGGCGCCGACTCGCCGCGCGGCAGCACGGGCACGCCGAGCATGGTGAAGCGGCGGCGGCCGGTGAGCCGCTGGTAGTTGCGGTCGCCTCCGCAGCCGGGGCAGAAGAACTCGCCGTCGCCGACGGGTGTCCACGCGGTGCGTGTGCCCAGGATGCGCGGCAGCCGGGCAGCTCGGCCGTTTCGTCCCCGTTCAGGCAGCACGTCGCACCTCCGTAACCGCGCGACAGCATCGTCGCGCTGGCGTGATGTTAGCCACATCACGGACGTGGAGTCAGTACCCAGGCAGAGACCTTTCCGTGACCTGCACACGGAGATGGCCGGTATACGACGGGGCCCCGCCCGCCGTTCTCCGGCGAGCGGGGCCTCAAACCGCCGATTCGGCTGGTCAGCGACCAGCGCGGTTGACGGCGGAGACGACGGCCTTCAGCGAGGCGCGCGTGGTGTTCGCGTCGATTCCGATGCCCCACAGCACCTTGTCGCCGATGGCGCACTCGATGTAGGACGCGGCCTGCGCGGAGGCGCCCTCGCTCATCGTGTGCTCCTGGTAGTCCAGCAGGCGTACGTCGATGCCGACGCCCTGCAGCGCGTGGAAGAACGCCGAGATCGGGCCGTTGCCGGTGCCGACCAGGGTGGTCTCCGCGCCGTCGACCGTGGCGTCGACGGTGAGGGTGTCGATTCCGTCGACGTCGGTCGTGGTCTGGCCGTTGGCGACCTGGATGCGGCCCCAGGGGTTGTCCGGGTTGGGCAGGTACTCGTCCTGGAAGACGTCCCAGATCGCCGTCGGCGTGATCTCGCCGCCCTCGGCGTCCGTCTTGGCCTGGATCAGCTTGGAGAACTCGATCTGCATCCGGCGCGGCAGGTCCAGCTTGTGGTCGTTCTTCAGGACGTAGGCGATGCCGCCCTTGCCGGACTGCGAGTTGACGCGGATGACCGCCTCGTAGGAGCGGCCGACGTCCTTGGGGTCGATCGGCAGGTAGGGGACGGCCCACTCGATCTCGTCGACGGTGACGCCCTTGGCCTTCGCGTCGGCCTCCATGGCGTCGAAGCCCTTCTTGATGGCGTCCTGGTGGGAGCCGGAGAAGGACGTGTAGACCAGGTCGCCCACGTACGGGTGGCGCGGGTGGACGTCCATCTGGTTGCAGTACTCCCACGTGCGACGGATCTCGTCGATGTCGGAGAAGTCGATCTGCGGGTCGACGCCCTGGGAGAACAGGTTCATGCCCAGGGTGACCAGGTCGACGTTGCCGGTGCGCTCGCCCTGCCCGAACAGGCAGCCCTCGACGCGGTCGGCGCCGGCCATCACGGCCAGCTCGGCCGCGGCCACGGCCGTACCGCGGTCGTTGTGCGGGTGGACGGACAGCACCACGTGCTCGCGGCGGGAGAGGTTGCGGTGCATCCACTCGAAGCGGTCCGCGTGGGTGGAGGGGGTGGAACGCTCGACGGTGGCCGGCAGGTTGAGGATGATCTCGCGGCCGGGGCCGGGCTGGTAGGTGTCCATCACCGCCTCGCAGACCTCCAGGGCGAAGTCCAGCTCGGTGTCGGTGAAGATCTCGGGGCTGTACTGGTAGCCGGACTCCGTCTCGGGGCCCAGCAGCTTCTCGGCGTACTCCATGACCAGGCGGGTGCCGTCGACCGCGATCTGCTTGATGTCGTCCCTGGAGCCGCGGAAGACCACACGGCGGAAGACGGGGGCGGTGGCGTTGTACAGGTGGACGGTGGCCCGCTTGGCGCCCTTCAGGGACTCCACCGTGCGCTCGATCAGGTCCTCGCGGGCCTGGGTCAGTACGGAGATCGTCACGTCGTCCGGGATGGCGTCCGGGTCCTCGATGATCGACCGTACGAAGTCGAAGTCGGTCTGGCCGGAGGCCGGGAAGCCGACCTCGATCTCCTTGTAGCCCATCTTGACCAGCAGATCGAACATCGCGCGCTTGCGGGCGGGCGACATGGGGTCGATCAGCGCCTGGTTGCCGTCGCGCAGGTCGGTGGAGAGCCAGCGGGGGGCGGTGGTGATGCGCCGGCCGGGCCAGGTGCGGTCGGGGATGTCGACCTGCTCGTACCCGCGGTACTTGGCGGTCGGCATGGAAGTGGGCTGCTGGCGGTTGGCCATGACGGCGTGGGCTCCTCGTGATGTCCGCGGTGTGCGCGACGTCCGCGACGTCCGCGTGTTCCGGAAGGACGGCCGACGGCACCACCAAGCTCCGCGGGGAGGGAGTCGGCCTCTACAGGCCCTCGCCGCGGCAGCTAAGGAGAAGCAGCCCGAAACGCATGATGCCCAGCACCATAGCCGAGTCACGCCGGTCACGCGGGTCCGTATCAGTATGCGGGACCATGGAGGGAACCGGGACAAAAAGTGCCGTATACCACTCGTGACCCACCGCAGGACCGACTTGGCGTTGCTTTTCATCAATCGTGGTTGCGGGTGGTGACAGCCACATCACACAGTGCAAGGGTGCCGGACATGACGACATACGGGGGCTTCGAGCCCGTCTTCTGCACCATCGTGCCGCCCCACGTCCTCGACAGGCTCGCCCGGCACGAGGACCCCGTGCTCGCCGGTCCCGCCCGCCGGACCCTCCAGCGCGACGCCTTCGAGCGCACCCACCGCCGGCTGACCACGGTGATCGGCGCGCCCACCGTCGCCCCGCGCGCCGACGCCGAGACCGAGAAGCCGCAGCGCACGGTCTTCGACGCCCGGCACGGCACCGACCTGCCGGGCAAGAAGGTGCGAGGGGAGGGCGAGGAGCCCGGCAAGGACGCCACCGTGAACCGCGCCTACGCGGCCCTGGGAGCGACTTTCGAGCACTTCCTGAAGGTGTACGGGCGCGACTCCATCGACGGCGGCGGGCTGCCGCTGGACGCCACCGTGCACTACGACCGCGAGTACAACAACGCCTTCTGGAACGGCGAGCAGATGGTCTTCGGCGACGGGGACGGGGAGATCTTCCTCGACTTCACCATCCCCCTCGACGTGATCGGCCACGAGCTGACCCACGGCGTCACCCAGCACACCGCCAACCTGACCTACTACGGTCAGCCGGGCGCCCTCAACGAGTCGGTCTCCGACGTCTTCGGCGCGCTCATCAAGCAGTACTCGCTCGGCCAGACGGCCGCCGAGGCCGACTGGCTGATCGGCGCCGGGCTGCTCGCCCCGCGGGTGACGGGCGTGGCGCTGCGCTCCATGAAGGCGCCGGGCACGGCGTACGACGACGACGTCCTCGGCAAGGACCCGCAGCCCGCGACGATGGACGACTTCGTGCGCACCGGCCGCGACAACGGCGGCGTGCACATCAACTCCGGCATCCCCAACCACGCCTTCTACCTGGTCGCCACCGCGCTCGGCGGGCACGCCTGGGAGCGGGCGGGACTGGTCTGGTACGACGTGCTGACCGGCGGCGAGCTGGCGCAGGACGCGCTGTTCGCGGACTTCGCGGCACTGACGGTGAAGGCCGCCCGGGAGCGCTATGGCGACGCGGATGAGCTGGAGGCGGTGCGCAAGGCCTGGGAGCAGGTCGGGGTGCGCGCGCTCTAGTTCCGTACTAGACACGGACCCATGCGGATTCAGGTGAGGCGCACAGGAGGCTTCGCGGGCATCGAACGCCACGCGGAGGTCGACACCGCGGGACGCCCCGACGCGGCCGAGTGGCACGCCCTGGCGGAGCGGGCGGCCGCCGACGGCCGGGGCACGCCGCCCGTCGGGGTGCCGGACGGCTTCAGCTACCAGCTCACCGTGGACGGGAAGACGGTGTACGCCGCCGACCCCCGGCTGACGGACGAGCAGCGGACGCTGATCTCGCGGGTGCTGAAGGAGGGCGCGTAACGCCGTCGCCGGTCAAGGGCGTTGACTTCCCTCGCCGGCGGTACGGATGATCCGCGCATGGCGACGAACCCGGTACCCCGGTTCCCGGACGGCTTCCTGTGGGGCGTGTCGACCTCGGCGCACCAGATCGAGGGCGCGGCCGAGCTGCGGGGACCGTCCGTGTGGGACGTCTTCGCGTCCGAGCCGGGGCGGGTGAAGGACGGCTCCACGGCGGCGGTGGCCTGCGACCACTACCACCGCTACCGCGAGGACGTGGCGCTGCTGGCGGACCTGGGCGTGGACGCGTACCGCTTCTCGGTCTCCTGGCCGCGGGTGGACTCCCCCGGCGGCCTCGGCTTCTACGACCGGCTGGTCGACGAACTGTGCGCGGCGGGCGTCCGGCCGGTGCCGACGCTCTTCCACTGGGACCTGCCGGCGGGCCTGGACTGGCTGGACCGGGACACGGCGTCGCGTTTCGCCCAGTACGTGTCGGTGGTCGCGGACCGGCTCGGCGACCGCGTCGGCAAGTGGATCACCCTGAACGAGCCCGCCGAGCACACCCTGCTGGGCCACGCCCTCGGCGCGCACGCCCCCGGCCGGAAGCTGCTGTTCGACGCCCTGCCGGTGGCCCACCACCAGCTGCTCGCGCACGGCCTCGCGGTACGTGCCCTGCGCGCGTCCGGCGCCGCCGGCATCGGGATCGCCAACTCGCACGGTCCGACCTGGCCGGCGTCGGACGAGACGGCCGACCGGGAGGCGGCGGACTTCTACGACGTCCTCCTGAACCGGCTGTTCGCCGACCCCGTGCTGACCGGGCGGTACCCGGACGGCATCGGCGAGCTGATGCCGGGGGACGTGCGGGCGGACCTGGAGATCATCGCCGAGCCGCTGGACTGGTACGGCGTGAACTACTACGCGCCCACCAGGGTGGGCGCCCCGCAGGGCGCGGAGACCGAGTCCGGGGGCCTGACGTTCCCCGCGGAACTGCCCTTCTCGGTGCGCGGGATCGAGGGCCGGGCGCTGACCGACTTCGGCTGGCCCGTCGTCCCCGAGGGGCTCACCGAGCTGCTCACCGGCTTCCGCGACCGCTACGGCGACCGGCTTCCGCCCGTCGTCATCACGGAGAACGGCTGCTCCTACGAGGGGCTCGACGACCAGGACCGCATCACCTACCTCGACGGGCACGTCCGCGCCCTGCACCGGGCGCTGGAGGCGGGCGTGGACGTGCGCGGCTACTTCGTGTGGTCGCTGCTGGACAACTTCGAGTGGGCCGAGGGGTACGCGCGCCGGTTCGGGCTGGTGCACGTGGACTTCGCGACGCTGAAGCGCACGCCCAAGGCGTCGTACGGCTGGTTCCGGGAGATGGTCCGCGCCCAGCGGTGAGCGCCGGTCGGATAAAAGCCTCGGTGCTGTCGGCGGGGAGTCGTACGCTGGAGGAAGCAGAGCACACCCGTCACGCGGCTCACGCCGCAGAGGAGGACGAGCAGGCCTAGAGCGCCGGCCCATGACTCAGACACCCACAGCTCACACCCCCGCGCAGGGGCAGGCGAGAGCACAGTTCACCGTCCCCGCCCAGCACCCCATGGTGACCGTGCTGGGATCCGGCGACTCCCTCCTGCGCGTGATCGAGAAGGCCTTCCCGGCGGCCGACATCCACGTCCGGGGAAACGAGATCAGCGCGGTCGGCGACAGCCATGACGTCGCCCTCATCCAGCGCGTGTTCGACGAGATGATGCTGGTGCTCCGCACGGGGCAGCCGATGACGGAGGACGCAGTGGAACGCTCGATCGCCATGCTCAAGGCGAGCGAGAACGGGGAGAGCGACGGCCAGGAGACCCCGGCCGAGGTGCTCACGCAGAACATCCTGTCCTCTCGCGGCCGCACGATCCGCCCCAAGACGCTGAACCAGAAGCGGTACGTCGACGCGATCGACAAGCACACCATCGTCTTCGGCATCGGCCCCGCGGGCACCGGCAAGACCTACCTGGCGATGGCCAAGGCGGTGCAGGCCCTGCAGTCCAAGCAGGTCAACCGCATCATCCTGACCCGTCCCGCGGTCGAGGCCGGCGAGCGTCTCGGCTTCCTGCCGGGCACGCTCTACGAGAAGATCGACCCGTATCTGCGCCCGCTGTACGACGCGCTGCACGACATGCTCGACCCGGACTCGATCCCGCGGCTGATGGCGGCGGGGACCATCGAGGTCGCGCCGCTGGCGTACATGAGGGGTCGCACCCTCAATGATGCTTTCATCATCCTGGACGAGGCCCAGAACACCAGCCCCGAGCAGATGAAGATGTTCCTCACCCGCCTCGGTTTCGAGTCGAAGATCGTGATCACGGGTGACGTGACGCAGGTCGACCTGCCCGGCGGCACGAAGTCGGGTCTGCGGCAGGTGCAGGACATCCTGGAGGGCGTCGACGACGTCCACTTCTCCCGGCTGTCGTCCCAGGACGTCGTCCGGCACAAGCTGGTGGGCCGTATCGTCGACGCGTACGAGCAGTACGACAGCAGGAACGGCACCGAGAACGGCGGCCACAACGGCGGTCGCGCACCCAAGCACGGTGCCAAGGCCAAGGGGAAGTAGACCAGCACGACCATGTCGATCGACGTCAACAACGAGTCCGGAACCGAGGTCGACGAGCAGGCGATCCTCGACATCGCCCGCTACGCGCTCGCTCGGATGCGCATCCACCCGCTCTCCGAACTCTCGGTGATCGTCGTGGACACCGACGCCATGGAGCAGCTCCACATCCAGTGGATGGACCTGCCGGGTCCGACGGATGTCATGTCCTTCCCGATGGACGAGCTGCGTCCGCCGGCGAAGGACGAGGACGAGCCGCCGCAGGGGCTGCTCGGCGACATCGTGCTCTGCCCGGAGGTCGCCACCAGGCAGGGCACCGAGGCGCCCACGCAGCACTCCATGGACGAGGAGCTCCAGTTGCTCACCGTCCACGGCGTGCTGCACCTGCTCGGATACGACCACGAGGAGCCGGACGAGAAGGCCGAGATGTTCGGTCTGCAGGCGGCCATCGTGGACGGCTGGCGTGCGGAGAAGGGCCTGGCCGGCCCGTCCCCGGCCCCGACCGTCTCATGAGCCTCCCGCTGATCGCGGGCGCGGTCGCCCTGGTCGTGATCGCCTGGCTCGCCGCGTGCGCGGAGGCGGGGCTCGCCCGGGTCTCCAGCTTCCGCGCCGAGGAGGCCGTACGGTCCGGGCGGCGCGGCGGCGAGAAGCTCGCCAAGGTCGCCGCCGACCCGACGCGCTACCTCAACGTGGCGCTGCTGGTCCGCGTCGCCTGCGAGATGGCCGCCGCCGCACTGGTCACGTACGCCTGTCTGAAGCAGTTCGACGGCACCGGCGAGGCGCTGGTGATCGCCATCGCGGTCATGGTGCTCGTCTCGTACGTCGCCGTCGGGGTCTCCCCGCGCACCATCGGACGCCAGCACCCGCTGAACACGGCGACCGCGGCGGCGTACGTCCTGGTGCCGCTGGCCCGGATCATGGGCCCGATCCCGTCGCTGCTCATCCTCATCGGCAACGCCCTCACTCCCGGCAAGGGCTTC
The DNA here is from genome assembly GCF_044762405.1 of Streptomyces sp. NPDC097107. Classification (NCBI taxonomy): domain Bacteria; kingdom Bacillati; phylum Actinomycetota; class Actinomycetes; order Kitasatosporales; family Streptomycetaceae; genus Streptomyces; species Streptomyces sp. NPDC097107. The sequence goes on along the minus strand of NZ_JBIWEF010000013.1, from coordinate 193,695 downwards.
CGCCGCGGCCCCTTCGCCTCCGAGGCGGAGCTGCGCGCGCTGGTCGACTACGCCGAGAAGGAGTCCCTGATCGAGGCCGAGGAGCGCCGCATGGTGCACTCGGTGTTCGAGCTGGGCGACACGCTGGTGCGGGAGGTCATGGTCCCGCGGACCGACCTCGTCGTCATCGAGCGCTACAAGACCATCCGGCAGGCGCTCACTCTCGCCCTGCGCTCCGGTTTCTCGCGGATACCGGTCACCGGTGACAGCGAGGACGACATCGTCGGCATCGTCTACCTGAAGGACCTGGTCCGCAGGACGCACATCAGCCGGGACGCGGAGAGCGACCTCGTCTCCACGGCGATGCGCCCGGCGTTCTTCGTGCCCGACACCAAGAACGCCGGTGACCTGCTGCGCGAGATGCAGAAGGAGCGCAACCACGTCGCCGTCGTCATCGACGAGTACGGCGGCACGGCGGGCATCGTCACCATCGAGGACATCCTGGAGGAGATCGTCGGCGAGATCACCGACGAGTACGACCGGGAGCTGCCTCCGGTCGAGGAGCTGGGCGAGGACCGTTTCCGGGTCACCGCCCGCCTCGACATCGGCGACCTGGGCGAGCTGTACGGCCTGGAGGAGTTCGACGACGAGGACGTGGAAACGGTGGGCGGCCTGCTGGCGAAGGCGCTGGGCCGGGTGCCGATCGCCGGTGCCTCGTCGATCGTGGAGCTGCCGGACGGCCGCGAGGTGCGGCTGACGGCGGAGGCCGCGGCGGGCCGCCGGAACAAGATCGTGACGGTGCTGGTGGAGCCGGTGGGCGCGGTGAAGCGCGCCGAGGAGGCCGTGTCGGAATGACCCCCGGGGAACTGCGCGACTTCTGTCTGTCCTTCAACGCCGCGGTGGAGGACTTCCCCTTCAGCCCCGAGATCTCGGTCTTCAAGGTGCTGGGCAAGATGTTCGCGCTGTCCTTCCTGGACGCACGCCCCCTCACCGTCAACCTGAAGTGCGATCCGGACGACGCGATCCGGCTGCGCGCCGGCCACCCGGGCCTGATCGTCCCGGGTTGGCACATGAACAAGCGGCACTGGAACACGGTGACCGTGGGCGGCGGGCCCGACGGCGAACCTGGTGGCGGGCTCCCGGACCGTGTCGTCCGGGAGCTGGTCGAGGACTCGTACGACCTGGTGGTCGCCGGCCTGCCGCGCGCGGACAGGCTCCGCCTCGACCGTCCCTGAGCGGCCGGTCCGCGGTCCGGCCGCGACCAGCACAGCCGCCGCCGGCACGATCACCGCGTCCAGGACGAGCGCCGTGACGCCGGGCAGATCCGCGAGGAGCCGGACCACCGGCTGGTCGGGCTGCTCGGCCTGGAGTCGACGGCGCTGAAGGTACCGGCGCGGCCCCTTCCGACGTTCATGCCGCACCCGCCGCCGGACGAATCGGTCAGCGCGGCGAAGCCGGAGTGGCCGGCCTCGCCGGAGGGCCGGCGCGGGGCGATGTACCCGGTGGCGGGGTGACCGGCCGGCGACAGGCGGTGCTACGTATGCTCGCCTCATGACCGAGACTCCCGACCTCGACCCCGAGGACCGCAAGATCGTGACCCTGGCCCGTTCCGCGCGGGCCCGCAACGGTGTGCCCGAGGGCGCGGCCGTACGCGACGAGACCGGCCGCACCTACGTCGCCGGGACCGTCGGCCTGGACTCGCTGAAGCTGAGCGCGCTGCGGACGGCGGTGGCGATGGCGGTGGCGTCCGGCGCGAAGTCGCTGGAGGCGGCGGCCGTGGTGACGGAGGCGGAGTCGGCGTCGGAGGAGGACCGGGCGGCGGTGCGGGACCTGGGGGGTCCCGGGACGCCGGTACTCGTCGCCGGTCCGGACGGCACGGTGCGCGACACGGTGCGCGCGGGCTGATCCGACCCTCGCGGGCCCGGTGGGCGACCGTGGTACGGCGGGGCTCCGGCGATCAGGGACAATGGGCGCCATGAGCGTTCGTACCCAGTCATCCGAAGAGTCGGCCGAAGCTGTCCACAGGGCCGGTTTCGCCTGCTTCGTGGGCCGCCCCAACGCGGGCAAGTCCACCCTCACGAACGCTCTGGTCGGGCAGAAGGTGGCGATCACCTCGAACCGTCCGCAGACGACGCGACACACCGTGCGGGGCATCGTGCACCGCCCGGAGGCGCAGCTGATCCTGGTGGACACCCCGGGGCTGCACAAGCCGCGCACGCTGCTGGGCGAGCGGCTCAACGACGTCGTGCGGACTACGTGGGCCGAGGTGGACGTCATCGGCTTCTGCCTGCCGGCCAACGAGAAGCTCGGCCCCGGCGACCGCTTCATCGCCAAGGAGCTGGCGGGGATCAAGAAGACCCCGAAGGTCGCGATCGTCACCAAGACCGACCTGGTGGACTCCAAGACCCTGGCCGAGCAGCTGATCGCGATCGATCAGCTCGGCCAGGAGCTGGGGATCACCTGGGCGGAGATCGTCCCGGTGTCGGCCACGGCGAACCAGCAGGTGGACCTGCTCGCGGACCTGCTGACCCCGCTGCTGCCCGAGGGCCCCGCGCTCTACCCCGAGGGCGACCTGACCGACGAGCCCGAGCAGGTCATGGTCGCCGAGCTGATCCGGGAGGCCGCGCTGGAGGGCGTACGGGACGAGCTGCCGCACTCCATCGCGGTGGTCGTGGAGGAGATGCTCCCGCGCGAGGACCGCCCCGCCGACAAGCCGCTCCTGGACATCCACGCCAACGTCTTCATCGAGCGTCCCAGCCAGAAGGGCATCATCATCGGCCCCAAGGGCAAGCGCCTGAAGGACGTCGGCATCAAGTCCCGCAAGCAGATCGAGGCGCTGCTCGGCACCCCGGTCTTCCTGGACCTCCATGTGAAGGTCGCCAAGGACTGGCAGCGCGACCCGAAGCAGCTGCGGCGGCTCGGCTTCTGACACCGCCCGGGGGCCTCCCCACCCGGCACGCCGGCCATGCGGCGACAGCCGCACTCGGACACGGCCTGGACCTCCACGTGAAGGCCGCCGAGGACTGGCAGCGCGACCCGAAGCAACTGCGGCGGCTCGGCTTCTGACACCGCCCGGGGGCCCTCCCGGCGGCGTGCCCGGTCGTCAGGCCGGGGGGCGGAAGCCGATGGTCGGGACGGCGCGGCGCAGGGGCCACGGTGCCACCAGGTCGGCCGGGACCAGGTCCGCGAGGAACGCGTAGCGGCGCAGGGCCGTCGGGTCCTGGCTCTCGACCGACTGGACCTTGCGCCACCAGGTGGCGATCTCGCACCAGCCCGGCGCCGACAGGGAGCCGCCGAACTCCTGGACGGAGAGGGCTGCGGTCAGACCGGCGAAGGCCAGGCGGTCGGCCAGCGGCCAGCCGGCCAGGGTGCCGGTGACGAATCCGGCGACGAAGACGTCCCCGGCGCCGGTCGGGTCCAGGGCCTCGACCTCGATGGCCGGGACCTCGGCGCTCTCCCCCGTACGCCGGTCCACCGCGTACGCGCCGTCCGCGCCGAGGGTGACCACGGCGAGCGGCACGTGCTCGGTCAGGGCGTGCGCGGCGGCGCGCGGGCAGGTGGCGCCGGTGTAGCGCATGGCCTCCTCCGCGTTCGGCAGGAAGGCCTCGCAGTGCGCGAGGTCGGGCAGCCCGGCCAGGTCCCAGGCGCCGGTGTCGTCCCAGCCGACGTCGGCGAAGACGCGGGTGCCGCGCGCGGCGGCCTGGGCGATCCAGCGGGCGCGGACGCCGGGTGTGAGGGAGGCGACGGCGGCACGCGCGCGGGGCGGGCAGTCGGGGGACGGTTCCTCCGGCGGCGGCTCGTGGCCGTGGGAGACCATCGTGCGCTCGCCCTCGTACGCCATCGAGACCGTCACCGGCGAGTGCCAGCCGGGCACGGTGCGCGAGGGGGTCAGGTCGATGCCCTCGCCCTGTGCGAGGGCATCCCGGCAATAGTCGCCGTAGTGGTCGTCGCCGAAGGCCGCGGCCAGCGAGGTGCGCAGCCCGAGGCGGGCCAGCGCGGTCGCCATGTTGGCCACGCCGCCCGGGCTGGAGCCCATCCCGCGCGCCCAGGACTCGGTCCCGCGTACCGGTGCGGAGTCCAGCCCGGTGAAGACGACGTCGAGGAAGACGGTACCGGTCAGATACACGTCCCAGGGCGGGTCCTGCGGTGTGCGCAGGGCGGCGAGGGGATCGACCTGGGGGCGGTGGTGCGATCCCTGGTCCGGGACGTGGCGGTGTGTTCTCTCGGCGGCCGGCATGACGGGCATGGCGGGCACGCCGGACGCGGTGGACGCTGTCACGGTGCGCTCCCTGGCATGGTGCGGACCCCGCCAGTGTGCACCACGCCGCTGACAACCCGACGGCGTCGGGGCCGGTGGCAGCGGCGTGTGGCCGCCGCCTCCCGCGGCGGTACGGCCGGTCACCGGCGCGGGGCGGGAGGGGTCCGGTCCGGCGCGACCACGACACGGCGGGACGCCGGGCGGCCGCGGCCGCCCGGGGTCCGGGACGGGCCGAGCCGGACTACCCGAACTCGTACGCCTCCACCTCGGCCAGGTAGCCCGCCCGCAGTTCCTCCTCGTCCTCCAGGAAGGAGGCGAGGAAGGAGTTGCGGGCGAGCTCCCGCAGCCGCTCCTCCGTGAGGCCAAGAGCCTCGCGTACGGCGTCGAAGTTGTCGCCCGCGTAGCCGCCGAAGTAGGCGGGGTCGTCGGAGTTGACCGTGCACATGAGGCCCGCGTCGAGCATCGCGGGCAGCGGGTGGTCGGCGAGGGTGTCGACCGTGCGCAGCCGGACGTTGGACAGCGGGCACAGAGTCAGCGGGACACGCTCGCGCACCAGCCGCTCGACGAGCGCCGGGTCCTCGACCGAGCGCAGACCGTGGTCGATCCGCTCGACGCCGAGGACGTCCAGGGCCTCGACGACGTACTCCGGCGGCCCCTCCTCGCCCGCGTGCGCGACCCGGCGCAGCCCGAGGGCGGCGGCGGCCTCGTACACCTCGCGGAACTTGACCGGCGGGTGACCGGCCTCGGCGGAGTCCAGGCCGACGCCGGTGATGCGGTCGAGGTACGGCTTCGCGGCGTCGAGGGTCGCCAGCGCCGACTCGGCGGACTCGTCGCGCAGGAAGCACATGATGAGGCGGGTGGAGACGCCGTGGTCGTCGCGGCTGGTGCTCAGCGCCCGCCACAGGCCCTCCACGACCGTGCCCATCTCCACGCCCCGGGCGAGGTGCGCCTGCGGGTCGAAGAAGATCTCCGCGTGCCGCACGCCCTGCGCGGCGGCGCGGGCGAGGTAGGCGTTCGCGAGGTCCTCGAAGTCCCGCTCGGTGCGCAGGACGGCCATGAGCTCGTAGTACAGGTTCAGGAAGGACTGGAGGTCCTCGAACCGGTACGCCTCTCTCAGCGCGTCCTCGTCCGGGTACGGCAGGGGCACGCCGTTGCGGGCGGCCAGCTCGAAGGCGAGCTCGGGTTCCAGGGTGCCTTCGATGTGGAGGTGCAGTTCAGCTTTGGGCAAGGGCATCAGAGCATCGTACGACCGGTTTACCGACGTTTCGGAACCGGGACTCTGAGGAGGTCGTGGGCCACGGTCACCTCCCCCTCGTAGCCGGCCGCCCGTGCCTGCCGTTCGAACTCCACGGGGTCCGAGTAGCGCTGGCTGAAATGGGTGAGGACCAGGTGCCGTACGCCCGCGTCCCGGGCGACCCGCGCCGCCTGGCCGGCGGTGAGGTGGCCGTGGTCGGTGGCGAGACGCTCGTCCTCGTCGAGGAACGTGGACTCGATGACCAGCAGGTCGCAGCCCTCGGCGAGGGCGTGCACGCCCTCGCACAGCCGGGTGTCCATGACGAACGCGAACCGCTGGCCGCGCCGGACCTCGCTGACGTCGTCGAGCGGGACGCCGTTCAGCGAGCCGTCGCGCTGGATGCGGCCCACGTCGGGGCCCTTGATGCCGTGCGCGGCGAGGCGTTCGGGCAGCATGCGGCGGCCGTCGGGCTCGGTGAGGCGGTAGCCGTAGGACTCGACCGGGTGGGAGAGCTTGCGGGCGTCGAGGGTGTAGGCGGGGGTCACCGCGAGGACGCCGTCGGTGGCGACCGGGGCCTCGGTGAGGGCGACCGTCTCGCGGTAGGCGGTGGCGTACCGCAGGCGGTCGAAGAAGCGCTGCCCGGAGCGCGGGTAGTGGGCGGTGACCTCGTGCGGGACCTGGTCGAGGTTGACGCGCTGGATGACGCCGGCGAGGCCGAGGCTGTGGTCGCCGTGGAAGTGCGTGACGCAGATCCGGTTCAGGTCGTGGGCGGCGGCCCCGGCGCGCAGCATCTGGCGCTGTGTGCCCTCGCCGGGGTCGAACAGGATGCCCTCGCCGTCCCAGCGGAGCAGGTAGCCGTTGTGGTTCCGGTGCCGGGTCGGGACCTGGCTGGCGGTGCCGAGGACGACGAGTTCGCGTACGGACATCGTGGGTCGTCCTGGTTAACCGGGGGGCCATTCGAGGCCGCGGCCGCCGAGGACGTGGGCGTGCGTGTGCCAGACGGTCTGGCCCGCGCCGGTGCCGGTGTTGAAGATCGTGCGGTAGCTGTCGAGCTTCTCCTGGTCCGCGATCGCCTGGGTCTCGCGCAGGATGTCCGCGGCGAGTTCCGGGGCACCGGCGGCGAGGGCCGCGGCGTCCCGGTAGTGGGCCTTGGGGATCACCAGGACATGGGTGGGCGCCTGGGGGTTGATGTCCCGGAAGGCGACGGTCGTGTCCGTCTCACGGACGATCGTCGCGGGGATCTGACCTGCGACGATCTTGCAGAACAGACAGTCGTCCTGTGGCTCGCCTGTCATGGGGGCGGCTCCTAACGGTGGTGATCTTCTGGGGGCATCGTAGCGAGCGCCGGTGCGCGTGGCGCCGTGCCGGGGGGTGAGCGCCGGGGGGGAGCGCCGGGTGGGGTGAGCGCCGGGGGGTTGAGCGCCGGGTGGGTGGGGTGAGCGCCGGGGGGTTGAGCGCCGGGTGGGTGGGCTTGCCCGCACCGACGGGGTGCCTACCCCACGCTCGGCTCCTCCCCCACGCCCGGCTTCGCTCGCGCGGGGGACCCCCACGAGCGGGAGGTGTGCCCCCACCGCCGACCCGTGCCGCCCTGGGGGTACCTCCCAGGCCGTTCGGGCACTGAGGGAGGCACGACTGCCCGCAGCTGGGGGGGCGGCAGGCTACGGCAGGCTCGGCGGGGTCTTCGCCGGGGTCTCCTCCAGCGCCTCCAGCGCCAGCCGGATCGCCTCGTCCAGCTGGGGGTCGCGGCCCGCCGCGTGATCCTGCGGGCGCTGCGGGACCTCCACGTCCGGATCGACGCCGTGGTTCTCCACGCCCCAGCCGTAACCCTCCAGCCAGAACGCGTACTTGGGCTGGGTGATCAGCGTGCCGTCGACCAGGCGGTAGCGGCTGTCGATGCCGATGACGCCGCCCCAGGTGCGGACACCGACGACCGGGCCGATACCGAGTGCCTTGATCGCCGCGTTGACGATGTCGCCGTCGGAGCCGGAGAACTCGTTGGCGACGGCGACGACCGGGCCGCGGGGCGCGTCCAGCGGATAGCTGGCCGGCCGCATGCCGCGCGGCAGGTCCCAGCCGACGACGCGCCGGGCGAGCTTCTCGACGACCAGTTGGGAGGTGTGGCCGCCGCGGTTCTCGCGGACGTCGACGACCAGACCCTCCCGGGCCACCTCGACGCGCAGGTCGCGGTGGATCTGGGCCCAGCCGGGGGCCTGCATGTCGGGGACGTGGAGGTAGCCGAGCCGGCCGCCGGACTTCTCGTGGACGTAGGCGCGGCGGTCGGTGACCCAGGCGTGGTAGCGCAGGGGCTCCTCGTCGGCGAGGGGGACGACCACGGCGTGCCGCAGCTCGCCGCCGCCGGACGGCGAGATGGTCAGCTCGACGGGCTTGCCCGCCGTGCCGACCAGCAGCGGGCCGGGCCCGGCGACCGGGTCCACGGGCTGCCCGGCGACCGCGACGACCGCGTCCCCGGCGCGGACGGCGACGCCGGGCGCGGCGAGCGGGGAACGGGCGTCGGGGTCGGAGGTCTCCGAGGGCAGGACCCGGTCGATGCGCCAGGCGCCGTCCTCGTGCCGGGACAGGTCGGCGCCGAGCAGGCCCTGCCGGGCGCCGCCGCCGTGGCCGCCGCGCGGGGTGACGTAGGCGTGCGAGGTGCCCAGTTCGCCGTGCACCTCCCACAGGAGGTCGACCAGGTCGTCGTGGGTGGCGAGACGGTCGAGGACGGGCCGGTAGCGGTCGAGGACGCCGTCCCAGTCGACGCCGTTCATGTCGGGCCGCCAGAAGTGGTCCCGCATGATGCGGCCGGTCTCGTCGTACATCTGCCGCCACTCGGCGGCCGGGTCGACGGTCTGCCGTACGCGGCTCAGGTCGACGGTGATGTTGGTGTCGCTGTCCTCGTCGCCGGAGGCCCGCCGGTCGCTGGGGACGACCTTGAGGCGTCCGTCGGTCCACAGCAGCACCCGCTTGCCGTCGCCGCTGACCTCGAAGTGGTCGGCGTCCGCGGCGAGGTGCTCGACGCGCTGCTGGGCCAGGTCGTAGCGTTCCAGTTCGGTGTGCGGGTCGGGGGCGTCCGGGGTGGCGCGGGAGGCGCCGAGCACGCCGGTGACCGGGTGGCGCAGCCACAGGACGCCGTCCTTGGCGGCGCGCAGCCGGGAGTAGCGGGCGGCCTCGACGGGGAACGGCACGATGCGGTCGGCGAGGCCCTCGATGTCGATCCGGGTGGTCGGGGTGCCCTCGCTGTCGGGGGTCTCGTCCCGGTCCGGGGTCTCGAAGGGGCGGCCGTGGCGCTGCGGGCCGAAGGGCGACGGGGTGGCCGCGGCCAGCGTGATCAGGTACGGGCGGGCGCCCTCGACGAAGGCCAGGTCGAAGACGTGCTCGTCGTAGACCGGGTCGAAGGAGCGGGTGGAGAGGAAGGCGAGGTGCTTGCCGTCCAGGGTGAAGGTCGGCGAGTAGTCCTTGAAGCGCAGCGGGGTCGCCTCGCTCACCGACAGGTCGGTGGTGTTGGCGAGCTTGAGCTGGCGCAGCGGTTCGGGGCCGGGGTGGGACCAGGCGAGCCAGGCGGAGTCGGGCGAGAAGACCAGCCCGGACGCGTCGCCGTTGTCGCTGCGGTCGACCTCGCGGACCTCGCCGGTCTCGCGCTCGACGAGCAGGACCCGCCCGTCGTGCGAGGCGACGGCGGCACGGCTGCCGTCCGGTGCCATGGCGAGGACGAGCACCCGGCCCAGCTGCCCGGCGGCGAGGCGCCGCGCGGCGGCGCCGGGGGCGAGTCCGGTGGCGGGCGCGAACTCCAGGGCGTCGTCACCCTCGGCGTCCGTCACCCACACCACCCACTCCTCGCCGTCGGCGCGGAAGGTGCGCGGCAGCCGGGTGCGTACGCCGGGCTGCGCGGCCAGTGCGCGGGCCGGTCCGGCGCGGTGGGTGACCCAGTGGACGCCGCCGCGTACGGCGACGGCGCTGCCGCGCGCGGTGTGGTCGGGGGACGCGGAGCCGAACCAGCGGGCGGCGTTCACCGGGTACGCCTGGAGGTCGACGCGCGAACCGCCGAGCCGGATGTCGAGCCGGCGCGGTTCGGCCGCGTCCAGGTCGTCCAGCACCCGGAGTTCACCGGCGCAGGAGTAGACGACGCGGGTGCCGTCGGTGGCGGCGTGCCGGGCGTAGAAGCCGTCGAGTGGGGTGTGGCGGCGCAGGTCGGAGCCGTCGGCGAGGGAGGAGTAGAGCGCGCCGGTGCCTTCGTGGTCGGAGAGGAACGCGATCCGGTCGCCGACCCAGAAGGGGTACTCGATGTTGCCGTCGAGGTCACTGTGCAGCCGGGTGAACTCGCCGGCCGCCCCGGCCTCCCCGGCAGCTCCGTCGGTGTCGGCGTCGATCCACAGCTTGCCCGCCGTGCCGCCCCGGTAGCGCTTCCACCAGGCGGCCTCGCGGCCCATGGGCGCGGACAGCAGCACGGTGCGCGGGCCGTACGCGACATCACCGACGGGCCCGTACGGCAGGGTGGTGGCCGGTCCGCCGTCGAGCGGGACGGCGCGGGCCCAACTGCGGCGCAGGCTGGCCTGCCCGTAGGTGCTGAGGGCGAGGACCTGCCCTTCCGGGGTCCAGCCGCGCACCTGGGTCTTCAGGCTGCCCCAGTGCGTGAGGCGCTTGGCGGGGCCGCCGTCGGCGGAGGCGATGTGCACCTCGGGTGCGCCGTCGCGGGTGGAGGTCCAGGTGACCGTGGTGCCGTCGGGCGAGACGCGGGGGTGGTTGACGGGCACGTTGTCGGAGCTGACCCGCCAGGCCCGGCCGCCGTCGAGCGGGGCGAGCCACACGTCGTCCTCGGCGGTGAAGGCGACCAACTCGCCGTGCGGGTGCGGAAAGCGGAGGTAGGCAGGCGCTGCGGGCTGTGTCACCCCCTCACCCTATGCAGGGGCGGGGCCCGCCGACAGAGGTTTGGATCACTTACCGGCCACCGGCCCCGCCGGGCTATTTGCCCTCCACCGGGCGGCAGTGCGGGTCGTCCGGGCACCAGATGGTCCGGGTGACGGTCACCGTGGGCCCCGGCTGGTGCTGGGTGGGCCGATTCGCGGGCGGGGCGCTCGTGGCGTCGCAGTTCCCCAGCCCCTTGACCCGGAACCACTCCTTGCCGTCCACCTTCGCGGTCAGATCGCCGCGTACACAGGCGCCGTTGACGACCCGGGTCACCTCGCCGTCGACGGTGATGTCCTGTCCGCCGTCGGTCTTCCCCTCGCAGTCGACGGAGGCGACGGTGTCCTCGCCCGCCGAGGCGGTGGCGCCGTCGTCCCCGAAGGAGGCGGTGCAGGTGAGCCACCGCACCTCCGCCTTCTGCCGCTCCAGTTCGCGCGTCACGGTCCGGTCGGTCGTGTACGCCACGGACGCCGAGCTGAGCCCGCCCGGGTCGCACGCGCCGACACCGCCGACGGCGACGACCGCGCCGACGACCACCGGAGCCGCGCGCCGAATCCGCCTCCATGCCCACATGAGGGGCAGCCTGCCACCGGCGCGGGGCGGACGGTAGGGCGCATACGGCCACTCCTCACTACCGTGCGGGGATGCACTGCGGACGTCGGCGCAGGAGGCTCTTCGTGGACGAAACGGCCACCCGCATATGGTCGGTGCGTCACCGGCACAGCGTCACGGCGGTGGCGTCGGCGCTCGGCCGGCCGGCGTCCTGACGCGTCAGGACCAGCGGCCGGTGCGGGCCAGGAGTACCGCCGTCGCCGCGGTACCGGCCGTGGAGGTGCGCAGGACACTGCTTCCCAGGCGGTAGGGTTTCGCGCCGGCCTCGGCGAAGAGGGCCAACTCCTCCGGGGAGACCCCGCCTTCGGGACCGACGACCAGCACGATGTCCCCGGCGGTGGGGAGTTCGGTGGCGGCCAGCGGCTCGTCGCCGCTCTCGTGGAGTACGGCCGCGAACTCGGCGTCGGCCAGAAGTGACGCGACCTGCTTGCTCGTCGCCGCGTCCGCGACGTCGGGGAAGCGGACCCGGCGGGACTGCTTGCCGGCCTCCCGGGCCGTCGCCCGCCACTTGCCGAGCGCTTTGAGGCCGCGGTCGCCCTTCCACTGCGTGACGCAGCGGGACGCCGCCCAGGGCACGATCGCGTCGACGCCGACCTCGGTCATCGTCTCGACGGCCAGCTCGCCGCGGTCACCCTTGGGCAGGGCCTGGACGACGGTGATCCGGGGCCGCTCCGGCGGTTCCTCGTGGACCGTCTCGAGTCCCGTGACGACCAGGCGGTCCCTGCCCTCGGCGGACTTCACCACACCCTCGGCCCAGCGTCCGCGCCCGTCGGTGAGGACGACGTCCTCGCCGGCCCGCAGCCGCCTCACGGAGACGGCGTGCCGTCCCTCGGGGCCCTCCAGGACGTACTCCCCTCCGGACAGGTCGCCCGGCTGGAGGGAGTCGACCACGAACACCGGTGCCGTCATCGGCCCGTACCTCCCGTCACGAACCCCGACAACGCTGTCCCGGCGGCCGCGAGTTCGGCCACCAGCACCTCCACCAGCTGCCCGGCGGGCAGCTCCCGGGCCATCCGGTGACCCTGCCCCGCCCAGAGCGCCATGCCCTGCGCGTCGCCCGCCTTCGCCGCCGCCTTGCGCAGCGGCGCGGTGAGGTGGTGCACCTCCGGGTAGGCGGCGGGGGCGTAGGGGCCGTGCTCGCGCAGGAAGCGGTTGACCAGGCCGCGGGCGGGGCGGCCGGAGAAGGCGCGGGTGAGTTCGGTGCGGACGAAGAGGGGGTTGCTCAGCGCCTGCTTGTGCAGGGCGTGCGCGCCGGACTCGGGGGTGGCGAGGAAGGCGGTGCCGAGCTGGGCGGCGCTCGCGCCGGCCGCGAGGACCGCGGCGATCTGGCCGCCGCGCATGATGCCGCCGGCGGCGACGATCGGCAGGCTCACCGCCTCCCGGACCTGGGCGACCAGCGACAGCAGTCCGGTGCCGGCGCCGCCCGTCTCGGGGTGGTCCCGGTGGGTGCCCTGGTGTCCGCCGGCCTCGGCGCCCTGCGCGATCACCGCGTCGGCGCCGGACAGCTCCACGGCCCGGGCCTCATCCGCCGTGGTCGCGGCGACCAGGGCGAAGGTGCCCACGCGGTGCAGCGAGTCGACGACCTCACGGCTGGGGACGCCGAAGTGGAACGACACCACCGGCACCGGGTTGTCCAGCAGCACCGCGATCTTGGTGTCGTAGCCGTCGTCCCGGCCGCACTCGGGGTCGCCCAGCTCAGTCTCGTACCAGGCGGCCTCGCCGGCGAGCTGGTGGGCGTAGACGCCGACGGCTGCGGGGTCGGCCGTCTCGGGCTGCGGCATGAAGAGGTTGACGCCGAAGGGCCGGCTCGTCAGTCCCCGCAGCTGCTTGATTTCCTGGTACATCCCGTCCGCGGTCTTGTACCCCGCGGCGAGGAATCCCAGCCCGCCCGCCTCGCAGACCGCGGCGGCGAGCTGCGGCACGGAGACACCGCCCGCCATGGGCGCCTGCACGATCGGGTAGGGGAAAAGATCGGTCAGTGCGGAGGACATGACGGCATGTTGTCACGTCCTCCGAACAAGTCCGAATCCGGGCTTCCGTTGGCATACGCCAGGAGCATCCGCATCGGAAAGCCCCTGGCGGTACGCCGTGACCGGTGCCCGTCAGCGCCCGTTGAAGGCGTCCTTCAGCCGCGAGAACAGCCCCTGCTGCCCGGGCTGACAGCGCCCACCCGGGGGAACGACCCCCGGACCCCCGGCAGACCCCCGAGCACCACGCCGACAAGCAGGCACGACCCTCGGGACCACCACGTCAGCGCCCGTTGAAGGCGTCCTTCAGCCGCGAGAAGAGCCCTTGCTGCCCGGGCTGGAACTGCCCCGTCGGGCGCTCCTCGCCACGCAGCGCGGCCAGCTCGCGCAGCAGGCGCTCCTGCTCGGGGTCGAGCTTGCTCGGGGTCAGGACCTCGACGTGGACGATGAGGTCGCCCCGGCCGCCGCCGCGCAGGTGGGTGACGCCGCGGCCGTGCAGCGGGATCGACTGGCCGGACTGGGTGCCCGGGCGGATGTCGACCTCCTCCATGCCGTCGAGCGTCTCCAGCGGCACCTTCGTGCCGAGGGCCGCCGCCGTCATCGGGAGGGTGACCGTGCAGTGCAGGTCGTCGCCGCGCCGCTGGAAGGTCGAGTGGGGCAGCTCGTGGATCTCGACGTACAGGTCACCGGCGGGACCGCCGCCGGGGCCGACCTCGCCCTCGCCCGCGAGCTGGATCCGGGTGCCGTTGTCGACACCGGCCGGGATCTTCACGGTCAGGGTGCGCCGGGAGCGGACCCGGCCGTCGCCCGCGCACTCGGGGCACGGGGTCGGGACCACGGTGCCGAAGCCCTGGCACTGCGGGCAGGGGCGCGAGGTCATGACCTGGCCCAGGAAGGACCGGGTGACCTGCGAGACCTCGCCGCGGCCGCGGCACATGTCACACGTCTGGGCCGACGTGCCGGGGGCCGCGCCCTCGCCGTTGCAGGTGTTGCAGACGACCGCGGTGTCGACCTGGATGTCCTTGGTCGTACCGAAGGCCGCCTCGTCCAGCTCGACCTCGATGCGGATCATCGCGTCCTGGCCCCGGCGGGTGCGCGAGCGCGGCCCGCGCTGCGACGCCGTACCGAAGAACGCGTCCATGATGTCCGAGAAGTTCCCGAAGCCACCCGCGCCGAAGCCGCCCGCGCCACCGCCGGCGGCCTGCGAGAGGGGGTCGCCGCCGAGGTCGTAGACCTGCTTCTTCTGCGGGTCCGACAGCACCTCGTAGGCGGCGTTGATCTCCTTGAACCGCTCCTGGGTCTTCGGATCGGGGTTGACGTCCGGGTGCAGCTCGCGGGCGAGCCTCCGGAACGCCTTCTTGATCTCGTCCTGGGAAGCGTCGCGGCGCACGCCGAGTACGGCGTAGTAGTCCGTGGCCACCTACGACTCCGCCAGGATCTGTCCGACGTACCGTGCCACTGCGCGTACCGCTCCCATCGTTCCCGGGTAGTCCATGCGGGTCGGTCCGACCACGCCGAGCTTGGCAACCGCCTCGCCGCCCGAACCGTAGCCCACCGACACGACGGACGTGGAGTTGAGTCCTTCGTGGGCGTTCTCATGACCGATACGGACGGTCACGCCCGGATCCTTCGCCTCGCCGAGCAGCTTGAGGAGCACGACCTGCTCCTCCAGCGCCTCGAGGACGGGTCGGATCACCAAGGGGAAGTCGTGCCCGAAGCGGGTCAGATTGGCGGTGCCGCCGATCATCAACCGCTCCTCGTTCTCCTCGACCAGCGTCTCCAGGAGAGTGGAGAGCACGGTGGAGACCGTACCGCGATCCTCGGACCCGAAGGCCTCCGCCAGATCCTCCACCAGGCTCGGCACGTCCGAGAAACGGCGCCCGGCGACCCGGCTGTTGAGCCGCGCGCGCAGGTCCGCGAGGGACGCCTCGCCGAACGGCGCCGGGCAGTCGACCATCCGCTGCTCGACCCGGCCGGTGTCCGTGATCAGCACGAGCATCAGCCGCGCGGGCGCCAGGGAGAGCAACTCCACGTGCCGCACGGTCGAGCGGGTCAGCGACGGATACTGCACGACGGCGACCTGCCGGGTCAGCTGCGCGAGCAGCCGCACCGTGCGGGCCACCACGTCGTCGAGGTCGACGGCGCCCTCCAGGAAGCTCTGGATGGCGCGCCGCTCGGGCGGGGTCATCGGCTTGACGCCGGCCAGCTTGTCGACGAAGAGCCGGTAGCCCTTGTCGGTCGGGATGCGCCCGGCGCTGGTGTGCGGCTGGGCGATGAACCCCTCGTCCTCCAGGGCCGCCATGTCATTGCGCACGGTGGCCGGGGAGACGCCGAGGTTGTGCCGCTCCGTGAGGGCCTTGGAACCGACCGGTTCCTCGGTGCCGACGTAGTCCTGGACGATGGCGCGCAGCACCTGGAGCCTGCGTTCACTGAGCACTCGCGCACACCTCCCGAAGTCGTCCGCCCGGCGTTTTGCCTGTCTTCGTCTGTCTCACGGTCCGTCCCTGGCACTCACAGCGTGCGAGTGCCAGACTTCCCCGGCCCAGTGTACGGCCGTGGGGTACGCCCCCGGCAAGGCCGGGGCCGCGCCGCCGTGAACGGAGGTGTCGCATCGCTAGCGTCGTCGTCGTGACGGTGACTTGGGAAGACCTGGGATGGGAGCGGCTGGCGGCCGGGGTGGGGCGGCGCCGGCTGCCGGTGTGGGACTGCACCGCGGGGCTGGTCGTCGGCGCCGGCGCGGCCCTGGTGGTGGACGCGGGGTCCAGCCTCGGCGAGGGCGCCCGGGTGCGCGCCCAGGCGCGGGATCTCGCCGGTCACCGTGTGACACATCTCGCGCTGACCCACCCGCACTTCGACCACGTCTTCGGCGCCGCCGCGTTCGCGGGCGCGGAGGTCTACGGCGCGGTGGGCGCGGACGCGGTGTTCGCGCGGGGCGGACACGGACGGGAGGCGCTGCGCTCGGACGCGGTGGCGGAAGGACTGGACCCGCGGCGGGCAAAGGAGGCGGCCGACGCGCTCGTCCGCGTCCGCCACGAGGTCTGCGGCGAGTGGACGCTCGACCTGGGCGGCGGCCGGCAGGTGCTGCTCGCCGACGTGGGCCCGGGGCACACCGGCCACGACCTCGCGGTGCTGGTGCCGGGCGACCCCGAGGTCGTCTTCTGCGGCGACCTGGTCGAGGAGTCCGGTGAGCCGCAGGCGGGCCCCGACGCCGTGCCGTCGCACTGGCCCGCCGCCCTGGACCGGCTGCTCGACCTGGGCGGCGAGGACGCGCTGTACGTCCCCGGTCACGGTGCGGTGGTGGACGCGGCGTTCGTCAGGGCCCAACGGGACGCGCTGGCCGCCCGCTTCGGCGTGTCGCGCTGATCACGGCGCGGCCGCTCCTCGTATCGTCATCAGAATGCGCCAGTACTCCGCCGACCTGACCCCTCCGTGGAAGAAGCCGCAGCCGGTACCGGAGGTCCCGGCCGACCCCGGCCTGGTGGTCGAGGAGGCCGGCACCGGTTTCTGCGGCGCCGTGACCGGCTGCGAGGCGGGCACGGTGACCCTGGAGGACCGCTTCGGCAAGCACCGGGTCTTCCCGATGGAGCCGCGCGGCTTCCTGCTGGAGGGACGGGTGGTGACGCTGGTCCGGCCGTCGTCCGGTCCGGTACGTCCCACCCGCACCGCGTCGGGCTCGGTGGCGGTCCCGGAGGCACGGGCGCGCGTGGCCCGCGCCGGGCGCATCTACGTCGAGGGCCGGCACGACGCCGAACTGGTCGAGAAGGTGTGGGGCGACGACCTGCGCGTCGAGGGCGTGGTCGTGGAGTACCTGCGAGGCGTGGACGACCTGCCGTCGATCGTCGCCGACTTCGCCCCGGGCCCGGACGCGCGGCTGGGCGTCCTGGTGGACCACCTGGTGCCGGGTTCGAAGGAGTGGCGGATCGCGGAGGCGGTGACGAGCGAGCACGCGCTGGTCGTCGGCCATCCCTACATCGACATCTGGGAGGCGGTGAAGCCGTCGGCGCTGGGGATCGACGGCTGGCCCCGGGTGCCGCGCGGGCAGGACTGGAAGACGGGGGTGTGCCGGGCACTGGGGTGGCCGTCCGGGAACACCGGGGCGGTGTGGCAGGCGATCCTGGCGCGGGTGGGGTCCTACAAGGACCTGGAGCCGGAGCTGCTGGGCAGCGTGGAACGACTCATCGATCACGTGACCGTGCCGTGAGCGCGGTCCGTCGTTGACGGGCCGAGCCTGACGGACTGCTCTCCGCCGCTGCGGAGATGGCCCGTCGATCTGCTCGTCCTGCTCGTCCCTACGGCCGAGCAGTTCCTGCTCCCCGCCGGAGCGGGGCCGACCCCTCAGTCCACCAGGTCCCGGACCACCGCGTCCGCCAGCAACCGCCCGCGCAGGGTGAGCACCGCGCTCCCCGCCACGTACGGCCCCTCCTGGAGGAGTCCGTCGGACAGCGCCCGGCGCGAGGCCGCGAGCCCCGCGTCCCGCAGCAGTGACAGCGGGACGCCTTCCCGCAGGCGCAGCTCCAGCAGGACGCGCTCCACCCGCCGGTCCTCGTCCGTCAGGACCTCCCGCCCGGCCCCCGGCGACTTCCCGGCCGCCAGCGCCCCCGCGTACGCCCCCGGGTGCTTCACGTTCCACCACCGCACGCCGCCCACGTGGGAGTGCGCGCCCGGTCCCGCGCCCCACCAGTCGGCGCCCCGCCAGTACAGCTCGTTGTGCAGGCAGCGCCCCGCCTCCGAGGTGGCCCAGTTCGACACCTCGTACCAGTCGAAGCCCGCCGCCGACAGCGTCTCCTCCGCGATCAGGTAGCGGTCGGCGTGGACGTCGTCGTCGGTCATGGGGACCTCGCCGCGCCGGATGCGGCGGGCCAGCTGGGTGCCCTCCTCGACGATCAGCGCGTACGCCGAGACGTGGTCGGGGCCGGCCCCGAGCGCCGCGTCCAGCGAGGCGCGCCAGTCGTCGTCGGTCTCGCCGGGGGTGCCGTAGATCAGGTCCAGGTTGACGTGGTCGAAGCCGGCCGCGCGGGCCTCGGCGACGCAGGCCTCCGGGCGGCCCGGGGTGTGGGTGCGGTCCAGCACCTTCAGGACGTGCTGCTTCGCGCTCTGCATGCCGAAGGAGATCCGGTTGAAGCCGCCCTCGCGGAGAGCGGCGAGGTAGGCCGGGTCGACCGACTCCGGGTTGGCCTCCGTCGTCACCTCCGCGTCCGCCGCGAGGCCGAACTCGTCGCGGATCGCGTGCAGCATCCGCACCAGGTCGCCGGCGGCCAGCAGGGTGGGCGTACCGCCGCCGACGAAGACCGTGCGGACCTCGCGGGGATCGTCGCCGAGCACCTTGCGGGCCAGGCGGACCTCGTCGACGAGCGTCTCGGCGTAGTTGTCGCGGGAGGCGAGGACGCCGCCGGTGCCGCGCAGCTCGGTCGCGGTGTAGGTGTTGAAGTCGCAGTAGCCGCAGCGGGTCGCGCAGTACGGCACGTGCAGGTAGAAGCCGAGGGGGCGGTCGGCGGCGCCGGCGAGCGCGGACGCCGGGAGAGCGCCGTCGGCGGGGACGGGCTCGCCGTCGGGGAGTGCGGAGGGCATGCGTTCCATTGTCCCGTACCCGCGTGTGTCCCCGGCCCGCATGTGTCCCTGGCCCGCGTGTGTCCCCAGCCCGCATGTGCCCCCGGCCCGGACGCGCCCCCCGCCCGCGTGCGTCCCCGGCCCGCACGCGTTCCCGGCCCGCACGCGTTCCCGGCCCGCGTGCGTCCCCGGCCCCCATGTGTCCCTGGCCCGCATGCGTCCCCAGCCCGCATGTGCCCCCGGCCCGGACGCGCCCCCCGCCCGCGTGCGTCCCCGGCCCGCATGCGTCCCCGGCCCGCGTGTGTCCGCCCGCGCGCTCAATCCGCCTGGAGCACCAGCAGCGCCAGATCGTCCTCGGGGGGCCGGGGCCCGAACTCGTGCACCAGCCGCCTGATGCGCTCGGCGAGCAGCCCGGCGTCCAGTCCCGCGCACCCGGCGAGCGCGACGGCGAGACCGTCCCCGTCGTCGAACTGCCGGGAGCCGCTGCGCCGCTCGGTGACCCCGTCCGTGACGCAGAGCAGGGTGTCGCCGGACCGCAGCTCGAAGGTCTCGCTGGTGTACATGGCGTCCTCGACGACGCCGAGCAGGGTCTGCGGCTGTGCGACCGTGCGCACCGTGCCGCCGGGTTCGAGGAGCAGCGGCAGCGGGTGCCCGGCGGAGGCGATGGTGCAGCGGACGCCGCCGTCGAAGGGGACCAGTTCGCCGTAGAGCAGGGACAGGAAGCGGGTCTGCGGTCCGTCGCCCGGGGCAACCGCAGGGCCGACGGCGACCAGGGCGCGGGCGGCGGCGTCCGCGGCCTCGGTGGCGTCGTCGAGGAGGAGCTGGTTGAGGCGGTCGAGGACGTCGGGGACGCCGTACTCCTCGCGGGCCAGCAGCCGCAGCCAGGGCCGGGCGAGGCCGATGACGACGGCGGCCTCGGGGCCCTTGCCCTGGACGTCACCGACGGCGAAGCACCAGCGGCCCTCGCCGGCCGGGAAGAGGTCGTAGAAGTCGCCGCTGGGACCGCCCTTGTCGCACGGTTCGTAGACGAGGGCGCTGCGCACGCCGGGGATCTCGGCGACCGCGCCGGGCAGCAGGCCGCGCTGGAGGACGGCACTGATGGTGGCCTGCCGGGCGTACTGGCGGGCGGCGCCGATGGCGAGCGCCACCCGGCGGCTGAGGTCCTCGACCAGTCCGGTGATCTCGTCGGGGAAACCGGCCCAGCCCGGGGTGCCGGTACGCCCGATGACCAGGGTGCCCAAGGGCCTGCCGCCGGCGACCAGGCGGTAGGCGAGCGCGGCACCGTGTGTGCCGTCCGGGCCGAGCGCCTCGCCGGGCCAGGGGTGGGCGGCGGGGCCGGAGCGCCACGGATCACGCGGGCGGGGCGGGTCCTTCTCCAGGGCTCGGCGCAGCTCCTCGATGTGGCTCTCGCTGCCGTGCCAGACGCGGGCCAGCCGCGCCCCCACGGCCGCCCCGGGGTCGTCGCTCCAGGCTCCACGGCCCAGGGACTCGTCCTCCAGCCACACGGCGCACCAGTCGGCGAGCCGCGGCACGATCAGCTGGCCGGTGAGCGAGGCGACCAGGTCCTCGTCGAGTTGCCCCGCCAGGAGGTCGGAGGCCTCGGCGAGGAAGGACAGGGCACCACGGCCCAGCCACTCCCGGTCGCGAACACCGCGCCGAACGGTCCTGGCCGTTCCGTCCCGCCTGTCGGCGCCGCCACTCCGGCTCTCCGAGCCGTGCAGGACCGTCCGACCCTCCGAAGCCACTGGTCCCTCAAGAACCACTGGCCCCTCCAGGACCGGCGGCCCCTCCAGGGCCTTCTGCCCGTCCCGGGGCACCTCGCCCTTCTGGACGCCCGGCACGCCTGAGACACCCGGGCCCCCCGTCACCCCCGGGCCGCCCGAACACCTCGGACCCCCGTCCCCCTCCCCCGGCAGGTCCGTGCCCGTCGGCCCGGGGCGCCGCGCCCCGAGCCCCCCGGCGTACGCCTCGACCTGCTCGGCGGTCTCGGCGCCCGCGGCCGGGAGGCGTGCCCACACCGTCTTGGTGCCCGGGCGGTACGTGATGCCCCAGGCCTCCGAGAGCGCGGCGACGAGCCGCAGGCCGCGCCCGTACTCGGGGGTCTCGTGCGGCGTCTCGAGGTCGCCGCTCCGCGGGGCGCGGGAAGGGTGGTGGTCCGTGGCCTCGACGACGAGGGTGCCCGTCTCCTCCAGGCGGCAGCCCACCTCGACGTCCGTGCCGGCGTGCACGACGGCGTTGGTGACCAGCTCGCTGACGACGACCAGGGCGTCGGCGGCGAGATGCTCGGTCAGCTGCTCCGTGCCGGGCAGCCCGAGCTCGGCCCAGTCGGCGAGCGCGGCCCGCACCATCTCCCGGGCGGCGCCCGGCGCCAGGGAGCTTCCGAGCAGGGTCACGTGCGCCCGCGCGCACTCCTGGGCGTATGCCCCAGCAGTGTGCGCGGGCGCCCCACTGGCGCGGGAGACGCTCTCCCGTTGCGTCGGAATGGCCCCCATGGACGGCTCCCCGGGCAGTTCGTGCGAATACTTCGCAGTCGATGCCGACAGAGTGACAGACCGACCCCGTTCCTGAGCACGGAGTTACCGAAGTGGGCCGCCATGGGTGAGAACCGTGCTAGGCGAACGTTCGAAGACAGCCGGAAGACAGCCGGAAGACAGCCGGAAGACAGCCGGAAGACAGCCGGAAGACGGACGGCTTCGGGCGTCAGCCGTGCGGACCGCGACGCCCGCCCGCGCTACGCCTCGCGCGAGCCGTCGTACATCTCCTCGATCAGGTGCTTGTACTCCCGCTCCACCACCGGCCGCTTCAGCTTCAGGCTCGGCGTGATCTCGCCGTGCTCGACGTCGAGGTCGCGGGGCAGCAGGCGGAACTTCTTGATGGTCTGCCAGCGCTGGAGGCCCTCGTTGAGCTGCCTGACGTAGCCGTCGACCATCTCGACGGTCACGGGCGCCGCGACGATCTCCGCGTACGGCTTGCCCTCCAGGCCGTTCTCCTTGGCCCACTCGGTGATCGCGATCTCGTCGAGGGCGATGAGCGCGGTGCAGAAGTTCCGGTCGGCGCCGTGCACCAGGATGTTGGAGACGTAGGGGCAGA
This sequence comes from Streptomyces sp. NPDC097107, assembly GCF_044762405.1. Lineage (NCBI taxonomy): Bacteria > Bacillati > Actinomycetota > Actinomycetes > Kitasatosporales > Streptomycetaceae > Streptomyces > Streptomyces sp. NPDC097107. The sequence goes on along the minus strand of NZ_JBIWEF010000013.1, from coordinate 172,109 downwards.
CCGCCTTGAACTGGCCCTCCACCTCGGCGGGCGCGATGTACTTGCCGCCCGAGGTCTTGATGAGGTCCTTCTTGCGGTCGGTGATCCGCAGGTAACCGTCGGGCGAGAGCTCCCCGATGTCGCCGGTGTGGAACCAGCCGTCGGCCTCCAGCACCTCGGCGGTCTTCTCGGGCAGCCTGTGGTAGCCCTCCATGATGCCGGGGCCGCGCAGCAGGATCTCGCCGTCGTCCGCGATGCGCACCTCGGTGCCGGGCAGCGGCTTGCCGACCGTGCCGGTGCGGTAGGCCTCGCCGGGGTTGACGAAGGACGCGGCGGAGGACTCGGTCAGTCCGTAGCCCTCCAGGATGTGGATGCCGGCGCCGGCGAAGAAGTAGCCGATGTCGGGGGCGAGGGCGGCCGAGCCGGACACGCAGGCGCGCAGCCGGCCGCCGAAGGCCTCGCGGATCTTGGCGTAGACGAGCTTGTCGGCGATGCCGTGCTTGGTGCGCAGACCGGCGGGCGCGCTCGCGGTGCCGGTGCGCTTGAAGTTGTCCTGGGTGACCTTGGCGTACTCGCGGGCGACGCCGACGGCCCACTGGAAGATCTTGTACTTGGCTCCGCCGCCCGCCCGGGCCTTGGCGGCGACGCCGTTGTAGACCTTCTCGAAGATGCGCGGCACGGCCGCCATGTAGGTCGGCTGGACGACCGGCAGGTTTTCGATGATCTTGTCGACGCGGCCGTCGACGGCGGTGACGTGACCGACCTCGATCTGGCCGGAGGTCAGCACCTTGCCGAAGACGTGCGCGAGCGGCAGCCACAGGTACTGCACGTCGTCGGTGGTGACCAGCCCGGTCGCGGCGATCGCCCTCGCCATGTACGACCAGTTGTCGTGCGGGAGGCGGACGCCCTTGGGCCGGCCGGTGGTGCCGGAGGTGTAGATGAGGGTGGCGAGGTGGTCCTTGGTCAGGGCGCCGACCCGCTTCGCGACCAGCTCCGGGTCCTTCTCCAGGCGGGCCGCGCCGAGGGCCTCCAGCGCGCCGAGGGTGAGGATCCAGTCCTCGTCGGTGTCGGCGCCGGCCGCGTCGACCACGACGACGTGGGTGAGGTCGGGCAGCTCCGCCTTCTTCTCCCGGGCCTTGGCCAGCTGCGCGGCGTCCTCCGCGATCAGCACCCGGCTCTCGGAGTCGGAGAGGATGTACGCCGACTCGTCGGCGTTGGTCTGCGGATAGACGGTGGTCGTCGCCGCGCCCGCGCACATGATGCCGAGGTCGGCCAGGATCCATTCCAGCCGCGTGGAGGAGGCCAGCGCCACGCGCTGCTGGGGCTGGATGCCCAGCTCGATCAGGCCGGCCGCGATCGCGTAGACCCGTTCGGCCGCCTCTCCCCAGGTCAGCGACTTCCAGTCGTCCGGGCCCTCGCCCGAGGCCGACGGGACCGGGTAGCGGTAGGCCTCGGCGTCCGGCGTGGCCGCCACCCGCTCCAGGAAGAGTCCCGCCACGGAGGGCGGACGGTTCTCGATCAGTGTCTGTGTGTCGCTCACGACATCCTCCGTGGGCCCGCGACGGTGCGGCCGGGTCGGTGCGGCCGACTCAGGTGCGGCTGGTTCAGGTGCGGCTGGTTCACTCTCGGGCGATGGTTCAGGCGTTGTTTAACTCGCGAGTAACTAGCGAGCAGGCATCAGAGTAAAGGGCGACCGGCCTGTGCGTAAGTCTCCGCGCCCTGTCACTTCGTACAGACGCACTCCCGTGACATGCGAAGGGGCCCGCCGCGCTTTCGCACGGCGGGCCCCTTCGTGTCCGTTCTGCCGGGGTGGGCGGGATGCGCCGCGAGGGAGGAAGCGGCTACTTCTTGGCCTTGCCCGACCCCGCGTTGTCATCACTGGACAGGACCGCGATGAAGGCCTCCTGCGGAACCTCCACGGAACCGACCATCTTCATCCGCTTCTTGCCTTCCTTCTGCTTCTCCAGCAGCTTGCGCTTACGGGAGATGTCACCGCCGTAGCACTTGGCGAGGACGTCCTTGCGGATGGCGCGGATGGTCTCGCGGGCGATCACCCGGGAGCCGATGGCGGCCTGGATGGGCACTTCGAAGGCCTGGCGCGGGATCAGCTCGCGCAGCTTGGCGACGAGCCGCACGCCGTACGCGTACGCCGCGTCCTTGTGGGTGATCGCCGAGAAGGCGTCCACCTTGTCGCCGTGCAGCAGGATGTCGACCTTGACCAGGCTGGAGGTCTGCTCGCCGGTGGGCTCGTAGTCCAGCGAGGCGTAACCACGCGTCTTCGACTTCAGCTGGTCGAAGAAGTCGAAGACGATCTCCGCGAGCGGGAGGGTGTAGCGGATCTCCACCCGGTCCTCGGAGAGGTAGTCCATGCCGAGCAGGGTGCCTCGCCGGGTCTGGCACAGCTCCATGATCGCGCCGATGAACTCGGTCGGCGCGAGGATCGTGGCGCGCACGACCGGCTCGTACACCTCGTTGATCTTGCCTTCGGGGAACTCGCTCGGGTTGGTGACGGTGTGCTCGACGCCGTCCTCCATGATCACGCGGTAGACCACGTTGGGCGCGGTGGCGATCAGGTCGAGGCCGAACTCGCGCTCCAGCCGCTCGCGGATCACGTCGAGGTGCAGCAGGCCCAGGAAGCCGACGCGGAAACCGAAGCCGAGGGCCGCGGAGGTCTCCGGCTCGTAGACGAGGGCGGCGTCGTTGAGCAGGAGCTTGTCCAGCGCGTCGCGCAGCAGGGGGTAGTCCGAGCCGTCCAGCGGGTACAGGCCGGAGAAGACCATGGGCCGCGGGTCCTTGTAGCCGCCGAGCGCCTCCTCGGCGCCCTTGTGCATGCTGGTGACGGTGTCACCGACCTTGGACTGGCGGACGTCCTTCACGCCGGTGATCAGGTACCCCACCTCGCCGACGCCCAGACCGTCGGCGGAGAGCATCTCCGGCGAGTTGGTGCCGATCTCCAGCAGCTCGTGCGTGGCGCCGGTGGACATCATCCGGATCCGCTCGCGCCTGTTGAGCTGGCCGTCGATGACCCGGACGTACGTCACGACGCCCCGGTAGGAGTCGTAGACGGAGTCGAAGATCATCGCGCGGGCGGGGGCGTCCTTGACGCCGACCGGGGCCGGGACCTCGGCGACGACCTTGTCCAGCAGCGCCTCGACCCCGAGGCCGGTCTTGGCGGAGACCTTGAGCACGTCGGCGGGGTCGCAGCCGATCAGGTTGGCCAGTTCCTCGGCGAACTTCTCGGGCTGCGCGGCCGGCAGGTCGATCTTGTTCAGCACGGGGATGATCGTGAGGTCGTTCTCCATCGCCAGGTAGAGGTTGGCGAGGGTCTGGGCCTCGATGCCCTGGGCGGCGTCGACGAGGAGGATCGTGCCCTCGCACGCGGCCAGCGACCGCGAGACCTCGTAGGTGAAGTCGACGTGCCCCGGCGTGTCGATCATGTTGAGGATGTGCGTACTGCTCTTGTCGTGGGTGGGGGCCCACGGCAATCGCACCGCCTGGGACTTGATCGTGATGCCGCGCTCGCGCTCGATGTCCATGCGGTCGAGGTACTGGGCGCGCATCTGCCGCTGCTCCACCACACCGGTCAGCTGGAGCATCCGGTCGGCGAGCGTGGACTTGCCGTGGTCGATGTGCGCGATGATGCAGAAGTTGCGGATCAGCGCCGGGTCGGTACGGCTCGGCTCGGGCACATGGCTGGGGATCGCGGGCACGCAGGGTCCTGATTCTTGAGGCGTCCGCAGTGTCTGCGGTCTCGGGTCGGATCGATACGTAGCTTCCATCGTCCCACGGGTGGGGAGCCGTGATGGGTTCGGGACGGGTCGAGGGCGGGGGCGGGGCCGGGCCCGGGCCGGATCGGGGTGGGGCCGGGGCCGGGTTTGGGTGGCTCGGTGAGCCGCTGGTAGTGTGGGGGGCTGTGTCTCTTGCCCTCTCAGCGCGAGGCACTCCTTCAAGAAATCATCGGCACGGGACCCTCGCGGCCTCGTGCCTGAACCTGCAAAGGCTCATTCGTGGCGAACATCAAGTCCCAGATCAAGCGGAACAAGACCAACGAGAAGGCCCGGCTGCGCAACAAGGCCGTCAAGTCCTCTCTGAAGACCGCGATCCGCAAGGCCCGTGAGGCTGCTGCCGCGGGTGACGCCGAGAAGGCCGCCGAGTACCAGCGCGTCGCTTCGCGCCAGCTCGACAAGGCCGTCTCCAAGGGCGTCATCCACAAGAACCAGGCCGCCAACAAGAAGTCGGCGCTGTCGCAGAAGGTCGGCGCCCTCAAGGGCTGAACCCCTCATCTGGTCTGATCGCCGGAAGGACCCAGAGCGGGCCCTCTCTCATCCGCTCCCGTCCGGCACCCAGGATCCGTGCGCGGCCTGCGTTCGCCACGCGGGCATGGATCCACGAGCTTGATCCGAAGGCCCCGGTGGCCGTCCTTCCCCAGGACGGACGCCGGGGCCTTCGGTCTGTGTGAGGTCTTACGCCCCTTACGCCCGTCCCCGCGAACGGGCCGCGCGGGCGATCGTCACCACGGCCTTCTCCAGGGCGTACTCGGGATCGTCCCCGCCGCCCTTCACCCCCGCGTCCGCCTCGGCCACCGCGCGCAGGGCCACGGAGACTCCGTCCGGGGTCCAGCCGCGCATCTGCTGCCGGACGCGGTCGATCTTCCACGGCGGCATCCCCAGCTCACGGGCGAGGTCGGCGGGGCGCCCACCGCGGGCGGAGGACAGCTTCCCGATCGCCCGCACGCCCTGCGCCAGCGCGCTGGTGATCAGCACCGGTGCCACTCCGGTCGCCAGCGACCAGCGCAGCGCCTCCAGCGCCTCCGCCGCCCGTCCCTCGACCGCCCGGTCGGCGACCGTGAAGCTGGAGGCCTCGGCCCGTCCCGTGTAGTACCGCCCGACGATCGCCTCGTCGATCGTGCCCTCGACGTCCGCGGTCAGCTGGGACACCGCCGAGGCCAGCTCCCGCAGGTCGCTGCCGATGGCGTCGACCAGCGTCTGGCACGCCTCGGGGGTGGCCGAGCGCCCGGCGGTACGGAACTCCGTCCGTACGAAGGCCAGCCGGTCGGCGGGCTTCGTCATCTTCGGGCACGCCACCTCGCGCGCCCCCGCCTTCCGGGCTGCGTCCAGCAGGCCCTTGCCCTTCGCGCCGCCCGCGTGCAGCAGGACCAGGGTGATCTCCTCGGCGGGTGCGCCGAGATAGGCCTTCACGTCCTTGACCGTGTCGGCGGACAGGTCCTGCGCATTGCGTACGACCACGACCTTGCGCTCGGCGAAGAGCGAGGGGCTGGTGAGCTCGGCGAGGGTGCCGGGCTGCAGCTGGTCGGGGGTCAGGTCGCGTACGTCCGTGTCGGCGTCGGCGGCCTTCGCGGCGGCCACCACCTCCCGCACGGCACGGTCGAGCAGGAGGTCCTCCTGGCCCACGGCAAGCGTCACCGGGGCGAGAGGGTCGTCATTCGCAGTCTTCCTGGCCATCGCGACAAGCATCGCACGCACCACTGACAACGGACTTCGCCGCCGACGCCGTCGGGCCCTAGGGTTCCTCGCGCCAGCCCTCCCACTCCCCCGCGAACTCGTCGAGTTCGCGGGGGTCCAGCCGCTCCCTCTCGTCGCGCAGTACGACGAGCCACTGGGCGTCCTCGGCGTCGTCCTCGCCGGCCAGGGCGTCCCGGAGCAGTCGGGGTTCCTCGTCGAGTCCGAAGCGCTCACCGAGCGCCTGGGCCGCCTCCTCCGCGGCGTCGCGGTCGGGCAGCACCAGCACATGTCTCACATCACTCACGGGTGCCATTGTCGGACACCGCGCGGCAGGGCGGATGGTCAGGTCGGTGCCGCGTCAGCCCTTGGGCACGATCTGGATGTCGAGGCCGATCCTGATGCTGGGCCCGACCACGGCGATGCCGCGTGCCAGCATGGTCTGCCAGCTCACGGTGAAGTCGTCGCGGTGCAGCTCGGTGGTGGCGCGGCAGGCCGCCCGCGCCTCGCCCTCCATGCCGTTGCCCAGGCCGAGATACTCGGCGTCCAGGGTGACCGTGCGCGTCACGCCGTGCAGGGAGAGCGCTCCCGTGACGGCCCACCGGTTGCCGCCCCGGTGCGTGAACCGGTCGCTGTAGAACTCCAGGGTCGGGAACCGCCGCACGTCCAGGAAGTCCCCCGACCGCAGATGGTCGTCGCGCATCGTCACGTTGGTGTCGATGGAGGCCGCGTCGATGACCACGTGCATCGCGGACTGCTCCATGTCGTCGCCGATCCGCACCGCGCCCGCGAAGGAGTTGAACCGGCCGTGGATCCGGGCCAGCCCGATGTGCCGTGCGGTGAACGCGATCGACGAGTGCGCCGGCTCGATCTCCCAGTCGCCCGGCGCGGGCAGCTCCGGAGGCTGGGCCACTTGCAGGGTCACGTCGCCGAGCGAGGCCGGCGCGTCCTCGGTGACGGTCGCGGACGCCCGGTACGGCGTGTAACCCTCGGCGGACACCGCGAGTCTGTACTCCCCCGTCGGCACCGTCGCCACGAACGACCCGAAGGGATCCGTCCCGCCGCCGACCACCTTGCGCCCCATGGTGTCGCTGACCGTGAACTCAGCGTGCGGAATCGGCTCGTTGACGGGGCCGAGGACCCGGCAGTTCAGCACGCCCGCGTTCGGCGGGAGCCGCACCGCCGCCAGGGGACCCGTCCGTTGCATCCGCTTCGTTCGGCTTCCCAGCCAGCGGCCGATCATCTGCGACACCCTCTGCACGACGTGAGAAAACTAGTTGACGAAGAAACATTCGATCACCGATGGGGTTTTCGAGGCAACACGGGACTACATCAAGGGAAACCGGCGCATGTGCTGGGAGTGCGCATGAGTGGCATGAGTAGCCCTGTGTGGCCCGATATCGCCACACCGGACGCCGCGGATCCTCACAGTCCGGGCACGGTCGGCACCTCGTCGAGGTGGATGCCGAAGTACTCCCGGTAGGCCGCGAGTACCTCCTCGTCCGTGGCGGGCTCACGCTCCTCCCGGCGACCGTCGCCGGCCGTCGACACGAGCCTGCGGCCGCTCAGTGTGATCCTCCCTCCGTCCTTCGTGACCCGCGAGCAGACCGGCGACTGGAGGAAGTGCGACTGGGGCGACGTGCTGTGCCACCACGCGCCGGACTCGAAGTCGCCGAGCACCCGCGGGCGCGGTTCCACCCGGTACACGGGCTTCCCGTCCCGCAGCACGTCCAGGTCGGCCGCCCTGGCCGAGTCGTGCCCGCCGCGCACCCCGGCCGCGTCCGGACCCGCCTCGACGACCTGGAACGTGCCTCCCGGATCCTTCTGCTCACCCCGCTCCGCGAACTCCAGCGGACCGTGACTGTGCGCCCCGAACCCGACGTCCGCCAGCAGATCGCCCCCGTCCACCGTCCGCACCCGCAGCGCCAGGTGGTCGAACGGGATCCCGAGCCTGCTCCCGTCCCCGTACACCCGCGCCGCGAGCAGCGTGACCTCATACCCGAGCGCCGTGAGCAACGCGCCGAAGAGACCGTTCAGTTCGTAGCAGAACCCGCCCCGCCGCGCGCCCACCACCTTGTCCAGCAGCCGCCCCTCCTCCAGCACGATCTCCTCGCCCAGATGGACGGACAGGTTCTCGAACGGCACCGTCCGCAGGTGACGAAGGTGCAGCTCACGCAGGGCGCCGGCGGTGGGCCACGCCGGGTACTCGGCTCCCAGGCGGCGGAGGTAGGCGTCGACCTGTGTTGCATCCATGCCCTCAGTCTCGCGCCACCCGCAACGACCTGCCCGTGCCGGTAACCGCCAGCGCCCCGTCCCGGTCCGTCCGCAGCACCGTCGCGCCCCGGGCGCGCAGCGCCTCGACGGTGCCGGGGGCCGGGTGCCCGTAGGTGTTGTCCTCGCCGCAGCTGATGAGCGCGAGCCGTGGGGCCACCTTCCGTATGAGGCCGGCATCCTGGTGAGCGGAGCCGTGATGGGCCACCTTCAGCACGTCGACCCCTTCCAGCGCCGCTCCCGCCGGTGATCTCGCCAGCTCCCGCTGTGCCGGGGGCTCCAGGTCCCCGAGCAGCAGCAGACGCAGTCCCGCCGTCCGCACCAGGAGGGTGACGCTGGCGTCGTTGGGTCCTTCCGTGCTCGTCGGGAAGACCGGCGCCGCGGTCGCCGGCGGGGTCGGTGGCGGGACCTTCGGCGGGGTCGGTGGCGGGACCTCCGGCCGGGTCGGTGGCGGGGCCTTCGGCGGGGTCGGTGGCGGGACCTCCGGCCGGGTCGGTGGCGGGGCCTTCGGCGGGGTCGGTGGCGGCCAGACCACCTGCCAGGACAGGGGGCCGGACCGCCGTTCTTCCCCGGCGGAGGCGTGCCGCAGGGGAATCCGCCGTGCCGTCGCCTGCCTGCGGACGGACTCGGCCTGGTCCGCGGGTTCTTCGAGGGCGGTCGTCTCGATCGCGCCCACCGAACGCCCCCGCAACACCCCGGGCAGACCCGCCACATGGTCGGCGTGGAAGTGGGTCAGCACCACGAGCGGGACGCGGGTGATGCCGAGGGAGCGCAGACAGTGGTCGACCAGCGCCGGGTCGGGTCCGGTGTCCACCACGACGCCCGCGCCCTCACCGGCCGCGAGCACCATGGCGTCGCCCTGTCCCACGTCGCACATCACCATCCGCCACCCCGGCGGAGGCCACCCCGTGATCACCCGGGCCAGCGGCGGTGGCCGCACCACCGCCAGCACCAGCAGCACCGCGCACACACCGCACCACCACGGATGCCTCAGCAACCGTCGGCCGACGAGCAGCACGCCCAGCGTGACGAGGGCGAGCAGCGCCGCCCCGGCCCAGCTGCCAGGCCAGTCCACTCCCGCGCCGGGCAGCGCGGCCCCGGTACGGGCGATCCCCGCGATCCACTCGGCCGGCCAACCTCCGCACCAGGCGAGCCCTTCGGCCACCGGCATCGCCACCGGTGCCGTCGCCAGTGCTGCGAACCCCAGCACCGTGGCCGGCGCGACCGCGAACTCCACGAGCAGATTGCAGGGCACCCCCACCAGGCTCACCCGCGCCGACAGCACGGCGACGACCGGCGCGCACAGGGCCTGGGCCGCGCCCGCGGCGGCCAGCGCCTCGGCGAGCCGAGGAGGAACCCGGCGCCGGCGCAACGCCGCGCTCCAGCGCGGGGCCAGCGTGAGCAGCGCCCCGGTGGCCAGCACGGAGAGCAGGAAACCGTAACTGCGGGCCAGCCCCGGGTCGTACAGCACCAGGAGGAGCACCGCCGTCGCCAGCGCCGGGAGCAGCGATCTGCGGCGTCCGGTGGCCAGGGCGAGCAGGGCGACGGCCCCGCAGGCGGCGGCCCGCAGCACGCTCGGGTCGGGCCGGCACACTACGACGAAGGCGAGTGCCAGCACCCCGCCGAGCAGCGCGGTCGTCCGCAGGGAGATACCGAGACGGGGCGCCAGCCCTCGGCGCTCGCTGCGCTGGGCCAGTCCGGGCGGTCCGAGCAGCAGCGCCAGCACGATCGTGAAGTTGGCCCCGGACACGGCCAGCGTGTGCGCGAGGTCGGTCTCCTTGAACGCCTCCTCCAGCTCCGGCGTGATACGCGACGTGTCACCGACGACCAGCCCCGGCAGCAGCGCCCGCGCGTCCGCCGGCAGCCCCTCGGTGGCCTCCCGCAGCCCGGCCCGCAGTCGTCCCGCCAGCCGCTGTGCTCCCGACGGCCCTGCCACCACCTCCGGCGCCTCCCGACCGCCCCGTACCCGCAGCACGGCGGCGATCCGGTCCCCGCTCCCCCTCGGGGGCGCCGACCGGGCGGTGACGAGGATCCGCGTCGTCGGCAACAGTCCCAGCCAGCGCGAGATGCCGGGCCCGGCACGGGTGAGCCGCGCGTCGTCCGCGGCCCCCGCGGAGGCCCGGTCCGGTGACCCCTCACTCTCGCCCTTGCCCCTGCCCTCGCGGTCGCCCTCGGCCACGTCCACGAGCAGCAGCGCCGGCGTCCGTGTCGTCACCTCCGTCCCGTCCGCTTCCGTCACCCGTCGTACGTCGGCCTCGATCAGCACGGTGGGCGGCACGGCCCGGTTCCCCCGGACGCGGGGCCGGGTGAGGCGGGGGTCGGCGGTGATCTCCAACTCGGCGGTGACGGTGGCGTACTGCCGTGCCAGCGCCGGCACGGGCCCCCGGCGCAGATCCGCGCCGTGCAGCGCGGCCGAGGTGGCGGACGCGGCGACGCAGAGGAGCAGGGCGGCGGCCGTCGCGCGGTGCCGTCCGCGCGTCGTGCGCTGCCTCCGCGTGCGCTGCCTCCGTGCCACCAGCAGCAGCGCGCCGGACAGGGCCAGAACGCCGATCAGGAGGCCCACCGCCCACCCGGCCGGCACGTCCGGCATCAGCGCCGCACTCGCCCAGGCCGCGAGCGCGGGCGGCACCAGCCGCAGGTCCGTGGGCCCGTCCTGCCGGGGATGCGCCGCACCGAGCCGATGCCCGGAGGCGGCGTGCACGGCTGCGCGCGGGGACGCGGTCAGGTGGTCGGTGGGCTCCGCCTCCCCGCTCGGCAACCTCGTCCGCACGCTCATGGCCGTGCTCGCGTCCGTGCTCATGGCCGCACGAGGTTGCGCAGGTCGGCGAAGCGGCGCTCGCCGATGCCGTTCACCTCGCGCAGCTCGTCCACCGAGCGGAAGCCGCCGTGCTGGGTGCGGTAGTCGATGATGTGCCGGGCCAGCACGGGGCCGACGCCCGGCAGGGTGTCGAGCTGGTCGGCGGTCGCCGTGTTGAGGGAGACCGGTGCCGCGGGCGCGGCCCCCGCTACCGGGGCGCCCGGCCCGCCGGGGGCGGTGCCGCCCGGGCCGGCCGGCGCGACCGGCGCGGAAGCGCCCACGAGCACCTGCTCGCCGTCCACCAGGAAGCGCGCCCGGTTCAGCCCGTCGGTCCTGGCACCGGATCGCACGCCTCCCGCGGCGCGCAGGGCGTCCGCGACCCGTGACCCTGCCGGAAGGCGATGGATTCCGGGCTTGCGGACCTTGCCGCCGACGTCCACCACGATCTCGGTCCCGACCGTGGCCGTGGCCGGGCCCTCGGCCGGGCCCCTGGGCGGGCCGGCCGTGGGGCCCGCTCCCGCCGCCTCGTCCGCTCCCCCCGCGCCGAACGCCGCCGCCTCCCGCACCACCTCGGGCGCCGAAACGGGCTGGGTGCGACCGGTCCAGAAGTGCTGTGCGGCGAAGACCACCGCGACGACGAGCAGCACCGTGAGCGCGGCCACGCTGCGGCGCTCCAGTCCGCACCGCGTCTGCAGCCACACGGGCATCCGCTCCCGCAGCGCCTGCCCCGCCCGTTCCCGCCGGGTCGCCGCGGCGCCATCGAAGGCGACCGGCGACGCTCCCCCTTCCTGCGCACTCCCTCCGTGCGTGTCTCCTTCTTGCGCCCCTCCTTCTTCCGCCCCTCCTTCTTCCGCCCCCGCTACGTCCCCCCGTGCCCTGCCACCGTCTCCGGCTCCCTGCGGGCGCCCGGCATCGCGGCTCCAGGTCGGCGGCGGCCCTGTCCCCGGCTCGCTCCCCTGCCCGGCGGACCCGGCGCGTCCGGCATGTCTGGCGCGTCCGGCATGTCCGTCGGGTCCGACGGGTCCGACGGGTCCGACGAAGAGCGCCTCCGCACGTCGGCGGAGCTCCTCCGCCGGCGCGGGACGGCGCCTGTGCCGCGCCCGGCCGACGGAGCTGGGCGAGCGGCGGTTGCGGAGCCGGCCGTCGGAGGCCGGGTCACGGCCCGGGCCACTGGTGGCGGTAGCCGTGCGTGAGCGTGATCGAAGAGCCATGCGACGAGGATCGGGCACCTCGGCACACCCGCGATGATCATGCTCAATTCCCGGGGACTACCCCCAGGTTGTGGACAACCCCGGCCCCCGCACGGGTGACGCTGAACCTTGACGCGAAACCCTGACCCGCGACCGTGACGCGCGACAGCCCCTCACCGCGACGAGACCACGACCCCCAGCAGCCCTGGCCCCGTGTGCGCCCCGATCACCGCGCCGACCTCGCTCACATGCAGGTCGGCCAGCCCGGGCACCCGGTCCCGCAGGCGGTCCGCCAGGGCCGACGCCCGGTCGGGGGCGGCGAGATGGTGGACGGCGATGTCGACGGGTGCGCTGCCCGCCCGGTCGGCGACGATCTCCTCCAGCCGGGCGATGGCCTTGGACGCCGTCCGGACCTTCTCCAGGGGCTCGATACGGCCGCCGCCCAGCTGCAGCAGGGGCTTCACCGCGAGAGCGGAACCGAACAGCGCCTGGGCCGCCCCGATCCGGCCGCCTCGACGCAGATAGTCGAGGGTGTCGACGTAGAAGTAGGCAGATGTCCCCGCGGCCCGCTTCTCCGCGGCCGTGACCGCTTCGTCCACCGTGCCCCCCGCGTCCGCCGCCTCCGCTGCGGAGAGCGCGCAGAATCCGAGGGCCATCGCGATCATCCCGGTGTCCACTACACGCACGGGAACCGCCGCCTCCCGCGCGGCGACGACGGCCGCGTCGTGCGTGCCGGAGAGTTCGGCGGAGAGGTGGAGGGAGACGATGCCGTCCGCGCCGGACTCGGCGATCCTGCGGTAGGTCTCGGCGAAGAGTTCGGGGCTGGGGCGGGAGGTGGTGACCGGCCGCCGTTTCTGCAGGGCCTGGGCCAGCGAGCGGGTCGAGATCTCGGTGCCCTCCTCCAGCGCCCGGTCGCCCAGGACGACGGTCAGGGGTACCGCGGTGATGCCGTGCCGCTCCATCGTCCGGGCCGGGAGGTAGGCCGTTGAATCCGTGACGATCGCGACATGGCGGGACATGAGCTGGAGGTTACCTGCCGTAGCGCCCATACGGCAGCCCGGCCCCGACGACCGGGCGTTCACAGGTCCGTGGTCAGGTCGTGTTCTCCGGACGGGCCTTCTTCTGCCAGGGGTACACGGGGCTCGGGCCGGGCGGTGCGATGGCGGGCCGCGCCGGTTCCTCCGCCGGTTCCTGGCCCGGGTGCTGCGGGGTCTGAGGCCAACTCTGCCGGGTGGCCGGGGCATCGGTGCCCGGCGCCTCGGGCCAGGGCGGCGGCGCGGCGGCGGGCTCCGTCTCCGTCCAGTGCCGCAGGGCACCGGCCTCGACGTCGATCTGTGCGCTCAGGGAGTCCAGGTCGTCGTCGGCGAAACGGTGAGCCCGGTCGCGGGCCGCCCAGCGCAGGGACTCCGCCGAATGGATGATGCGCTCGGTGCGCTCGCGCAGCGTGGGAAGGCGCTCGGCGAGCGTGGCGCGGTCCGGTTCGGCCTCCAGCCGCCTGAGCTCGCCGTCCAGTTCGAACCCGTGCGCGCTGAGCCGCTCGAAGAGGGCGAGGGACTCCTTGAGGGACTCGTCCTCGGCCACGCCCGCGTGCAGCGCGTCCTGCGTGGCCCGCATCGACGTGCGCAGCGCCAGCCGCAGCTGCGCGAGCTCGCCCGCCGGACCCATCTGGACGAGGGACTTGGCCCGCAGGGTGTGGTCCTCGACGGTGCGGCGGGCCTGGGTGATGCCGCGGTCCACGCTGCGTTTGGCCGCGCCGACGGCTTTCACCGTGGCGTAGGCGCCCAGCACGAGGGCGAGCACGAAAAGCAGACCGAAGACTGCGATCACTGCTTCCACGAAGCTCCTCCTCCGAGCGTCCGGCCCGCGGACCGGCGGGCCGCGGCACGGCACCCGCCGCGCCGCTCTTCCACGGTAAACGCAACGGGCAGGCCCAGGGTTCCAGCAGAACCCCGAACCTGCCCGTACCGGATCCGGAACCTCCCCGTAGGGGACTACCCCGAGCCCAGCGGTACCGCGGCGCCGGCCTTACGCCGGGACGATGTTCACCAGCTTCGGCGCACGCACGATCACCTTGCGGATCCCGGCCCCGCCCAGCGCGGCCACGACCTTCTCGTCGGCCAGCGCCGCCTTCTCCAGATCCTCCTCGGAGATGGACGGGGCGACCTCCAGCCGTGCCTTGACCTTGCCCTTGATCTGCACGACGCAGGTCACGGCCTCGTCGGCGACGTAGGCGGGATCGGCCACCGGGAAGTCGTGGTGGACGACCGAGTCCGTGTGCCCCAGCTTGCGCCAGAGCTCCTCGGCGACGTGCGGGGCCAGCGGCGCGACCAGCAGCACCAGGCGCTCGGCGACCGTGCGCGGGACCACGCCGCCCACCTTCGTCAGGTGGTTGTTCAGCTCGGTGACCTTGGCGATGGCGGTGTTGAACCGCATGCCCTCCAGGTCCTGCCGCACGCCGTCGATGGCCTTGTGCAGGGCGCGCAGGGTGTCCGCGTCGATGTCCGCGTCCGCGACGTCCGCGACCGTCACCTCGCCGGTGTTCTCGTCGACGACGTTGCGCCACAGCCGCTGCAGCAGGCGGAACTGGCCCACCACCGCGCGCGTGTCCCACGGCCGGGAGACGTCCAGCGGGCCCATCGCCATCTCGTACAGGCGCAGGGTGTCGGCGCCGTACTCGGCGCAGATCTCGTCGGGAGTGACCGCGTTCTTCAGGGACTTGCCCATCTTGCCCAGCAGCCGGGAGACCTTCTCGCCCTGGTAGTAGTACGCGCCGTCGCGCTCCTCCACCTCGGCGGCCGGCACCGCGATGCCGCGGCTGTCCCGGTAGACGTAGGCCTGGATCATGCCCTGGTTGAACAGCTTGTGGAACGGCTCGGCCGAGGAGACGTGCCCCAGGTCGAACAGGACCTTGGACCAGAAGCGCGCGTACAGCAGGTGCAGCACGGCGTGCTCCGCGCCGCCGACGTACAGGTCGACGCCGCCGTGCGGCAGGCCCTCGCGCGGGCCCATCCAGTACTGCTCGATCTCGGGGTCGACCAGCTGCTCGCTGTTGTGCGGGTCCAGGTAGCGCAGCTCGTACCAGCAGGAGCCGGCCCAGTTGGGCATGGTGTTGGTCTCGCGGCGGAACCGGCGCGGGCCGCGGCCGTCACCCAGGTCCAGGGTGACGTTCACCCAGTCCTCGTTGCGCGACAGCGGGGTCTCGGGCCGGGTGTCGGCGTCGTCCGGGTCGAAGGTGCGCGGGGAGTAGTCCTCGACCTCGGGCAGCTCCAGGGGCAGCATCGACTCGGGCAGGGAGTGGGCGATGCCGTCCTCGTCGTAGACGATCGGGAAGGGCTCGCCCCAGTAGCGCTGGCGGCTGAACAGCCAGTCGCGCAGGCGGAAGTTGACGGTGCCCTCGCCGGCGCCGGTCCGCTCCAGCCATTCGGTGATGCGCTCCTTGGCCTCGACGACGCCCAGGCCGTCCAGGCTGATCTCGCCGTTCGACGAGTTCATGATCTTCGCGTCGTAGGAGACGAAGGCGTCCTCCCACGACGCCGGGTCGGTGCCCCGGCCGTCGGCCGGCTCGACGACGCAGCGGATCGGCAGCTCGAAGGCGCGCGCGAACTCGAAGTCGCGGGTGTCGTGCGCCGGAACGGCCATGATCGCGCCCGTGCCGTAGCCCATCAGCACGTAGTCGGCGATGAAGACCGGAACCTGCTCGCCGTCGACCGGGTTGGTCGCGTAGGCGCCGATGAAGACGCCGGTCTTGTCCTTGGCCTCGGCCTGCCGCTCGACGTCGGACTTGGACGCGGCCTGCGCGCGGTACGCCGCCACCGCCTCGGTCGGGGTCGCGTGACCGCCGGTCCACACGTCGTGCGTGCCCTCGGGCCAGGCGGCCGGGGTGAACTTCTCGACCAGCGGGTGCTCGGGCGCCAGCACCATGTAGGTCGCGCCGAACAGGGTGTCCTGGCGGGTGGTGAAGACGGTGATGCGCTCGCCGTCGACGGGGAAGTCGACGCGGGCGCCCTCGGAGCGGCCGATCCAGTTGCGCTGCTGCAGCTTGATGGCCTCGGGCCAGTCCAGCTCGTCCAGGTCGTCCAGCAGCCGGTCGGCGTAGGCGGTGATGCGCATGTTCCACTGGCGCAGCTTGGACTTGAAGACGGGGAAGTTGCCGCGCTCGGAGCGGCCGTCGGCGGTGACCTCCTCGTTGGCCAGCACGGTGCCCAGGCCGGGGCACCAGTTGACGGGCGCGTCGGAGGCGTAGGCCAGGCGGAAGCCGCCCAGCACGTCGGCGCGCTCGGCGTCGCTCAGGGCGTTCCACGCGCGCCCGGGGTGGCCGGGGACGGCACGCTCACCGGACTCGAACCGGGCGACCAGCTCGGCGATCGGGCGGGCCTTGCGTGCCTTCTCGTCGTACCAGGAGTTGAAGATCTGCAGGAAGATCCACTGGGTCCACTTGTAGTACTCGGGGTCGATCGTGGCGAACGACCGCCGCTTGTCGTGGCCCAGGCCCAGCCGGCGCAGCTGGCTCTGCATGTTCTTCATGTTGGCCTCGGTGGACACGCGCGGGTGCGTGCCGGTCTGCACGGCGTACTGCTCCGCGGGCAGGCCGAAGGCGTCGAAGCCCAGGGTGTGCAGGACGTTGTGGCCGGTCATCCGCTGGAAGCGGGCGAAGACGTCGGTGGCGATGTAGCCCAGGGGGTGGCCGACGTGCAGGCCGGCACCGGAGGGGTACGGGAACATGTCCATGATGAACTTCTTGGGCCTGACGGCCAGCTCCGGGTCGCCCGCCAGGTCACCCTTGGGGTTCGGCGCGGCGTACGTCCCCTCGGCGTCCCAGAAGTCCTGCCAGCGTGCCTCGATCTCGGCGGCCATGGCAGCCGTGTAGCGGTGCGGCGCGGCGTCCGCCGGCACAGGGGCGGTCGCCGCGGGGTTCGTCTCGCTCATGATCCTCAAAGCTCCATCGATCGTCTCTGCCGGCGGCTGCGACATTCAAGACCAGCGGCTGCGAATGCCGGGAAATGAAAAATCCCCTCGCACAGGAGGGGACGCCGCGCTGATTCCGGCCACCGGACTACGACCGGGGTCGGGACTGATCAGCGCGGCTCGCTAAGCAGAAGGCGTACGGCACGCATGGCGTCAGGGTACCGCAGTCGCCGAGCGGGCCGCGACGGGCTTCCGGCCACCCGCACGGCCTCCCGCACCGCGCCTCACGGCCGGCAAACCTGAACCAAGGTCAAAGGTTACTTCGCGTAACGACCACTAAGGGACATCAGTACGAACGCATTGTCGTTTGATAACAACGCAATAACTCAAACCTCGTACTCACGGGTATGGCGCCACTTAGAGTGCGGCACCGGGACCGCTACCCCGAACCGCTCCGGAGTTGCCCCATGAACCCCTCGAACCCTCCCTCGATCCACCCCCGCAGCAACAGCTCGCCCTCTTCCCTCGCGTCCGCGACGTGGGGAGGTCTGCCGTGGTGACGAACGACAGCACGGCGGACGACACCTTCGCGGAGTTCCTCAACTTCGGTGCCGGCGTCCTCTCCCTCGTCCTCCTCAGCTGCTCGGTGATCTGGGGACTCGTCGCCCAGGACCGGATCGTCCTCGACACCCGCCAGCGGATCCTGGCCCAGGCGGTTCACCGGATCACCGCGGTCGCCGCGGTCGTGTTCCTGCTGGTGCACATCGGGGTCAAGCTGGCCCTGGACCACACCACCTGGGTTGCCGCGGTGGTCCCGTTCGGACTCCTGGCCACGGACGACGAGTCGTTCGGCGGCCGGAGCGTCCTGATCGGCTTCGGCACCCTGGCCAGCATGCTCATGATCTTCGTTGGCGTCACCGGCGCCCTGCGCAACCGCTTCGCGTCCGCGTCCCCCGTGGCCGCCCGCTGGCGGGCCATGCACATGCTGGCCTACCCGGCGTGGTGCCTGGCCCTGCTGCACGGGCTCTACGCGGGTCGCGCGGCGAAGCCGGTGTTCCTGTTCCTGTACGGCCTGTCCGTGCTCGGCGTCATGGCCGCCCTGGCGCTGCGCGCGGCGCCCCGCCCGGTCAAACGCAGGGTCGCCGACAAGATCGCCGGGTTCCTCGGGACCGGGGAACGGATGGCCCGCGAGGAACTGGAGGAGAGGCGGGCCCGGACCACGGCGACGTCCGCGCTGCCGGGCTACGAGAGCGCCGGGGCGTCGCAACCCCGCGCGACTCCCCCGTCCGCGCCCCTGTACGAGCCCGCGGAGCGCCTCACGCCGCCGGAGCCCGCAGGCGGCTTCGCGGCGGCCTACCGCGCCGTGTCCGGCTCCTCCGGCACGCGCCGGCGGCCTCTGGCGGCCGAGGCGACCACGTCCGCCCAGCTGCCGACGGACATGCGTCCCACCGAGGCGATGCCCCTCGTGGACGGTGGCGGCAGCACCTCGGGCAGCTGGCCCGTCCCGTCGCCGCCCCCGGTCGGTGAGGCACCCCGGTCGGCCTACGACCCGCTCAACGACACCGGACACACCATCCCGGTCTACGGCAATACGGACGCGTCGGGCTACGGCTCGAGTGACGTGTACGACACCAATGAGACGAACACCGTCTACGACACGTACTACCCGAACGACACGTACAACAGCGGTCCCGCCACTGAACAAACCCCCGGTGCGCCCCCCGGTGCGTCGCCCTACGACGCGTCCTACGACTTCGACGCACCGGGTTCGGGCGAACCTTGGAACACGCCTTCCGGAGGCTTTTAAGTGAACGAGGCCCTGCCCGACGTCCCCGAAGTCCGCGTGGTCGGTCTTCCCCAGCTCACGTCGGGCTTCGACCTTGTCGAGCGCCTGGATCTGCCGATGCACCTCAAGGTGCACGGTCCGCTCGAACCGCTGGGCGGTGAGCAGCTCGCGCAGCTCTCCGAACGCATCGGCCTGAAGGGCCGCGGCGGCGCGGGCTTCCCCTTCCACAAGAAGCTGCGCTCGGTCGCCGAAGCGGCGATCAAGCGCGGCGTACGGCCCGTCGTGGTCGTCAACGGCAGCGAGGACGAGCCGGCCTGCCGCAAGGACACGGTGCTCATCAACCGCGCCCCGCACCTGATCCTGGACGGCGCGCTGCTGTGCGCCGAGGCCATGGGTGCCCGCACGCTCGTCATCGGCGTCACCCGCGAGTCCACCCAGCGCTCCATGGAGGCCGCCCTCGCCGAACGCGGACTGAGCAACGGGCGCCGATCCGCCCTCCGCGCGCGCGTGCAGCGCAATCCGGTCCGCATGGTCACCGGCGCGGCGGCCTCGCTGGTCCGCTCCATCGACGGCGGCCCGGCGATCCCGCCCGGCCGCAAGATCAGCGCTTCGAAGAGCGGCGTCGGCGGCGCGCCGACCCTGCTGTCCAACGCCGAGACCTTCGCCCAGCTGGCGATCGCCGCCCGCATCGGCCCGGAGCGCTACGGCAACACCGGCCTGTACGACGAGCCGGGCACCGTCATGCTCACCGTCTCCGGCGCGGTGGCCCGACCGATGGTCATCGAGGTGCCGACGGGCGTGCCGCTGCGCTACGTCCTCCAGCTCGCCGGCGCGCCACCGGTGCCGCAGGGCGTGCTGACCGGCGGCTACCACGGCAAGTGGATCGACGCGGCGACCGTCGACGAGGCGATCGTCTCCCGCAACTCCCTGCAGCAGGTGGGCGGCTCGCTGGGTGCGGGCGCGATCCTGCCGATCAGTCAGGACACCTGCCCACTGGGCGAGTCGCTGCGGGTGGCGCAGTGGCTGGCGGAGGAGAGCGCGGGCCAGTGCGGCCCTTGCTATCTGGGCCTGCCGGCCGCCGCGCGCGGTCTGGAGGACATCCTGAACGGCGGGGGGCCGGCCGCCCTGGAGGCGGTCAAGCAGGTCGCGCGGAACGTGAAGCGGCGCGGCGCCTGCTCGCACCCGGACGGCTCGGCGATGTTCCTCGAGTCGACCCTCACGGCGTTCACGGACGACCTCGCCGCCCATGTCCTCGGCAACGGCTGCGGGCGGCCCGTGGAAGGTGTACTGCCGCTCCTGGAGGGCGGCGGGACCCCTACGGGCATCCCGGGCGGCGGCGGAGACGAGAACGGGACCAGCCGTCAGAAGATCTACGTCGACTGGACGCTGTGCCGGGGCCACGGCCTGTGCGCGGACATCCTCCCGGAGGTCTTCCAGCTCGGCGCCGACGGCTTCCCGACCGTCGCGCAGGCCGACGTACCGCGCTTCGCGGAGGCCAAGGCGGTCCGCGCGGTGCGCCGCTGTCCCGCGCTCGCCCTGCGCATCGAGGAGGACACCCGCGGGCAGGCGCCGTCCTCGCGCACCAACCTGCCGGTCCTGTCCCAGGGCCGCGGCCGCCGCGCGCTCGGCCGCTGAGCGCGCGACCACCGAGCACGAGGAAACCCCCGGATCGATGATCCGGGGGTTTCCCTTGTTCCTGTGGAGCTAAGGAGAATTGAACTCCTGACCTCCTGCATGCCATGCAGGCGCTCTACCAACTGAGCTATAGCCCCTTGCTGTCTGCCGCCCGGTCTCCCCGGCGGCGACGCCAACATTACACGGTCGACCGGGCACAACACCAAATCGTTTCCAGTTTGCCCGCCTTACCCCTTGCGCAAGCTGTCAGGCCATGACGAGCAGGCCCGCTACGCCGTGACGAACGAGTAGAACCGCTTGAGCGTGCAGTGCTCCTCGAGGAGCCGGCCGTAGATCGGCTCGCCCTCGAGTTCGCGGTACGTCTCGATCGGGTCGCCCTTTATGATCAGCGCCCGCGCGCACTCCTCGCACCAGTACTGGTAGTCCGGATTGACCGGCTCCATGTCCCGCACGATCGGGGTGCCGCTGCCGCACCAGTCGCACTTTCGCCTGTGTGCACCCATCGATCAGCTCCAGCTGTGGCCGCAGGCCGTGCACACGTACGAGATTCCGCCGTTGTCGCCGAGGACTTGGGCCACGTGCCCGGAACCGCAGGAAGGGCAGCTGAGGCGGGTGACCGTGTTCCGTGTCACCGCTCCGCCGAGGAGGTGACCGACCTCCTCGAGGATGCTCGCAGGCATCGCCACTCCCTCCCGTCGGGTCGCGGTCCCCTTCCGGCCGTTTGATTCTGCCACGACCGGGCCAATACGGTCAGCGACGCCTCAGTACCAGTCCGGACACGGAGCCTCACAGGGCTATACGCCTGTGGGACTCCCGTTGCTCAAGCGGGCGCAAACGAAAAATCCCGCCCCCCGAGGGGGACGGGATTCGTCCGTGGGCTGTGGAGCTAAGGAGAATTGAACTCCTGACCTCCTGCATGCCATGCAGGCGCTCTACCAACTGAGCTATAGCCCCTGGTGCCACGCGGCTGGGCCGCATGGTCTTTCGCTCCGCTCGGCGGGGCGAACAAGAAGAACTTTAGCCTGCGACCTGCCGGAAAGTGAAATCCGGGTACCGGGCCCGTCGGCCGCGCCTCAGTCGTCGTCGCCGAGCACCGGTTCCGGCAGCGTGCCGGCGTTGTGCTCGAGCAGACGCCAGCCGCGGGCGCCCTCGCCCAGGACGGACCAGCAGCAGTTGGTGAGGCCGCCGAGGCTCTCCCAGGTGTGCGGTTCCAGCCCGAGCAGCCGGCCGATGGTGGTGCGGATCGTGCCGCCGTGGCTGGCCACTACGAGGGTGCCGTCCCCGGCGAGCTTCTCGGCGTGCCGGAGCACCACGGGGGCGGCGCGGTCGGCCACCTCGGTCTCCAGCTCGCCACCGCCGCGGCGGACCGGCTCGCCGCGCTTCCACGCCGCGTACTCCTCGCCGTGCCGGGCGATGATCTCGTCGTGGGTCAGCCCCTGCCAGACGCCCGCATAGGTCTCCCGCAGCCCCTCCTCCAGGGTCACGTCCAGGCCGGTGAGCGCGGCCAGCTCGGCGGCCGTGTTCGCGGCGCGCGCGAGGTCGGAGGCGACGATGGCGTCGGGCTTCAGGTGCACCAGCAGCTGGGCGGCACGGCGGGCCTGGGCGACGCCGGTCCCGGTCAGCTCGACGTCCGTGGTGCCCTGGAAGCGGCGCTCCACGTTCCACGAGGTCTGGCCGTGCCGCCAGAGGATGATCCGCCGACCGCGGCCGGGCTGTCCGGCCGTCACCTCGCCGGTGGCGCTCATCGCCAGTCCCCGTCGGTCTCCGTCGCCTCCTCGGCGGCCCGGAGCCTGGCGTGCTCCTCCGCCTTGCCGCGGGTCTCCTTGGCTTCGGCGGGCAGCTCCAGCTCGGGGCAGTCCTTCCACAGACGCTCCAGGGCGTAGAAGACGCGCTCCTCGCTGTGCTGGACGTGGACGACGATGTCGACGTAGTCGAGCAGGACCCAGCGGGCCTCGCGGTCGCCCTCGCGGCGTACCGGCTTGGCGCCGAGTTCCTTGCTGAGCCGCTCCTCGATCTCGTCGACGATCGACTTGACCTGGCGGTCGTTGGGCGCGGAGGCCAGCAGGAAGGCGTCCGTGATCGACAGCACGTCGCTGACGTCGTAGGCGATGATGTCGTGCGCGAGCTTGTCGGCCGCCGCCTGCGCGGCGGTGTTGATGAGTTCGATGGAGCGGTCGGTCGCGGTCACTGCCTGGCTTTCGGGTCGGTGGTCGGTTGACCTCAAGGGTCTCACGACCGCCGACGGCGGCCCACGTGATAATCACCCGCCCGCCGGAGAGCGGTCTCCAGGGGGCCGCTCTCCGGCGGGCGGGTCTTCAGGAGGCCGATCTCCAGGAGGCCGATCTCTAGGAGGCCGGTTCGTAGTCCTGGCCGAGCACCACCGAGACCCTCGCGTTCGCGGAGACCTCGCCCTGGGTGACGGAGCCGGCGGGCAGGCCCAGGGTCTTGGCGACCTGGACGGCGTTCTCCTTGTCGGCGGCCTCGGCGTAGACGACCCTCGACGCCGCCTCGGTGCCGGACCCGGTGCCGCCCTCCAGGAAGGTGAACCCGCCGTTGAGGAGGACGACGCGGGCCTTGCCGGTGCGGTCCTCGACGCCGGTGGCGTTGCGGACGGAGACACTGACGGCCGCGTCCTTGTCGGGGCTCTTGGCGGTGCCGCCGAGGACCTCCTTGACGATGCCGTCACCGGCCTCGGCGCTGAGCCTGCCGTCGTCCTGGACGGGCAGCAGCGCGGTCTCGAAGTCGCCGCCCTTGGCGAGGTCGGAGAGCCCGGCGAGGAAGGAGCCGAGGTCCTTCTCGGTCAGCGGCGGGTCGAGGATCAGCCCGAGGGTCTGCACGGTGGTCGTCGCGGCCGCGGGGTCCGAGGACAGCTTGCGCAGCACTCCCTGCATGACCTGCCCGAAACGCTGCAGCTGGGCGCCCGCCTCCTCGCCGGAGCCGCGATGGGTGGCGTAGGCGACGGCCATCTTGCCACTGAGGGTCTGGCCCTCGCCCTTGCGCACGAGGGGGTTGGCGCCCTTGTCCTTGGCCGCCGGGTCCGGGACGTCGGTGTCGGTGTCGACCTCGATGTTGCCGACCAGGTCGACGAGGATCTGGAGATAGGGCGTGTCCAGGCGCCAGGTGCCCTCGATGTCGGTGCCGAGGGCCGAGTCGAGGGCGGTCCTGGTGGCGTCGGGGCCGTCGTCGTCGACGGACTTGGCGAGCGTGGTGGTGCTGCCGTCGTCGCCGGTCAGCGAGAGGGAGTTGGGCACCAGGACGGCGGTGCCCCGCTTGGTGGTGGTGTTGTCGACGAGCAGCGCGGTGGAGGTGCCGCCGCCGGTGGTGTCGTGCAGGTGGACGGCGATCACGTCGCGCTTCTGGGCGCCCGCCGCCGTCGTACCGCCCGTCTTGTCGTCCGAGGAGGACAGCCCGGGGAGTTTTCCGGCGGACCAGAGGTAGCCGACGCCGCCGGCCACGATCAGCGCCAGGACGACGACCAGGGCGACGACACGCGCGCGTGCGCGCCGTCGGGCCTCCTCCCGGCGCTCGGTGCGGTTCTCCGTGAACTTCATCCAGTCGATGACGTCCTCGGAGTCGTCGGCCGGCTCCTCGACGAAGGCGAACTGCTCGGTGCGGTACTCCCGGTCGGGATCCGGCGTCTCTTCGGGGGCTTCCGGTTCCCCGGGCGGGCCCGCCTGCTGCGGGATGTAGGCGGTCTGCTCGGCGACCCGGGGCTGCCGGCCGCTGGTGGCCGCCTGACCGTACGGGTCGTACGAGGGCTGCTGCTGCGTACCGGAGGCGTAGCCGTCGTAGGCGTCGTAGCCAGGGGCGGGCGGCTGCCGACCGGTGTCGTAGCCGGTCTGGGAGCCGTAGCCGTCATACGTCTCGTACGGCTGTGGGGCGGGCTGCTGTCCGCCAGTGGTGTACGGGTCGTAGCCGTAGCCCTGCTGCCCGTACTGCTGACCCTGCTGCCCGTACTGCTGCCCCTGCTGGTCGTGCTGTCCCTGCTGGTCGTGCTGCCCCTGCTGCGCGTACGGGTCGTACGGGTCGTACGGCTGCTGCCCGCCGGGCCGGGCCGGGGCCTGGCCCTGGGCCGGGCGGTACACCGGCCGGCCGTACTCGTCGTAGCCCACGAGTTCGTACTGGTCGCCGCCGTCGCCGTAGCCCGTGTCGTATCCGTCGTTCACCGGTGCCCCTCTCGGCTCACTCGCCGCGGTACAGCTGGCGCTTGTCGATATAGCGCACGACCCCGTCCGGCACCAGATACCAGACGGGATCGCCCTTGGCGACTCTCGCACGGCAGTCCGTGGAGGAGATGGCGAGGGCGGGGACCTCGACGAGTGAGACGCCGCCCTTGGGGAGTCCGGCGTCCGTCAGCGTGTGGCCGGGCCGGGTGACGCCGATGAAGTGCGCCAGGGAGAACAGTTCCTCGCTGTCGCGCCAGGTGAGGATCTGGGCGAGGGCGTCGGCGCCGGTGATGAAGAACAGGTCGGCGTCCGGGTTGAGCTCGCGCAGGTCGCGGAGGGTGTCCACGGTGTAGGTGGGACCGCCGCGGTCGATGTCGATGCGGCTCACCGAGAACTGCGGGTTCTCGACGGTCGCCACGACCGTCATCAGATAGCGGTCCTCGGCCGCGGAGACCGTGCGGTGGCTCTTCTGCCACGGCTGCCCGGTGGGCACGAACACCACTTCGTCGAGGTGGAACTGCGCGGCGACCTCACTGGCCGCCACGAGGTGCCCGTGGTGGACCGGGTCGAAGGTGCCGCCCATGACGCCGAGGCGGCGCTTGCCCGACGGCGACGGGCCGTTGCCCCGGCCGGTGGCGCGGGCGGGCACCGCGCGGTTCTGCGTGCCACGCGCCGGCGCGTGCGCCGTTTCGTGCGCCGGACCGGTAGGCATGTCCTGCTCTCCCATGCGTGCAGACCCTACCGGCCCGGCCCGAGGGCTCCTGCCGGGCCCACTGCCCCCGCGCTCAGCGGTCGCGGTTGAACCGGGTGGTGATCCACAGCAGGAGCATCAGGATGACGAACGCGCCGATGCCGGTGACGTAGGGGCTGAGGCTCTGGTGGTTGCCGCTGTGCTCCTCGCCGCCCTCGGAGGCGAGGGTGACAAACTGGGCAGCGGTGCTGTGGAAGCTCATCTTCGGCAGGACCTATCCGGTGTGGGCGGGATAAAGACGTCCGCTCATCGTATGCGGGCGCCTTCCTGGCGATCACGCCGACTCCGCCGTTGGTGACCGGCCGATGACCGGTCGGAGGGGTCCGGGGAACCTTCGGATCTCCTCAGTCGTCCTTCCGCTTGTACCCCCGCAGCAGGAACCACGCGGTCAGCACACAGCCCACCACCATCACGATCAGCACGACCCGGAGCAGATTCCCCGCCCCTTGCTGCTCCGCCGCCGTCGCCGCGGTGGCGAGCCAGTCGGTGTGGGGGGTGTGCGCCATGACGTGGACTCCTTCGTTGCACTGCCCGTCCACGGTATCTCCGCCTAGGCTGGGCTCGGCTTCGGGGGCACAAAGGGCCGCACAAGGGTTCGTAAAGGGCCGGGCACACGCACAGGCCACACACACGCACATGGGGGAAGACATGTCCGACGGCCACCAGCACAACGGGCACGAGAACGTGCCGAGCAGGCAGCGCAGGCGCTTCCCCGGGATCTCCTCGCGTGCGTACGAGCATCCGGCCGACCGTTCCGCCCTGGTGGCGCTGCGCAAGCTGAGCGGCTTCGACACGGTCTTCAAGGCGCTGAGCGGCCTGTTGCCCGAGCGGAGTCTGAGGCTGCTGTTCCTGTCCGACTCGGTGCGGGTCTCGGACCGGCAGTTCGCCCATCTGAACGTGATGCTGCGCGACGCCTGCTACATCCTGGACCTGGAGAAGGTCCCCCCGATGTACGTCAACCAGGACCCGACCCCGAACGCGATGTGCATCGGCCTGGACGAGCCGATCATCGTCGTCACCACGGGCCTCGTCGAGCTGCTGGACGAGGAGGAGATGCGGGCGGTCGTCGGGCACGAGGTCGGGCACGCGCTGTCCGGGCACTCGGTCTACCGGACCGTCCTGCTCTTCCTCACGTCCCTCGCGGTCCGGGTCGCCTGGATCCCGCTGGGCAACCTGGCGATCATGGCGATCGTGACCGCGCTGCGCGAGTGGTTCCGCAAGTCGGAGCTGTCCGCCGACCGGGCGGGTCTGCTGGTCGGCCAGGACCTCCAGGCCTCCATGCGGGGCCTGATGAAGATCGCGGGCGGCAACCACCTGCACGAGATGAACGTGGACGCGTTCCTGGAGCAGGCCGACGAGTACGAGGCCGGGGGCGACCTGCGCGACTCCGTGCTGAAGATCCTGAACGTGCTGCCCCGCTCCCACCCCTTCACGACGGTGCGGGCCGCCGAGCTGAAGAAGTGGGCGGCGTCCCGGGACTACCAGCGGATCATGGACGGCCACTACCCGCGGCGCGGCGAGGACAAGGACACCTCGGTCCGGGACACCTTCCGCGAGTCGGCGTCCAGCTACGCCACGCATGTGCGCGGCTCCAAGGACCCCCTGATGAAGCTGGTCAACGACATCGCGGGCGGCGCCGGTGACCTCGGCGACCGGATGCGGCGGGGCTTCGGCGGCTTCACGGCCTCCCAGCCGAGGCCGCCCAAGGACGGGGACGGGGCCGGGGGGCCCGGTGGCGGGACCGGCGGGCCGGGTGGCGGGACCGGCGGGCCGGAGGGTTCCGGCGGCCCGGGCGCTCCGGACGACCGCCCGCCGCGCGACGGGGCCTGAGCGGACGTACGAGCGGCGTCCCCGGCCCTCACACCCTCGGCTGGGCGCCGGCCGCGAGGGTGCCGCACAGGGCCGTGGCGTTGTCCGTGGTGTACGGGTCGGTGCCGGCGGGGGCGCCGCTCCCGGCCGTCTTGCCCGCGAGCAGCGGGCGGAGCCGGCTCGCCGAGTCCTCGGCACAGGAGAGCGGCCCGGCCTGGACGTAGGCGGCGACGAGCTGTGTCTGGTGCAGCCGCAGGTCGTCCCGGTCGAAGCGGAAGTGCAGTTCCCGCCGGACGGTGAACAGCGACACCTCGGCCCCCTCGTCGCCGGCGGACCGCAGCGGGTACACCATGGTGTGGTCGGCGGTGACCTCCAGCGTGGACGCGTCGCTCTCCACGGCCCGCAGGCTGCCGTTCACCCTGATCTCGGCGTCGGCCAGCTCGGCACGGGCCGGGTCGAAGCGCACCAACCATCCGGTGGGCGCGTGCCGGCCGTCCGCGACGGGTTTCTCGAAGCTCTTGTCGAACTGCTCGAGCTGGTCCGGGTCAAGCAACACCCGCACCGAGCGGACCTCTCCGCCGCCGAGCACGTCCGGGTCGAGCGCCGAGCGGACGATGTAGTTCTTG
Organism: Streptomyces sp. NPDC097107; assembly: GCF_044762405.1. NCBI lineage: Bacteria > Bacillati > Actinomycetota > Actinomycetes > Kitasatosporales > Streptomycetaceae > Streptomyces > Streptomyces sp. NPDC097107. The sequence goes on along the minus strand of NZ_JBIWEF010000013.1, from coordinate 144,735 downwards.
GCGGTGGTCAGCGCGTTGAGCACCTGGTCGTCCGAGAAGTGCGCGGTGCGCCGGGCCCCGGGCAGCGGGACGCCCTCGGCCGCGGACCGGAAGTGTGCCGCCGGACTGTGTTCGTACAGGTGCGCGGCGTCGTCGGCGCCGGGCACCCTGCCCTCGGGGGCGAGCGGGACGACGGTCATCCGCACCGGCTCAGCGGACCGCTGTGCGTCGGGGCTCTGGTACGGGTGCCGTACGCCCATGTAGATGGCGGTGCCGAAGGCGACGGCGATCAGCACGACCAGGACCAGCGCCTGCCGGGACAGTCCGGCCCGGCGCAACGGTGTGCGGCGGCGTACGGCGGGCGCGTGGTCGGTCAGGCGCTCCTGGGCGGAGAACTCCTGAAGGCGGGCAGCGCGGACGAACGACTCGTCGAAGACGACGGATCGGTACTCTTCCTCGCCGCCTCCGGGGGCGCCCTCGGGCGTTCCTCCGGGCGGCTCGCCAAGCCCTGCCATAACTTCAGAGTAGGTCTGCGGAAGGTCGCGTAAACGCGCCGGTGCAGGTCAAGTTGGGCCAGGTTTCCGGCAGCAGGACGGCAGGTCAGGGGCTGTGCGGAATGACCGGGACGGCCGGCTGGGAGTAGTCGGCGGAGGCCGAGGGGGTCGCGGTGCCGCCCTGCTCCGGGCCGGTCGAGGCGGGTGGCGGCACCGGACGCGTGCCGCCGCCCGAGGACGCGCCCCGGTAGACGGCCACGAAGGCCAGCGCGACCATGCCGACGCCCATCAGCAGGGCGAGCGCCCAGGCGACGGGCCGGTGCCAGCGGACCTGCTTGCCGTACGCCGCGGGAGCGCCGTACGGGCGGTCGAGGGGGTCGCGGTCGTCGTCCGGGTCGTCGAGGTCGGGATCATGGCCGGAATCGCCGTACCCGTCGTCGAAGCGCTCGGCTCTTCCGCGGCCGCGGCGGGCTGCTTCCGCCTCGGTGGCCTCGGCTCTGGCCTGGGCGGCGGCCAGGAGGCGTTCGACGGCGGTCGGCTCGTGCACCACGGCCGCCTGTACGAAGGCCTCGTCGAAGACCACGGAGGCGAACTCTTCGTCCGACACCCCGTGGTCGTGATCGTCGTCGGGCTCCCAGCCGTCAGGGAACGGCCTACCCCCCACGTCCTCCGGCACGGGTCCAGAGTAGACCTGGTGGGTCGTTTTGGGCAGACGGCGGGGAAATTCATCCGGTGGGTGAGATGCCCCGATCGGTTCAGGGGCGCGGCCGAGGGCGCGTGCCGTTCACATAGGCCCCCGGCGTGCACCGCGGCGCGCGGACCGCCCGTCGGCGAGCGACCCGCAACATCAGCGCCGTACACGCCCGTCAGCGCCGTACACGCCCGTCAGCGCCGTACGTGCCCGTCACCGGTGACGATGTACTTGGTGCTGGTCAGCTCCGGCAGCCCCATCGGGCCGCGGGCGTGCAGCTTCTGCGTGGAGATGCCGATCTCGGCGCCGAAACCGAACTGGCCGCCGTCGGTGAAACGGGTGGACGTGTTCACCGCCACCGTCGTGGAGTCGACCAGCTGGGTGAAGCGACGGGCGGCCTGCTGCGAGGTCGTCACGATGGCCTCGGTGTGGCCGGAGGTCCACAGCCGGATGTGCTCGACGGCCTTGTCGAGCGAGTCGACGACCGCCGCGGCGATGTCGTACGAGAGGTATTCCGTCTCCCAGTCCTCCGGCGTGGCCTCGACCGCCGTCACCTTGGAGCCCTCGGCGTACGCCATCACCCGCTCGTCGGCGTGCACGGTGACCCCGGCCTCCGCGAGGGCGTCCAGCGCGCGGGGCAGGAAGTCGGCGGCGATGTCCTGGTGGACCAGGAGGGTCTCGGCGGCGTTGCAGACGCTCACGCGCTGTGCCTTGGAGTTGATCAGGATGTCGACGGCCATGTCGAGGTCGGCCTGCGCGTCGACGTAGACGTGGCAGTTGCCGGTGCCGGTCTCGATGACGGGGACCGTGGACTCCTGGACGACCGTGTTGATCAGCGAGGCGCCGCCGCGCGGGATGAGCACGTCGACCAGGCCGCGGGCGCGCATCAGCTCGCGCACGCTCTCACGGCTCTCGCCGGGCACCAGCTGCACGGCGTCGGCGGGCAGCCCGGCCCCGCCCACGGCGTCGCGGACGACCCGGACGAGGGCGGTGTTGGACTGGTAGGCCGAGGAGGAGCCGCGCAGCAGGACGGCGTTGCCTGCCTTCAGGCACAGGGCCGCGGCGTCGACGGTGACGTTGGGCCGGCCCTCGTAGATGATGCCGACCACGCCGAGCGGCACGCGGACCTGGCGCAGGTCGATGCCGTTGGGGAGGGTGGAGCCGCGCACCACCTCGCCGACCGGGTCGGGCAGCGCGACGACGTCACGCACGTCGGAGGCGATGGCGCGGACCCGCTCCGGGGTCAGGGTGAGCCGGTCGATGATGGCCTCGCTGGTCCCGGCGGCGCGGGCCTTGGCCACGTCCTGGGCGTTGGCCTCGACGATCTCGCTCGTACGAACCTCCAGCGCGTCCGCGACGGCGAGCAGCGCGTCGTCCTTCGCGGCCCGCGGCAGCGGCGCGAGGTCGGCCGCGGCGGACTTGGCCCGGTAGGCGGCCCGGGTGACCGGGGACATCGAGTCGTACGGCGAGAGCGTGGTCATGGGGAAAGCGTAGTAGGCGGCGCGGGGCCCTCCGCCGGTCGTCCCAAACCCCGAGACACGGCCCGGACGGCGACAAAGGGGGTGAGCCGCTGGCCAAAGGGTGACTAGAAGGGGTGGACTCCGACCGGGGTCGCCGGTGCCGGTCCGTACCCCGCGGCGATGCGCTGGTGGTAGGTCGCCCGGTCGATGACCTCCAGGCCGACGATCTCCCAGGGCGGCAGCCCCGCGGTCTGCCGGTGCTCGCCCCACAGGCGCAGGGCGACGGCGGCGGCGTCGTGCAGGTCGCGGGCCTCCTCCCAGTACCGGATCTCCGCGTGGTCGTCGGCGTAGCGGCTGGTCAGCAGGAAGGGATGGTCGTGGGCGAGTTGCTCCAGGGCTCGCCGGACCTCGGTGATCGGGGCCCGGGCCCCGGAGACGCTGAGGGTGACGTGCCACAGGCGGGGGGTGTGCTCGGGCTCCTCGCCCCGGAACCGGTCGCCGGCCGCGACGCTGGTCAGGGCGCGCTCCTCGCCGGCCGGGCGGGACGCGTTGCGGGAGCCGCTGCCGGGGCGGCCGCGGGACGCCGCCGTTCCAGGGCGCACTCCGCTCACAACGGCCTCCTTCACGCACACGGCTCGGCCCGGTGGTCGGCCGGGCTTGTCCCTGAAGGAAAGTTGAGCAGGCCGCACAAGATCGCGGGGCGGTTTTGCGGAACGTCCACCGCCGATTCGGGGACGTTTCGGCCCATTACGGGTGCAGGATCACCAGATCGTCCCTGTGTACGACCTCGCGTTCGTAGGCCGGTCCGAGTTCACGCGCGAGTTCCCGGGTGGAGCGGCCGAGCAGCCGGGGCAGTTCCCTGGCGTCGAAGCTGACGAGCCCCCGGGCCACCGCGCGTCCCGCGCCGTCCCGCAACTCGACCGGGTCGCCCGCGGCGAACTCGCCCTCGACGCCGGCGATCCCGGCCGGCAGCAGCGACTTGCGGCCCTCGACGACCGCGCGCACCGCCCCGTCGTCGAGGACGAGCGCCCCCTGCGGGGTGGAGGCGTGCTGGAGCCACAGCAGCCGGTCGGCGGAGCGCTTGCCGGTGGTGTGGAAGTAGGTGCCGGTGTCCTTGCCGGCCAGGGCGTCGGCCGCGTGGACCGCGCTGGTCAGCACCACGGAGATACCGGCGGCGGCGGCGATCCGGGCCGCCTCGACCTTGGTGACCATGCCGCCGGTGCCGACGCCGGCCTTGCCCGCGCTGCCCATGTCGACGCCCGCGAGGTCGGCCGTCTCCCGCACCTCCGCCAGCCGCGAGGTGCCCGGCCTGCTCGGGTCGCCGTCGTACACGCCGTCCACGTCGGACAGCAGCACCAGCAGGTCGGCGCGGACCAGGTGGGCGACGAGGGCGGCGAGCCGGTCGTTGTCGCCGAAGCGGATCTCGTCGGTGGCGACGGTGTCGTTCTCGTTGACGATGGGGAACGCGCCCATCGCCAGCAGCTTGTCGAGGGTGCGGGAGGCGTTGCGGTGGTGGACGCGGCGGCTCATGTCGTCGCTGGTCAGCAGCACCTGGCCGACGCGGACGCCGTAGCGGGCGAAGGACGCGGTGTAGCGGGCGACCAGCAGGCCCTGGCCGACGCTGGCGGCGGCCTGCTGACGGGCCAGGTCCCTGGGACGGCGGCGCAGGCCCAGCGGGGCGAGCCCGGCGGCGATGGCGCCGGAGGAGACGAGTACGACCTCCTTGTCCGCGCCCCGCACCTTGGCCAGAACGTCGACGAGCGCGTCGACCCGGTCGGCGTCCAGGCCGCCCGCCGCGGTGGTCAGCGAGGAGGAACCGACCTTCACGACGATCCTGCGGGCCTCGCCCACGGCCTGCCTTGCCCCAGCCACTGTTGCCGCCCGCCCTCTCCCGTCGACGCGCGCCGATCCGGGCGCTCGCCAGGCAATCTACGCGAACGGGGGCGCGTCCCGCGCCGCGGTCCAGGCTGCGGACAGGGGCCTGGACAGGGGCTGCGGCGCCCAACTGGCCGAGGGGGCCGTCAACACGCGCGTGTCGTCCGGAGGTCGGCCGCCGTTAACCCGGATGTCCGATGCGCGACGAGCAAGCCTGGAGCGACCGCAGTGCCCCTTTCCCTGCCCCGCCGCAGTCTTCCCCGCCGCCCTGTCCCCCGGGGCCCCGCCCGGTTCACCCTCCCCAGCCTTCGTCTCCTCCGACTCGCGCTCCCCCGCCGGCGGACCGCCGTGAAGCTGCTCCTCCTCGGTGTGCTGGCGGCCGCCTTCGCCGCACAGGCCGTGGGGGCGCTGCTGCCGCACGTGCCGCTGCTGCTGGCGGCGACCGCCGGTTCGCTGGCCGCCGAGGCGGTGCTGTACCGCTGGCAGCGGGGCATGGTGTCGCTGTTCGCCAAGTCGCACGCCGACGTCACGGTGCGGCACGTGCTGCGGGACCTGCTGCTGGTGGTGGGCCTGCTGCGGCTCGGCGAGCAGCACCGGGAGACGGTGTACGCCCCCCTCGTCGCCGGGCTGCTCGCCTTCTACGGGCTGCACTGGGCGATCCAGGCGGTGTCCGTCCTGGTCCGGCGCACCCGGACGCTGCCCGTGGTGACCCGGAACATCGACCCCTCGGCACTGCGGCTGACCCCGGCGCCTCCGCTGCTGCTGCGCCGCCCCGGGCACCGCCTCGCGGCGTTCGGGCTGCCGGCGACGGCCGGACTGCTGGCGACGGCGGCCACCGACGCACCGGTGTACGGCGCGGCGGGCCTCGCACTGTCCCTGTCGGTGGCGCTGACGGGTCTCGGCGCGCTGCTCCTGCGGCTGCTGCCGGGGCGCCGGCCGGCGGGCGAGCAGGAGGTGCTCGACTGGTTCGAGGCGTGGCTGGCGGAGTACCGGCCCACCGTCGGCCTGTACTTCTCGGGTGGGGCGTCCTCGGCCTACCAGGCCAACATGTGGCTGGAGCCCCTCGCGCGACTGGAGGGGCGGCCGGTGATCGTGCTGCGGGAGCGGTTCATGGTGCAGCGGATCGCGGCGACCGACATCCCGGTCGTGTGCCTGCCGAAGGTGTCCACGCTGATGCGCCTGGAGCACTCCACACTCCGGGTCCTCCTGCACCCCTCCAACTCCGGAAAGACCTCGCAGGTCCTGCGCATCCCCACGATCAAGCACGCCTTCGTCAACCACGGGGAGAGCGACAAGCTGTCCTCGTGCAACCCGTACGCGAAGGCCTACGACGAGGTGTGGGTGGCCGGTCCGGCGGCGCGCGAGCGGTACGCCCTGGCGGAGGTCGGCGTCGAGGACAAGGACGTGGTGGAGATCGGCCGCCCGCAGCTGGACGCCGTACGGCCGTACGCGGGGCCGCCCGCCCCGGGGGCGTTCACGACCGTCCTGTACGCGCCGACGTGGGAGGGCTGGGACGGCAACCCCGGCAACACGTCGGTGGTCGAGGCCGGCGAGAACCTCGTACGGGCGCTGCTCGCGGACCCGGGCGTGCGGCTGCTGTACAAGCCGCATCCGCTGACGGGGTCGGTGGATGGACGGGCCGCGGCCGCCGATCTGCGTATCCGGGAACTGGTGCGGGCGGCGAACCGGGAGCGGAGCGGGCCCCGGCAGGAGGCGTCGGCGGCCGGTGAGCTGGCCCGGCGGACGGCGGAGCTGGACCGGCTCACCGCTGCCGGTTTCCGGCCGGCCGCCGACCAGGCGGAGCGGATGCTGCGCCGGTCCGCGCCGGAGCCTGGGCGGGCCGGGGCCGTGACGCGGGCGACGGCCGCCTGGGAGGAGGCGTACTGGGCTTCGCTGCCCGAGTGGGAGCACCAGGTCGTCACGGACGCCCGGCCGCCGTTGTACGCCTGCTTCAACCGGGCCGACCTGCTGATCAGTGACGTGTCGAGCGTGATCAGCGACTTCCTGGCGAGCGGCAAGCCGTACGCGGTGGCCAACACCAGCGGGCTGGCCGAGGACGGGTTCCGCAAGTCGTTCCCGACGGTGGCGGCGGCGACCGTGCTGACGCCGGACGCGGCCGGGGTGCCGGAGCTGCTGGCCGCGGTCCGGCACCCGGAACGCGACGAACTGGCCGAGGCACGCGCCGCGTTGGCCCTGCGCCTGCTGGGCCCGGCCGAGCCGCCGCCCCAGGAGCGCTTCGCCGGGGCGGTGGAGGCGCTGTGCGCGGCGGCCGGGGAACACCGGGCGCGGATGGCGGAGCGGCTCAGCACGGAACTCGCGCTCCCCGGCCCACGACAGCAGCCGGCACCGCTGCCCGCCGGCAGCCACGGCGGGCAGCGCGCCGGGGCCTGATCCGCCGGGGGCGGGGCCCCTGCGCTGCTCCCGGGCAGCCGCGGCGGGCCCATGCCGGAGCCTGGCCCGCGGGGGCCTGATCCGGGCCTGGCCCGCGGGGGCCTGATCCGGGCATGACCGCGAGGACCTGACCTCGAAAGCCCGGCCCGAGCATGACCGCGAGGACCTGACCTCGAAGGCCCGACCCGCGAGAGTCCGACCCGCCGGGACCCGACCCGCCGGGGCGGTCCCCGTTCACCACCCGGCGGTACCCGCGCCGTCACCCACGCCGGTCACCCGCGCCGGTCACCCGCGCCGGTCAGCCGTGGTGGTGGCGCCAGCCCTGCCAGGCCGAGTCGATCATGTCGTCCAGGTCATGGCGTGCCGACCAGCCGAGTTCCTCGTGGGCGCGGTCGGCGGAGGCGACCACGCGGGCCGGGTCGCCGGGGCGGCGCTCGGTCACGTGCGGGGCGACGTCCTGCCTGCCGGTGACCTTGAGGATGCGGTCCACCATCTCCCGGACCGAACTGCCCTCACCGCGCCCGATGTTGAGGATGAGCGACGTGCCCTCGGGGGCGTCCGTCAGGCGCCGGGCCGCCGCGAGGTGGGCGGAGGCGATGTCCTCGACGTGGATGTAGTCCCGTACGCAGGTGCCGTCCGGCGTGGCGTAGTCGTCGCCGAAGACGCGCGGGGCGTCACCCGCCGCCAGGCGCTCGAAGACCATGGGGACGAGGTTGAAGACGCCGGAGTCGGCCAGCTCGGGGGCGGCCGCGCCCGCGACGTTGAAGTAGCGCAGGGACGCCGCGCGGATGCCGTGGGCCCGGGCGGCGGCGTTGATCAGCCACTCGCCGATCAGCTTGGTCTCGCCGTAGGGGCTCATCGGCAGGCAGGGGGTGTCCTCCGTGACGAGGTCCACATCGGGCATGCCGTAGACGGCCGCGGAGGAGGAGAAGACGAGGCGGCCGACGCCGGTCGACGTCATGGCCTCCAGGAGGGTCGCCAGGCCCGTCACGTTCTCCCGGTAGTAGTGGAGCGGCCGCTCCACCGACTCCCCGACCTGTTTCTTGGCCGCGATGTGCACCACACCTGTCACAGCATGGTCACGAATCGCGTCCTCCAGCGCCGCCCGGTCCAGCACGCTGCCGACGACCAGCGGCACCCCGTCGGGCACGCGGTCGGTGCTGCCGGTGGACAGGTCGTCGTACACGACCACGCGTTCACCGCCGTCGGCCAGGGCGCGCACCACATGCGCTCCGATGTACCCGGCTCCGCCCGTGACCAGCCAGCTCATCCTCATGCCTCCCAGGTCTCTGTCTCTGGGTGCAGACTCGTCCGTGCGCCCAGGAAAATCGAGTCGGGCACATGGGGCGGAAGGCGACGGAAGTCAATAAAGAGGACAGGGGGGCCGAATGTGAGGAAGTTCTCCAGCCGCTTCGAGGCGGTGGATTCGGGCCTCCCGCCCCGGCCATTTCCCGCTGTGACTGGGCACAGACGGTCCGACTACCGTGCCAGCGGAAACTCCGCGTGAATCCTTTACGCTGAGGCGGCGGCGCGCTCCAGGCCCCAACGACGCCCGGAACGCGTTCCGGTCCCAGCCCGCGGTCCCGTGGTCAGTTCTCGGAACAGGTTGTAAGGATGCCCAAACTCTCTCTCGTCGTCCCCGTGTACAAGGTGCAGGGCTATCTGCCCGAGTGCCTTGACTCCGTACTCGGACAGGACTGCACGGACTTCGAGATCATCGCGGTCGACGACTGTTCGCCGGACGGGTCAGGGGCCATTCTCGACGAGTACGCGAAACGGGACGCCCGGATTCATGTGATTCACCTCACGGAAAACGTGGGCCTGGGGCGTGCGCGCAACGCGGGACTGGAAAAGGCCACAGGCGATTACGTGTTGTTCCTGGACAGTGACGACACGCTGTCCGACGGCGCCCTGTCCGCCATTCGCGACCGGCTCGACGCCACGGACAATCCCGAAATTCTGGTCTTCGACTACGCCCGCACCTACTGGGACGGCAGGGTCCGCCCGAACCTGCGGGCCGATCTCCTCAAGCAGGACGGCCCGGACGTCTTCTCCCTCGCCGAGCGCCCCAAGCTGCTCGACCTGCTGCAGATCGTCTGGAACAAGGCATACCGGCGCGACTTCGTCACCCGGACCGGGCTCACCTTCCCGCCCGGATACTACGAGGACGCCCCCTGGACGTTCTGCTCCCTGATCAGTGCCGAGCGGATCGCCGTACTGGACCGGGTCTGCGTGCGATACCGGCAGCGCCGCGAGGGCGGCAACATCCTCAAGACCGTGAGCCGCAAGCACTTCGACGTCTTCGACCAGTACCAGCGGGTCTTCGACTTCCTCGACGCGCACGAGGAACTCGCCGAGTGGCGCGGCCCGTTGTTCCGTAAGATGGCCGACCACTACCTGACCGTCCTGGAGCGCCCGGGCCGCCTGCCGCAGGACGCGCGGGCGGAGTTCTTCCACCGCGCCTCGGCCGACTATCGCGCCCGCCTGCCCAAGGGCTTCACGCGGCCGGCCGGCGGTCGCGGTCACAAGTACGGGATGCTGGAGCGCGACGCGTACACGACCATGGTGAGCGCGCTCGCGGCGGTGAAGTTCCGCCAGCGGGTCAAGACCCGCACCCGCACCGCCCTCAACCGGTCCAAGCGCAGCGCCATGGGCGCGTTCTACCAGTCCCAGCTCAGGCTGCCGCTGGACGACAACCTGGTGCTGTTCTCCGCCTACTGGAGCCGCAGCGTCTCCTGCAACCCCGCCGCCATCGACGCCGAACTGGCCCGGCTGGCCCCGCACATGCGCCGCGTGTGGGCGGTCCGCGCGGAGAACGCGGCGCAGGTGCCCAAGGGTGTGCGGGCCGTGCGGGTGGGTTCGCGCGAGTACTGGGCCGCCCTCGCCCGAGCCAAGTACCTCGTGAACAACGTGAACTTCGCGGACTCCGTGGTGAAGCGGGAGGGCCAGGTCCATGTGCAGACCCACCACGGCACCCCGCTGAAGACCATGGGCCTGGACCAGCAGAAGTTCCCGGCCTCCACCGACATGGACTTCGAGAAGCTCCTGGAGCGGTGCGACCGCTGGGACTTCAGCATCAGTGCCAACCGGTTCTCGACCGTGATCTGGGAGCGGGTCTACCCCTGCTCCTACACCACGCTGGAGAGCGGCTACCCGCGCAACGACGCCCTCGTGAACGCCACGGCCGAGGACGTGCGCGCGGCGCGGGCGGCGCTGGGACTGGCCGACGGCGCCAAGGCGTTCCTCTACATGCCGACGCACCGCGAGTACCAGCCGGGGTTCACCCCGCCGCTGGACCTGGCGCGGATCGCCGACGAACTCGGGCCGGACGTGACCCTGCTGGTGCGCGGCCACTACTTCTACGGCAGTTCCCCGCACGTCGCCGAACTGCGCCGCACCGGCCGCATCATCGACGTCTCCGGGCATGCCCGGGTGGAGGAGCTGTACCTCGCCGCGGACACCCTGATCACGGACTACTCCTCGGCGATGTTCGACTACGCCGTGCTGGACCGCCCGATCATCAGCTACGTCCCCGACTGGGACGTCTACTCCGCGGTGCGCGGCACCTACTTCGACCTGCTCCAGGAGCCGCCCGGCGCGGTGGCCACCACGCAGGCGGAGCTGCTGCGGCTGCTCGCCTCGGGCGAGTACGACAGCCGGGACACGAGCGAGCGCCGGGACGCCTTCCGCCGGCGTTTCTGCGAATTCGACGACGGACACGCAGCCGAACGCGTCGTGCGACGCGTCTTCCTCGGTGAAGAGAGCCTGCTGCCCATCGTCCCGTTCGACGAACGCCCTCACGCCCCTACCCCCGCCCAGTCGCTCGAACTGGTCGAGCGGGCCTGACCCCGAAAGGAGATCACCAAGCCATGGCCCCTCGGCTCAGTGTCATCGTCCCCATCTACGACGTGGAGCGTTACCTCCCCGCCTGTCTGGACTCCCTGGCGGCACAGACCTTCCGCGACTTCGAGGTCCTGATGGTGGACGACGGTTCACCGGACGGCTCCGCCGCCATCGCCGAGGAGTACGCCTCCCGCGACGCGCGCTTCAAGCTCATACGCAAGGAGAACGGCGGCCTCGGCGCCGCCCGCAACACCGGCATGGCCCACCTGGCCCCCCAGGCGGAGTTCCTGACCTTCGTCGACAGCGACGACCTGATACCGCCGGACGCCTACCGGCTCATGGTCGGCAGCCTCGACGAGAGCGGCTCGGACTTCGCCACGGGCAACGTCTTCCATCTCAGGGGCGAGAAGTCCTGGCAGGTCCCGCTGATGCGGATGCTGGCCGGCGAGGCCCGGGTGGGCACCCACATATCCCGCTACGCCAAGCTCGTCGCCGACCGCATCGCGTGCAACAAGGTCTTCCGCCGCACCTTCTGGGAGAAGAACGGCTTCGCCTTCCCCGAGGGCCGGCTGTACGAGGACACCCCGGTCACGATGCGGGCCCACTACCTGGCCGAGAGCGTCGACGTCATCTCGGAGCCCTGCTACTACTGGCGGCTGCGCGAGGGCGAGTCCGCCCCGTCGATCACGCAGCGCCGCACCGACCCGGCTGGTGTGCGCGACCGTGTCACCTCCGTGATGGAGATCAGCGCCTTCCTCGCCGAGCAGCCCGGTGAGACGTACGCCCGTCTCAAGCGCGAGTACGACACCCGTGTCCTCCGTGACGACCTGCGGCTGTTCCTCAACGTGGTGCCGGACGGCGACGAGGAGTACCGGGCCGAGTTCCTGCGCTCGGCGAACCGATTCCTCGACAGCATCGACCCCAAGGTCGTCATGGACCTCCCGGCCGAACTGCGCGTGCAGTGGCTGCTGGTGCGCAAGCACCAGACGGAGGAGCTGATCGCCCTGCTGGCCGGCCAGCGCCGCCGCGAGACGCCCGAGGTCAGCGGCCTGGTCCGCAAGTACGCCTCGTGGCCCTCCCTGGAAGGTGCCGACCTGCACCTGCCCAAGGAGGCGCTGCGCATCGACCAGCACCTGAACATGCGCGCGCCGCTGCAGGACGTGAGCTGGTCCGGGGGCAAGCTCCTGCTGTCCGGCAACGCCTGGATCGACAAGATCGACCAGCCGTCGCGCAAGGCCTCGGTCAAGGTGCTCCAGCTGCGCAAGGACCGCTCCCGCCGCCGCATCCTGCTGCCGGCCCGCAACGTGCCGCGCCCCGAGGTCACCACCGACTCCGGCCAGGACCGCCACAACTACGACTGGGCCGGCTGGGAGGTCACCATCGACCCCGCCCGGCTCCGCAGGGGCGGCGAGTGGCAGGAGGCCGTGTGGCACGTGGGCCTCGGCATCTTCTCCTCCGGCCTGGTGCGGCGCCACGCCGTCCACTCCAGCGGCGGCGCGTCCTGCAACTTCCCGCCGTACCACTGGTTGAGCCCCGACTTCCGGCTGCTGCCGTCCGTCGAGCGCGGCGCCCTGAAGCTGCGCATCGAGAAGGTCCGCGCCCTGGTCACCGGCCGCGCCCTGGAGGGCGACCGGATCGAGGTCACCGGTGAGATCCGCGAGCCGCTGGCCTCGGACGAGCAGGTGGTCCTGCGGGTCAAGAACCAGAAGGGCGCCGAGACCCTCGAATATCCCGTCACCGTGACCCGCGAGGGCGGCGCACAGTCGTTCTCGGTCGGGGTGCCGGTGGCCGACGTGGCGCTCGTCTTCCACGAGGGCGTCGACGAGAAGGCCCAGCCGGAGAAGCGCACCTGGTCCACGGTGCTGGTCGCGACCGACCCGCAGGGCAAGGAGCGCCGGTTCGGCACCGTGATGCAGGAGGGGCTGTCCGACGCCGAGTTCCCGCTGCCCGCGTCGCTCGGCAGCCAGGCGCACCTGGTCGAGCTGGCCGTGGTGGCCGGCCACACCGGCTTCCTGAAGTTCTCCGGCCGCACCCGCCGTGCCCTGATCGACACCGCCACCGTGCGCGACGGCCGGATCGCCCTCACCGGGCACGCCGACCCGCGGCTGGCCGGCTCCCGCTTCCTGCTCAAGCCGCGCAACCGCTACGAGGAGCGGTTCGTCGAGACCCGCTGGCTGGAGGACGGCCGCTTCGAGGTGTCCTTCGACCCCTCCCGGCTCGGTGGCAACGGCGACGTCCCGCTGCGCGCCGGCCGCTGGAACCTCTTCCTGCGGCCCGAGGACGAGAGCGCGCCCGACGTGCCCTTCGTGGTCGACCGGCTGGCCGCGGACTCCTTCCCGGTCCAGGCCGAACTCGGTGGCCGCCGCTACTGGTTGGAGAACCGCTGGGGCGACTTCCCGCAGCTCAACGCCCGCTCCGAGCTGAGCGACCTGGAGCGCGGCCCGTACCGCCAGCGGCAGCTGCGCAGTGAGGTGTACGAGCCGCTGTCCCAGCAGCCGCTGAAGGACCAGGTCTTCTACCTGAGCTACAACGGCAAGCAGTTCTCGGACAGCCCGCGCGCGATGTACGAGGAGCTGAGGCGCCGCGACTCGGGCCTGAAGCACCTGTGGGCGGTCCGCGACGGCCAGGTGGCGCTGCCGGAGGGTGTCGAGCCGGTCCGCATGTGGGGCCGGGAGTGGTACGAGGCGCTGGCCTCCAGCCGCTACATCGTCACCAACGCCCACCTTCCCGACTGGATCGAGCGCCGGCCCGGCCAGTCCATCGTGCAGACCTGGCACGGCACGATGCTGAAGAAGATCGGGCACGACATCGACACGCTGCACTTCGACCGGCGCTACCAGGAGAAGCTGGCGCTGGAGGCCAAGCAGTGGAGCCTGCTCGTCTCCTCCAACCGCTTCAGCACGCCGATCCTCAAGCGGGCGTTCTCCTACGACGGTGAGATCCAGGAGGCGGGCTACCCCCGCAACGACTACCTGTACTCGCCCGACAAGGACGCGATCGCGGCGCGGGTCAGGAAGGCGCTCGGTCTGCCCGAGGGCAAGAAGGTCGTCCTGTACGCGCCGACCTGGCGCGACGACCAGTCGCACAGCGCCGGCCAGTACCTGTTCGACCTGCGCATCGACCTCGAGGACGCCCAGCGCCGCCTGGGTGACGACCACGTGCTGCTGATCCGCCGCCACTCCAACGTGGTGGACGCGGTACCGGGCGCGGGCAACGGGTTCGTGTGGGACGCCTCGGAGTACCCGGACATCGCCGACCTCTACCTCGCGGCGGACATCATGATCACGGACTACTCGTCGGTGATGTTCGACTACGCGCACCTGAAGCGGCCGATGCTGTTCTTCACGTACGACCTGGAGCACTACCGGGACACACTGCGCGGGTTCTACTTCGACTTCGAGCAGGACTCCCCCGGCCCGCTGATCGACAACTCCAAGGAACTGGTCGACGCGATCCGGGACATCGACCAGGTCCAGGCGGAGTACCAGGACCGGTTCGACCGCTTCCACCACCTGTTCTGCGACCTGGACGACGGCAACGCGTCCGCGCGGGTCGTCGACCGGATGCTGGAACAGGCCCGGGAGGGCTGAGCGGCACAAGGGCGAGCGGGCGGGGCCCGGAGGAGATCTCCTCCGGGCCCCGCCCGCTCGGCCTTGTGCCGTGCGGTGCCGGGGTCAGAGCCGCACGGTCTTCACCGCGAACTGGCAGGCGGCGGTGAAGTAGGGCCGCAGTTCCGTACGCCGGCGGGTGGGCGGCGGCGCGGGGGTCCGGCCGAGTGCCCGGCGGGACTTGCGCACCGCCCGGGTCAGTACCGTCGGCCCCGCCGCCACGGCCTCGCTGATCACCGGGCGCGGGAAGGTGAACACGTTGACCGGCGCCAGTACGTCGGTGGCGAGCTTGGCCAGCTGCACCCGGGGCGCGCCGGGCGCGGTGCGCAGCGAGAAGTCCCAGATGACTTCCTTCTCGTCGGCGTCGGTGTGCTCACCGACCAGCGTCGCGCAGTCGATGTCCGCCGCCACCCGGCCGTCGCCCTCGTCGCGCAGCGGGAAGGCCAGCACCCGCTTCTTGTCCCGGCGGTGCACGGCCTCCACGACGGCGCCCGCGGCCGGCCGGGCGCCCCACAGCTCGGCGCGCAGGGTGATGGTCCGCTCGTCGACCCCGACCGGGCCGACCTCGGCGTGGACCTCGCGCAGCGCGCTGCGCAGCCGTAGCCCGCCGTCCTCGTGCAGGTGCGGCAGCAGCACCGCCAGGGCCGGCCCCTGCGGGCGCGGCAGCTCCACGGCGAGCAGGTCCCGGGTGTCGCAGCCGTAGCCGTCGGTGCCGAGTGCCACCTCGTGGTCGCCCTCGCGGGTGGCCAGGGTCAGTTCCCACGTGCCGTGCGGCAGCCCGGCGTCCCAGGGCACGACGGCGTCGCCCTCGGCGGAGAACGGGAAGCGGTGCTCGCCGGCCGCGGCGGCGCCCTTGCGCAGCACGAGGTCGGCCTGCCCGGCGCTCGGCGGCAGCGCGCCCACGGCGACGTGGACGGAGCCCTGCCGGTCCACGCGGGCCGTGGCATGACGGGGCAGCTCCTTGCGGGCGAGGGCCTCCTCGATGATGGCCTCGAAGCGCTCGCGACTGGCCCGCTCGTGGAAGCGCTCGGCGTTGCGGACGGCGGCGGCGGCCATCTTCTGCCGCAGCCCGTCGTCCTGGACGAGGCTCCGGATCGCCTCCGCCATCGCGTCCACGTCATCGCGCGGAACGATCAGCCCGTCCTCGCCGTCGGTGAGGATGTTGCGCGGCCCGTGGTCGGCGTCCGTGGCGACGACCGGTAGCCCGGCGGCCATCGCCTCGACGACGACGTTGCCGAACGCCTCGCGCTTGGAGGGCAGGACGAAGACCGAGCCCTTGCCGAACTCCGGGGTGACCGGCGAGGTCTGGCCCATCAGCAGGATGCTGTTGGAGAGCCCCAGTTCCTCGATACGGGCGCGCAGTTTGTTCTTCTCGGCGCCGTGGCCGTAGATGCGCAGCGTCCAGTCCGGTGCGACGGCGTGGACCTTGGCGAACGCCTCGATCAGGAGGGCGTGGTTCTTGTTGCCGGTCAGGTGCCCGGCGGAGACCACGACCTTGTTGGTGCCGGTGGCCCTGACGGTGGAGGCGGGTACGCAGTTGGGCATCACCGCGAGACGGTTGGCGACCGCGGGCACCTGCTTGCCGATGGCGGCGACCTCTTCCGGGGTGAGCGCCGTGAGGACGTCCAGGGACCGGTAGGCGGGGAAGAGGCGTTCCTTGATGTCCGTGGCGTAGATGGCGGGCATCGAGTGCTCCTGAGTGACCTTCAGGTAGTCACCGCGCGCCTGCGCCAGCATGATCGTGTTCCGCGGGCTGGAGCTGACGACGACGTCGGCGTCGGTGGTCTCCAGGTACTCCAGGAGCCTGAGTTCCGCGAGCCTGCTCACCACCGGCGTCCTGGCACCGGCGTTGAGCGGGTAGACCAGCGGGAACTTGTCGGACAGCGGGTCGTCCACGTCCGAGACCGGCGAGTGCGGACGCATGTCACTGAGCACCCGGACGGACACCCGCGGGTCCAGCGGGAAGTACGACTCGTCACGCACCTTGCGCAGGGCCACGATCTCGACGTCGTGCCGCTCGGCGAGCGCCCCCGCGAGGTTCTGCGTCGCGCTGACCACGCCCCCCATGTGGCACAGGTCCCGGACGAGAAATGCGATCTTCACTTGGCGGCTTCTCTCTGCT
This sequence comes from Streptomyces sp. NPDC097107, assembly GCF_044762405.1. Classification (NCBI taxonomy): domain Bacteria; kingdom Bacillati; phylum Actinomycetota; class Actinomycetes; order Kitasatosporales; family Streptomycetaceae; genus Streptomyces; species Streptomyces sp. NPDC097107. The sequence goes on along the minus strand of NZ_JBIWEF010000013.1, from coordinate 128,272 downwards.
TTCGGGAAACGGCTGGTCAGTCCGTTCACCCACCCCTGGCCACACAGCTGTGACCACATCCTCCTCACAACGTACACATTGATGTTCGACAGCGGATCACGGCCTCGACACACCTGTGTAACCCTGTGGGCGGCGTGCTGCCGCCCACAGGGTGGGGCCGTTTCCCGGAGAGCCGGGTACCGAGCCTAGAAGGGCTCGAAACCGTCGAACTCCCGGTCCGCCTCGTCGCGTTCGGCGTCGCGTTCCCGGCGGCGCTGAGCGGCCGGACGGGGCGCCTCGAAGCGGTGGTCCTCGCCGCGGCGGCCGAGCATCTCGGCGCCGGCCGTCACCGACGGCTCCCAGTCGAAGACGACCGCGTTGTCCTCGGGGCCGATGGCCACGCCGTCGCCGTTGCGGGCGCCCGCCTTCATCAACTTGTCCTCGACACCGAGGCGGTTGAGCCGGTCGGCGAGGTAGCCGACGGCCTCGTCGTTGTTGAAGTCGGTCTGGCGCACCCAGCGTTCGGGCTTCTCGCCGCGCACCCGGAACAGGCCGTCCTCCTCGCGGGTGACGGAGAAGCCCGCGTCGTCCACGGCCTTGGGCCGGATGACGATCCGCGTGGCCTCGTCCTTGGGCCGGGCGGCGCGCGCGTTGCCCACCAGCTCGGCCAGCGCGAAGGACAGCTCCTTCAGGCCCATGTGGGCCACCGCGGACACCTCGAAGACGCGGTAGCCGCGTGCCTCCAAGTCCGGCCGGACCATCTCGGCGAGGTCCTTGCCGTCGGGCACGTCGATCTTGTTGAGGACGACGATCCGGGGCCGGTTGTCCAGGCCGCCGTACTCGCGCAGCTCCGCCTCGATGATGTCCAGGTCGGAGACCGGGTCGCGCTCGGACTCCAGCGTCGCCGTGTCCAGCACGTGCACCAGCACGCTGCACCGCTCCACGTGCCGCAGGAACTCCAGGCCGAGGCCCTTGCCCTGGCTGGCGCCGGGGATCAGACCGGGGACGTCGGCGACGGTGTAGACGGTCGAGCCCGCCGTCACCACGCCCAGGTTCGGGACGAGCGTCGTGAAGGGGTAGTCGGCGATCTTCGGCTTGGCCGCGCTCAGCACCGAGATCAGCGAGGACTTGCCGGCGCTCGGGTAGCCGACCAGCGCCACGTCGGCGACGGTCTTCAACTCCAGCTGGATGTCCTGGAGGTCGCCGGGCACGCCGAGCAGCGCGAAGCCGGGCGCCTTGCGCCGCGCGGAGGCCAGCGCCGCGTTGCCGAGACCGCCCCGGCCGCCCTGCGCGGCGACGTACGAGGTGCCCTGGCCCACCAGGTCGGCGAGGACGTTGCCCGCCCTGTCGAGGACCACGGTGCCGTCGGGCACGGGCAGGACCAGGTCCTGACCGTCCTTGCCGGAGCGGTTGCCGCCCTCGCCGGGCTTGCCGTTGGTGGCCTTGCGGTGCGGCGAGTGGTGGTAGTCGAGGAGCGTGGTCACCGACTGGTCGACGGTGAGGATCACGTCGCCGCCACGGCCGCCGTTGCCGCCGTCCGGGCCGCCGAGCGGCTTGAACTTCTCACGGTGGACGGAGGCACAGCCGTGGCCTCCGCTACCCGCGGCGACGTGCAGCTCGACGCGGTCCACGAAGGTGGTCATGGGATGTGCCTCCAGTTACCGGTTACTACTTACTGCGGAAAAGTCTCGTGGGTGTCTCTTGGGTAACACGCGAAAGGCGGACCCGCTTCCCCTGGGGAAGTGAGGTCCGCCTCGCGAAAGTTTCCGATCAGGCGACCGGAACGATGTTCACGACCTTGCGGCCACGGTGGGTGCCGAACTGCACCGCACCGGCCTGCAGGGCGAACAGCGTGTCGTCGCCGCCACGGCCGACGCCGGCGCCCGGGTGGAAGTGGGTGCCGCGCTGGCGGACCAGGATCTCACCCGCGTTGACGGCCTGACCGCCGAAGCGCTTCACGCCGAGCCGCTGGGCATTGGAGTCGCGACCGTTCCGAGTGGACGATGCGCCCTTCTTGTGTGCCATCTGTTCTCAGTCCCTTACTTCGCAGCCGCGGGGATCTCAGTGACCTTGATCGCCGTGTACTGCTGGCGGTGGCCCTGACGACGGCGGTAGCCGGTCTTGTTCTTGTAGCGCAGAATGTCGATCTTCTGGCCCTTGTGGTGGTCCACGACCTCGGCCTGGACCTTGATGCCGGCCAGCACCCACGGGTCGCTGGTCACAGCGTCGCCGTCAACGACGAGCAGGGTCGAGAGCTCGACCGTGTCGCCGACCTGGGCGGTGGAAATCTTGTCAACCTCAACGATGTCGCCGACAGCAACCTTGTGCTGGCGACCACCGCTGCGCACGATGGCGTACAAGCGGATCTCACTCTCTCGCTCTGGAACGGCACCCCCGCAGTCCAGCCGCCCGGTGAACACGCGGGCGGCCTCTCCCGGCCGGGGCCCGTCGGGGCCCGCACCCGGAAGGAAGAAGGGTTTACGGGGATGTGACGCGTCAGTCGACACGCCGACGGTCAAGATTACGGGGCCGCACGACAGGGGTCAAACCGGCCCCGGTCGCCCCGGTCGTCGCCTCAGCCGGCGACCGCCGCGACGTACTCGGCGTACGCCTCCTTGGCCCGCGCGGGCGACAGGTCGAGATGCTCCAGCACCGTGTACCGGCCGGGCCGGGTCTGCGGCGCGAACTCCACGGCCCGCACGAACTCCGCGTCGTCGAACCCGATCTCCTGGGCCACCACGGGCAGCCCGTGCCGGCGCAGCGTCCCGGCCATCAGCAGGGAGCCCTCGCGGTCGCCGCGCAGATACGTCGCGAAGGCCGCGCCGATGCCCACCTGCTCCCCGTGGCTCGCCGCCCGCCCCGGATACAGCAGGTCGAGCGCGTGGCTGATCTCGTGGCAGGCGCCGGACGAGGGACGGGTGTGCCCGGCGATCGACATGGCGATGCCGGACAGCACCAGGCCCTCGGTCAGCACGGTCAGGAACCCGTCGTCGCCGCATCCTCCGGGGTGGCGCAGCACGGCCTCGCCGGCCTGCCGGGCCAGGGCGGCGGCGAGGCCGTCGACCTTCTCGCCGTTGACCCGGTGGGCCAGCTCCCAGTCGGCGACCGCGGAGATGTTGGAGACGGCGTCACCGATCCCGGAGCGCACGAAGCGGATCGGCGCCTCGCGGATCACCGCGAGGTCGACGACGAGCGCGATGGGCGTCGGCACGCCGTACGAACCGCGGCCCGCGTCGTTGTCGAGTATCGACACCGGCGAGCAGATGCCGTCGTGGGAGAGGTTGGTGGCCACGGCGACCATGGGCAGGCCGACGCGGGCCGCGGCGAACTTGGCGCAGTCGATGACCTTGCCGCCGCCGAGCCCGACGATCGCGTCGTAGCGGCTCGCCTTCATGCCGTCGGCCAGCCGCACCGCGTCGTCGATGGTGCCGCCGCCGACCTCGAACCAGTCGGCGCCGGGCAGGGACGGCGCCAGTCTCCGGCGCAGACGGGCTCCCGAGCCGTCGCTGATCGCCACGGCGAGCTTTCCGGACTGGGAGATCCGCTGGTCCGCGAGGACACTCGCCAGGTCGTCGAGCGCTCCCGGACGGATGTCCACTACGAGCGGCGAGGGGATGAGCCTCGTCAGTACCGGCACGTGATCTTCTCTCCTCGCGGGGACGGTTCGGCGGGGACGGGTCTGCGGTGACGGGTCGGCGGCGGGGCTGTCCGGTGATGATGCGCCCGGGAACGTCCGGGGAAACGTGTGGTCCCGCCCGAACGGAATCCGAGCGGATTCCGGGCCGGACAGGACCACACGTGCTGCGACAGGCGGCCGGATCAGCCCTCGTCGGTGGCGGCCGTGACCGAGGACGGCGTCTGCTGGGCAGCAGCCGCGGTCTTCTTCGACGCCGTCTTCTTGGCCGTGGCCTTCTTGGCGGTCGTCGTCTTGGCCGCCTTCTTGGCCGTGGTCTTCTTCGCGGTCGTCGTCTTCTTGGCCGCGGTCTTCTTGGTGGCGGCCTTCTTCGCCGTCGCCTTCTTGGCCGTCTTGCGGGCCGCCGCCTTCTTGGCCGGGGCGGTCTCCTCGGCGGTGTCCGCCTCGGTTTCCGCCACGGCCGCGGTCCCGCCCGCGTCCTCCGCCTGGGCCGACGGGACGACCATGACGGCCGCCTCCTCGGCCGCGGTGGACGTGGTGGGCTTGCGCACGGCACGGCGCCGCGGACGCGCCGGGGCGGCGCTCTCGGCGGCCGTACCGGACGGCTCCGCGGGGGCCTCGGCAGCCGCCTGCGCCTCCTGAGCCGCCTGCTCGGCCTGCGGGGCCTGGGCGTGCTCCGGGACCGTCAGCACGGCGGCCTCGGCACCCGCGGGCGAACCGGCCGGCGCGGACACCTTACGGGTGGCCCGACGGCGGGTCCGGCCCTTGGGCGCGGCCTCCTCGGCAGCCGGCGCCTCGACGGCGGCCGGGGCTTCCTCGGTGGCCGGGTCCGGGGCACCGGAGACGGCGTCCTCGACGGCGGCGGGCTCGGCGAGCACCTCGGCGGCGGACTCCTGCCGTACCGGACGCTCGACCTCTTCCTGGACGGTGACGTCCTGAGCGGTCGGGGCCTCGGCGCGCCGGGCCTCGCCCTTCGCCGCCTTGGGGGCGCCCGCCGGGGCCGACGCCCGCCGGCTCGTGCGGCGCCGGCCGCGACCGCGCGTGGCGGCGGCCTCGGCCTCGGCGGCGCTGCTGTACAGCTCCTCGTCCGCGCTGAAGTCGGGCGCCGGGAGGGCGACCGGCTCGGCCACCTCGGCCGCGACCTCGGACTCGGACTCGGTGTCCGCCTCCTGCTCCGCCGTCACACCGGTCTCGACGCCGGCCGCGGCCTCGTGCTCGTGCGGCTGCTCTCCGCCGCCGGCCCGCGCCCGCTTGCGGCGCTTGCCACCGCCGCCGCCACCACCGGCGGCGGCGGCGGTCGGCTGGTCCAGGTGGACGATGACGCCACGGCCGTTGCAGTGGACGCAGGTCTCGGAGAACGACTCCAGCAGCCCCTGCCCGACCCGCTTACGGGTCATCTGCACGAGCCCCAGCGAGGTCACCTCGGCGACCTGGTGCTTCGTACGGTCACGGCCCAGGCACTCCAGCAGTCGCCGCAGCACCAGGTCCCGGTTGGACTCCAGCACCATGTCGATGAAGTCGATGACGATGATGCCGCCGAGGTCGCGCAGCCGCAGCTGGCGCACGATCTCCTCGGCCGCCTCCAGGTTGTTCCTGGTGACCGTCTCCTCGAGGTTGCCGCCCTGACCGGTGAACTTGCCGGTGTTGACGTCGACGACGACCATCGCCTCGGTCCGGTCGATCACCAGCGAACCGCCACTGGGCAGCCAGACCTTGCGGTCCAGCGCCTTGGCGAGCTGCTCGTCGATCCGGTACGTGGCGAAGACGTCGACCTCGCTGGTCCACCTGGACAGCCGGTCGGCGAGGTCCGGCGCCACGTGGGACACGTAGCCGTGGATGGTCTGCCAGGCGTCGTCACCGCTGACGACGACCTTGGTGAAGTCCTCGTTGAAGATGTCGCGCACGACCCGGACGGTCATGTCCGGCTCGCCGTAGAGCAGCGTGGGCGCGTTCGAGCTGCCGCCGCTCTTCGCCTTCTTCTGGATCTCCTCCCACTGCCCCTGGAGCCGCTCGACGTCGCGGCGCAGCTCGTCCTCGCTGGCGCCCTCGGCGGCGGTGCGCACGATGACGCCCGCGTCCTCGGGGACGATCTTCTTGAGGATGGTCTTCAGCCGGGACCGCTCGGTGTCGGGCAGCTTGCGGCTGATACCGGTCATCGAGCCCTCGGGCACGTAGACCAGGTAGCGGCCGGGCAGCGAGATCTGGCTGGTCAGGCGGGCGCCCTTATGACCGATCGGGTCCTTGGTGACCTGCACCAGGACCGACTGGCCGGACTTGAGGGCGGACTCGATGCGACGCGGCCCGCCGGACATGCCGAGGGCCTCGAAGTTGACCTCACCGGCGTACAGGACGGCGTTGCGGCCCTTGCCGATGTCGATGAAGGCGGCCTCCATCGACGGCAGCACGTTCTGCACCTTGCCGAGGTAGACGTTGCCGACGTACGAGGTGGCCTGCTCCTTGTTGACGTAGTGCTCGACGAGCACGCCGTCCTCCAGGACGCCGATCTGGGTGCGCTCGCCGTGCTGGCGGACGACCATGACGCGCTCGACGGCCTCGCGGCGGGCCAGGAACTCGGCCTCGGTGATGATCGGAACGCGCCGGCGTCCCTGCTCACGGCCTTCCCGGCGGCGCTGCTTCTTGGCCTCCAGGCGGGTCGAGCCCTTGATGGACTGCACCTCGTCCGACGGCTCGCCCTTCTCCCTCGGGGGACGGGGCTCGCGGACCTTGACGACGGTGCGCTCGGGGTCGTCGGCGGACGACGGCTCGGCGTCACCGGAGCCGTCCCCGGCACGGCGACGACGGCGCCGGCGGCGACGGCTGCTGCTGGAGCCGCCGCCCTCGTCCGAGGCGTCCTCGTTCTCCTCGGCGTCCTCCTCGGCCTGCTCGCCGGTGTCCTCGGCGTCCTGACCGGCCCGTGCGGCCTGATCGGCGGCGTACTCCTCACCGTCGGCGGAGTCGCCGTCGGCGGAGTCGCCCCGGCGACGGCGGCGGCCGCCCCGGCGACGGCGACGGCGCGAACCGGACTCCTCGTAGCCCTCGGCGTCGTCGTGGTCCTCGCCGGACTCGTCGGCGTCGGAGTCCGCGTCCGTCTCGGCCTCGGCCTCGGCCTTCGGCTCGTCCTGCTTCACGACGGCGGCGGCCCGCTCCTCGGTGGCCTCCTCGGCGGCGGCGCCCCGGCGCTTGCGACGCCGACGCGACCCGGCGGTCTGCTCCTCCGGGAGCTCCTCGGTCTCCTGCGGCGCCTTCTCCGGCTCGGCCCCGGCCGCTTCCGCGGCGGCCTCGGCGGCGGCCCGCTCGGGCGTCTGGAACTGCGGCTCGGCGAACACGGGCGCCTGGAACACCGCGACGGCGGGACGCGACGGGCGCTTGGGAGCGTCCGCCTCGTCGGAGGCGGCGGTCTGCGCCGGCGCGGCGAAACCGGTGGCGGCCTTACGGGTGGACCGGCGGCGCGCGCGACGCGGAGCGGCGTCCTCGACGGGCGCGGCGGCCTCTTCCGGCGTCTCGGGGGCCGCCTGCGCGGCCTCGGGGGCCGGGGCGGACTCGCTCACCTCGGCGCCTGCGTCGGCGGGCGCGCCGGTCGGGGCGGCCACGCTGCGCGTGGCGCGACGCCGGGTACGGCGCGGGGCGGCGTCCTCGGCCTCGGCGGGGGCGGGCGTCTCGGCGGCTGCGGGCTCGGCGTGCGACACCGGAGCGGCGGACGCCTCCTCGGCGGCCGACTCGGTCGGCGCCGTCACACTGCGCGTGGCACGACGCCGGCTACGGCGCGGAACAGCCTCCTCGGCAGGCGCAGCGTCCTCGGCAGGCGCGGACACCTCGGCGGCCGCAGGCACCGCGGCCGGCCCGGCGTCCGACACCGCAGCAGCGGACATCTCCTCGGCAGCCGACTCGGTCGGCGCCGTCACACTGCGCGTGGCACGACGCCGGCTACGGCGCGGAACAGCCTCCTCGGCAGGCGCAGCGTCCTCGGCAGGCGC
>NZ_JBIWEF010000013.1:0-120585 GCF_044762405.1 Streptomyces sp. NPDC097107 | reverse complement strand
GGACACCTCGGCGGCCGCAGGCACCGCGGCCGGCCCGGCGTCCGACACCGCAGCAGCGGACATCTCCTCGGCGGCCGACTCGGTCGGCGCCGTCACACTGCGCGTGGCACGACGCCGGCTACGGCGCGGAGCAGCCTCCTCGGCAGGCGCGGACACCTCGGCGGCCGCAGGCACCGCGGCCGGCTCGGGCCGGGCCGGCGGCTCGGCGGCGGTGGACGCCGGCACGACGGTCTCGGCCGTCTCCGCCGACGTCGGTGCCCCGGCGGGCGCGGAGGCGCGGCGCACCGCACGGCGCCGCGGCCGGCCCGCGGACGCGGGCTCCGGAGCCGCCTCGGGCACCTCGGCGGCGGCCTCGGCCTCCGCCTCTTCCGCCTCGTCGGTCACCTCGGCCGGCGCGACGGTCTCCGCCGGCGCCTCGGGAACACCGGACGGCGGGCCCGCCGGGCGGGACGCGGCCCTGCGCCGACGGCGCGGCGGCAGGGTGTCGCTGGGGGTCTGCGATTCGGAGCCCGTCGAGGTGGTCGAGGACTCTGTGGATTCGGTCGGTTCGAGCATGCGGGGGTTTCTCCCGTCAGGCTCCCGGGCGCCGCGCCTGGCCCGGCATCGACCATGTCGACCGCCGGTGACGTCCGCGGCTCGCGCGATGCGCGGTCGCCGCCGTCCGGGGCGCGGGCGCCGCTCGGAAGCTCTCCGTGTCTTGTCTCGCCGGTTCCGTACCCCTTGTCGTGCACGGCCTGGCGAAAGTCTTGTGATCGGTGCGCTGCCCGACCCAGGTGGCTCCCGAGTTCGAGGGCGGCGCTGCGACGTCCGTCCCTGAGCGGAACCTTCCTTACGCCGACGCCTTCGCGGCGGCGGAAGCGGCGGCCGGTTGCGGCTCGGGCGCTTCTGCCTCGCGGTCGGGCGCGAGCGGGTCGGTCACCGCACCGGTCTCTTCATCGAACAGCCCCTGCGCCAGCCTGGTCACCGCAGCGGGGACCGGCGGCGCCAGGTCGGCCACGGCGCGAAGACCGGACAGGACGTCGTCGGGTCGTACGGCAGGCGTCACGTGCCGAACAACCAGCCGCAGTATCGCACAGGGCTGGTCGGTCGGCCTATCAGCCGGCGAACCGTACGTGGTGGCGCTCTCGAGGTGCGCGACGGCGGAGCGGGCGTCGAAGGTACGGACGCCGTTCTTGGTCCTGCGCTGGACCTCCACGGCCGGGGCCGCGTTGAACGCCGCCACGGCGCGTTCGGCCTCCGCGGGATCCACACCGGTCAGCCGCAGCTCCCACACGGAAGCCGTCAGCCGGTCGGCGAGTCCGGAGGTCCGGGCCTCGGCCGCCTCCACGATGTCGAGCCCGGTGGGCAGCGACTCGTCGAGGAGCAGCCTGAGCCGCTCCGGGTCGCGCGCTTCGGTGAGCGCGATCTCCAGGTACTCCGCCTCACTGCCCGTGCCGGTGGGTGCGGCATTGGCGTACGACACCTTCGGATGCGGCGTGAACCCCGCCGAGTACGCCATGGGTACCTCGGCGCGGCGCAGGGCACGCTCGAAGGCGCGCTGGAAGTCACGGTGGCTGGTGAACCGGAGGCGGCCGCGCTTGGTGTAACGCAGTCGGATGCGCTGCACCGCGGGTACGGGCGGCGGGCCTTCGGGCTGTCGCTTGCCCAGTGTCGTTCAGTCCTTCGTGAGAGCGGTCGTACTGCTACCAAGAGTACGTGCCTCGGCCGCGGATGGTTCCCGCCGTACCACCGTCGGCTGCTTCGCCGGCTCCCCGAAGAGCATCCGGCGCACATCGGCACGGGCCTGCCGCACGGACGACCGGGCGGAGCCGAGCGCCTGCCGGGCCGCCCGCCCCACGCCGCGCGCACCCTCGGCGAGCGGCCGCAGAACGGTGTCCCGCACGGCGTGCCCCACCGGCGTCAGGACGCTCCGGTACGCCCATCGCGCCGGCTCGGCGACGGTCCACCGGAAGAGGGTGCCGAGGAACCGCCCGACGGCGCGCGAGATGTGCCCCGCGATCCGCCAGGCGTGCCCGAGGGCGTCCAGGACCTCCCTCCCGATGACGGCGGACACTCGCCCGACCGGCGTGAGCACCCACCGCCACAGCACCAGGGCGGGCAGCACCAACAGCACCCGGACGATCCAGTACAGGGCCGTCCCCACACCGGTGACGACCATGCCCAGGCACCGGACGATTCCCCTGGCGCACCAGGCCGGCCCCCTGCCGCACCAGGCGAGCGCGTGCCCGACCGGAGTGAGCACCCAGGCGTAGAGCCACGCCGCCGGTACGACGACGAGATACCGCGCCAGCCGGGCGAGAACGGCGTACAGCCCCCGCCCGACGGCCGCGAACCCGGCGCCCACACCCATGAAGAACCAGGTGAGCCCATGCCCGACCGGCGTCAGCAGCCACCGGTACACCCCCACCGCCGGTACGACGAGCAGCACCTTCCCGAGCCAGGCGACCCCCTGGGCCACCGGCACGAGGACATACCGCCACACCCCGACCAGCGGCCACACGAAGACGGCCCGCCCCAGCCACGCCAGCGCCCGCCCGAACGGCCGCAGCACCGTGTCCCGCAGCACCCTCCCGGCGACGACCAGCGCGTCCCACACCATCCGCACCGGCAGGACCAGCACCAGGACCACGATCCGCACGGGAATCCGGATCGCCACGACCAGACACCCCTCGGCATCCGGCCGCCGCACCGCTTCCTCCCGCGGACCCACCCCGGGCGCCTTCGCCAGATCCACCATGCCCATGAAGACGCCGCGCGACCCGGTTCGGATCCCGCGGCGCGCGACAGCCCCGGACCGTCAGTGACTCACGGCCCGGTCGAAGCCGGTGACGTTGAGTTCGACGCCCTTCGTGCTCCTGAGCGTCGTCGGGTACTCGCCCCGGGCGGTCTGGCCGGGGCGCACGTCCGTCTCCAGCTGGGTCCCGTTCTCCAGGCGGGTGCCGTCGGCGTCGACCGCCTCCCCGTCCCACGAGTAGCCGGACTCCTCGCCACTGCCGTTCCTGATCGTCCAGACCACCCAGATGCCGGTGCCGCCGGCCGCCGAGCGGTTGTCCGGCTCGAAGCCGGCGAGGTCGGCTCGTTCGCCGCCGCCCTCGGTTTCCTGCGGCGTCTCCCGCGCCGTGTTCCCGGTGGTGGTCCTGCCGGGCGCGGGTGTGGTGCTCTCGTCGCCGCCCCCAGCGCGATCGCCGTCACGATCACGATGATGACGACCACCGCGGCCAGGGCGCCGGCACACCCCCACAGACAGCCGCGCCCCCGCCGCTGCCGCCCGGGTGGCGGCTCGGGAGGAGTCGCCCACTGCCCGGGAGAGGGGACGCCACCCCGGCTCCCCCACTGCGGGCCGCTACCCGCGGATCCGTCCCGGGGCGGCTCGCTCGATGACATGTCCGCCTCCTCCGTAGCGAGTATCGCCACGCCAGGAAGCGGCAGGCCCCGCCGCGAGCCGGGAGCGGCACTCGTGCGACACGGTCAGTGAGCGTGTCTGCTGGTCTCCGGCTTCTTGACCGTCAACGGCAGCAGCTTCTTGCCGGTCGGGCCGATCTGGATCTCCGTGTCCATCGCCGGGCACACCCCGCAGTCGAAGCACGGCGTCCAGCGGCAGTCGTCGACCTCCGTCTCGTCGAGGGCGTCCTGCCAGTCCTCCCAGAGCCACTCCTTGTCGAGGCCGGAGTCGAGGTGGTCCCAGGGGAGGACCTCCTCGTAGCCGCGCTCGCGGGTGGTGTACCAGTCGACGTCGACGCCGAAGGGCTCCAGGGCCTTGTCGGCGCAGGCCATCCAGCGGTCGTACGAGAAGTGCTCGCGCCAGCCGTCGAAGCGGCCGCCGTCCTCGTAGACGGCGCGGATCACGGCGCCGGTGCGGCGGTCGCCGCGGGAGAGGAGGCCCTCGACGATGCCGGGCTTGCCGTCGTGGTAGCGGAAGCCGATGGAGCGGCCGTACTTCTTGTCGCCGCGGATCTTGTCGCGGAGCTTCTGCAGGCGGGCGTCCGTCTCCTCGGCGGAGAGCTGCGGCGACCACTGGAAGGGGGTGTGGGGCTTGGGGACGAAGCCGCCGATCGAGACCGTGCAGCGGATGTCGCCGGAGCCGGAGACCTCGCGGCCCTTCTGGATGACGCGGGTGGCCATGTCGGCGATCTGGAGGACGTCGTCGTCGGTCTCGGTGGGCAGGCCGCACATGAAGTACAGCTTCACCTGGCGCCAGCCGTTGCCGTAGGCCGTGGCGACGGTCCGGATGAGGTCGTCCTCCGAGACCATCTTGTTGATGACCTTGCGGATGCGCTCGGAGCCGCCCTCGGGGGCGAAGGTGAGGCCCGAGCGGCGGCCGTTGCGGGTCAGCTCGTTGGCCAGGTCGATGTTGAAGGCGTCGACGCGGGTGGAGGGGAGGGACAGGCCGATCTTGTCCTCCTCGTACCGGTCCGCGAGGCCCTTGGCGACGTCGCCGATCTCCGAGTGGTCCGCGGAGGAGAGCGAGAGCAGGCCGACCTCTTCGAAACCGGTGGCCTTCAGGCCCTTCTCGACCATGTCGCCGATGCCGGTGATGGAGCGCTCGCGCACCGGGCGGGTGATCATGCCGGCCTGGCAGAAGCGGCAGCCTCGGGTGCAGCCGCGGAAGATCTCCACCGACATGCGCTCGTGGACGGTCTCGGCGAGGGGGACGAGAGGCTGCTTGGGGTAGGGCCACTCGTCGAGGTCCATGACGGTGTGCTTGGAGACGCGCCACGGGACGCCCGAGCGGTTGGGGACGACGCGGGCGATACGGCCGTCGGGGAGGTACTCGACGTCGTAGAAGCCGGGGACGTACACGCCGCCGGTCTTCGCCAGGCGGAGGAGGAGTTCCTCGCGGCCGCCGGGGCGGCCCTCGGCCTTCCAGGCGCGGATGATCGCGGTGATCTCCAGGACGGCCTGCTCGCCGTCGCCGATGACCGCGCAGTCGATGAAGTCGGCGATCGGCTCGGGGTTGAAGGCCGCGTGTCCGCCGGCCAGGACGACCGGGTCGTCGATGCCGCGGTCCTTGGACTCCAGCGGGATGCCGGCCAGGTCCAGGGCGGTCAGCATGTTGGTGTAGCCCAGCTCCGTGGAGAAGGAGAGGCCGAAGACGTCGAAGGCCTGCACCGGGCGGTGGCTGTCGACGGTGAACTGCGGGACGGAGTGCTCCCGCATCAGCTCCTCCAGGTCCGGCCACACGCTGTAGGTGCGCTCGGCGAGGACGCCCTGCTGCTCGTTGAGCACCTCGTAGAGGATCATGACGCCCTGGTTGGGCAGACCGACCTCGTACGCGTCGGGGTACATCAGGGCCCAGCGGACGTCGCAGGATTCCCAGTCCTTGACCGTGGAGTTGAGCTCTCCGCCGACGTACTGGATCGGCTTCTGCACATGCGGGAGCAGAGCTTCGAGCTGCGGAAACACAGACTTCACAGGCTCGGCGGCTTCGGCAGGCATCTCAGGGAACCTTTGTGTGCTGACAAGGGGGACCATCCAGCCTAACCCGGCGAAGGAGGTCCCCCGTACCGCCCGTGGCCCGCGTCCCGGCCGGGCCCCTGCTCAGGCGGACATCGGTCTCTGCACCGTGATCGACTGGAGCAGCCCGACCGCGAGCCACACGGCGAACATCGACGAGCCGCCGTACGACACGAAGGGCAGCGGCAGTCCGGTGACCGGCATGATGCCGAGCGTCATGCCGATGTTCTCGAAGGTCTGGAAGGCGAACCAGGCGACGATTCCGGCGGCGACGATCGTGCCGTACAGGTCGGTGGTCTCGCGTGCGATCCTGCAGGCGCGCCAGAGCACCACGCCGAGCAGGGCGATGATGAGGCCCGCGCCGAGGAAGCCGAGTTCCTCCCCGGCGACCGTGAAGACGAAGTCGGTCTGCTGTTCGGGGACGAAGCGGCCGGTGGTCTGTGAGCCGTTGAAGAGGCCGGAGCCGGTGAGGCCGCCGGAGCCGATCGCGATGCGTGCCTGGTTGGTGTTGTAGCCGACGCCGGCGGGGTCGAGTGCCGGGTTGGCGAAGGCGGCGAAGCGGGCGATCTGGTAGTCGTCGAGGACCCCGAGCTGCCAGACGGCGAGGGCGCCGGCGGTTCCGGCGCCGATGAGTCCGAACACCCAGCGGTTGGTGGCGCCGGAGGCGAGCAGCACGCCCAGCACGATGATGACCATGACCATGACCGAGCCGAGGTCGGGCATGAGCATCACGATCAGCATCGGCACGGTGGCCAGGCCCAGGGCCTGGAGCACGGTCCGGTGGTCCGGGTTCGGCCGGTCCCCCGCGTCGACGCGGGCGGCCAGCAGCATCGCCATGCCCAGGATGATCGTGATCTTGACGAACTCCGAGGGCTGGAGGGAGAAGCCGCCGGGGAGTTTGATCCAGGAGTGGGCGCCGTTGATGGTCGAGCCGAGCGGGGTGAGCACCAGCAGGATCAGGAAGACGGACGCGCCGTAGAGGACCGGCACGGCGGTGCGCAGGGCGCGGTGGCCGAGCCAGACGACGCCGACCATCAGGGCGAGCCCGATGCCGGTGTTCAGGAGGTGCCGGGTCAGGAAGTAGTACGGGTCGCCCTGGTTGAGTTCGGTGCGGTTGCGGGTCGCGGAGTAGACGAGCAGCGAGCCCAGCAGCGAGAGCGCGACGGCGGCCAGCAGTATCGGCCAGTCGAGCCGGCGCGCCATCGAGTCCCGGGCGAGCAGTCGGGTCCACCCGGCTTTCTCGGGTCCGTATCCGGAGACCTGGAAGCTGTTGGAACCGGTCATGCGCGCGCCCTCCGGCTTCCGCTTCTGCCCGCACTGCGCTTTCCGCCGCCGTGCCGGCCCGCGCCGCCGCGTCGTCGGTGCCGGCGTGTGTCGCGGTTGTCGCCGTTCTGCGTCGGCGTCGTCGCTCCCTGTTCCTGTCCGTCGAGGGGGGCGTACTCCTCCTCCGGGGAGGCCTCCTCCTTCGGCAGCAGGTCCTTGACGGCGTCCTTGGACATCTTCGGCGCGGGGATGGTGCCGTCCGCCTTGATCGTCGGGAGCTCCGCCTGCGGCTTGGGCAGCAGCGCCTTCTTGCCGTCGACCTTCCCGTCGTCGGAGACGCCGTACAGCGCGTCGTAGATGTTGCGGACGGCGGGGCCGGAGGCGCCGGAGCCCGTACCGCCCTGGGAGATCGTCATGACGATCGTGTAGTCGTCGGTGTACGTGGCGAACCACGAGGTGGTCTGCTTGCCGTGGACCTCTGCCGTGCCGGTCTTGGCGTGCATCGGGATCTCGTCCTGCGGCCAGCCCTCGAAGCGCCAGGCGGCGGTGCCGCGGGTGGCGACGCCTTCGAGGGCGTCGTCCATCTTGGCCAGCGTGGTCTTGCTTATCGGCAGCTTGCCGTGCGACTTGGGCTCGATCGCGTCGACTTCCTTGCCGTCCGGGCTGACGACCGCCTTGCCGATGCTCGGGTCGTACAGGGTGCCGCCGTTGGCGATGGCCGCGTAGACGGTGGCCATCTGGATGGGGGTGACGAGGGTGTCGCCCTGGCCGATGGAGTAGTTGATCGCGTCACCGGCGCGCATCCTGTTGCCCTCGAGGCAGCCCTCGTACGCGAGTTTCTCGACGTAGGAGCCGTCCTTCTTGCCCGTCTTGCACCAGGCGTCCTTGTTGGCCTCCCAGTAGTTCTGCTTCCACTTGCGGTCGGGGACCCGGCCGGTGACCTCGTTGGGCAGGTCGATGCCGGTCTCCTTGCCGAGGCCGAACTCGTGGGCGGCCTTGTAGAAGTAGTCGTTGGGATTCTTGGGCTTCATGCCACCGTCCTTCTTCCACTCCTGGTGGGCCAGGCGGTAGTAGACGGTGTCGCAGGAGAGTTCCAGGGCGCGGCCGATGCTGATGGAGCCGTAGCTGGCGGACTCGAAGTTCTTGAAGACCTGGCCGCCGACGGAGTAGGAGCTGGAGCAGTCGTAGCCGCCGTCGAAGTCGTAGCCGGCCTCGACCGCGGCGGACGAGGAGACGACCTTGAAGATCGAGCCGGGGGCGGCCTGGCCCTGGGTGGCCCGGTTGAGCAGCGGGTAGTTGGACTCCTTGCCGGTGAGCCGCTTGTAGTCCTTGGCGGAGATGCCGCCGACCCAGGCGTTCGGGTCGTACGTCGGGTTGGAGGCCATGGCGACGACGCGGCCGGTCTTGGCCTCCATCACCACGACCGCGCCCGCGTCGGCCTCGTAGAGCCGGTTGGTGTTGCGGTCCATCTCCTTGCGGGCGGCCTTCATCGCCTCGTTCAGCTCGTACTCGGCGACCCGCTGGACGCGGGCGTCGAGACTGGTGACGAGGTTGGAGCCGGGCACGCCCGGGTCGGACTCGGCCTCGCCGATGACGCGGCCGAGGTTGTCGACCTCGTAGCGGGTGACGCCGGCCTTGCCGCGCAGCGCCTTGTCGTACTGGCGTTCCAGGCCGGAGCGGCCGACCTGGTCCGAACGCAGGAAGGGCGAGTCGGTGTCCTCGGCCTTCTGGATCTCCTCGTCGGTGACCGGGGAGAGGTAGCCGAGGACCTGCCCGGTGTTCGCCTTGCCGGGGCTCGCGTAGCGGCGTACGGCCATGGGCTCGGCGGTGATGCCGGGGAAGTCCTCGGCCCGTTCGCGGATCTGGAGGGCCTGCTTGGGGGTGGCCTCGTCGGTGACGGGGATCGGCTGGTAGGGCGAGCCGTTCCAGCAGGGCTGGGGGGTCTCGGCGTCGCACAGCCGGACCTTCTCCATGACCTCCTTGGGCGTCATGCCCAGGACCCCGGCGAGCTTGGTGAGGACGGTCTTGCCGTCGTCCTTCATCTTGAGCAGGTCGGTGCGGGAGGCGGAGACGACGAGCCGGGTCTCGTTGTCGGCGAGTGCCACACCGCGGGCATCCAGGATGGAGCCGCGGGGGGCGGGCTGGACGACCTGCTGGACGTGGTTGCCGGAGGCCTCCTTGGCGTACTCGTCGCCCTGGCGGATCTGGAGGTACCAGAGCCGGCCGCCGAGGGTGCCCAGGAGGGAGAGGACGAGGATCTGGATGACGACGAGCCGGGTCTGGACGCGTGTGCTGCGGCCGGTCTCGGGGATGTTGGTCACCGCGGCTGCCTCCCCCTCGTGAGGTGCGTGGTCCTTGTGTACGGCCGCGTCGCGCACGGCCGCTTCGTGTGCTGCCGCGTCGTCACAGCCGCTTGACCCCCTTGATGCGTCCGGCCCGGGCGACCCGCGCCCGCGCCGCCTTCACCCGCAGTCCGTTGCGCTGGTTGCCGATGCGCAGCCCGGTGCCGCCGGAGAGCCAGCCGGAGGCGATGTCGCTCTTCTGGCCGGCGGAGTTGGTCTCGGCCAGCGGGTCGTTCTCGGCGCGTCTGGCCAGGGCCATGATGCCGGGGACGACGAACGGCGCGAGCAGCAGGTCGTACAGGGCGGCCGTGAACAGCAGGCTGGGCAGGCCGACATGGCGGGCGGCGGTGTCGCCGACGAGGGCTCCGACGCCCGCGTACAGCAGGGTGGCGCCGAGGGCGGCGACGACCACGACGGCCATCGGGCCGGTGGCCGTCCTGAGCCGCCCGTTCTCCGGTTTGGCGAGGCCGGCGAGGTAGCCGATGACGCAGAGCACCAGGGCGTAGCGGCCGGCGGCGTGGTCGGCGGGCGGGGCGAGGTCGGCGAGCAGCCCTGCGCCGAAACCGACGAGGGCGCCGCCGACGTGGCCGTAGACCAGGGCGAGGCCGAGGACGGTGAGGAGGAGCAGGTCGGGGACGGCGCCGGGCAGGTGGAGGCGGGCGAGGACGCTCACCTGGAGCACCAGGGCGACGACGACCAGGGAGACGGACAGCAGGATCCGGTTGACGCGCATGGGGTGAGAACTCCTACTGCTCGTTCTGCTGGTTCTGCTCGGTCTGCTCGTTCTCTTCGCCTTGTGTCCCCCCGTCGGTGCCGGCCCCGGCGGACGGGGTCGCGGTCACCGTGACGGTCGGCGTGGGTTTCGGCGTCGGCTTGTCCGGGAGCACCGTGTCGCGCGGGTCCTTCTGCGGGGCCTGGACGACGACGCCGACGATGTCGAGCTTGGTGAAGCTGACGAACGGCGTGACGTCGAGGGTGCGGGTCAGGTCGCCGCCGGAGGGGTCGATGCGGGAGACGACGCCTACGGGCACGCC
Source organism: Streptomyces sp. NPDC097107 (assembly GCF_044762405.1). Classification (NCBI taxonomy): domain Bacteria; kingdom Bacillati; phylum Actinomycetota; class Actinomycetes; order Kitasatosporales; family Streptomycetaceae; genus Streptomyces; species Streptomyces sp. NPDC097107. The sequence goes on along the minus strand of NZ_JBIWEF010000013.1, from coordinate 110,492 downwards.
GGGCACGAACGGCTTGTCGGCCTGGGAGCCGAAGGTGACCAGGCGGTCGCCCTTCTTGACGTCGGCCTTGCCGTTGAGGAGTTCGACGCGCAGGGGCCGGCCGCCCTGGCCGGAGGCGAAGCCGAGTTCGTCACCGGCCTCCATCCGGGTGCCGACGGTGAAGTCGGGGTCGTTGGCGAGCAGCACGGTGGCGGTGCCCGGGCCGACGGTGGTCACGCGGCCCACGAGGCCGTCGCCGTTGAGGACGGTCATGTCGCGCTTGATGCCGTCGTCGGCGCCGGCGTCGATGGTGATGGTCCAGGAGAAGCCCTGAGCGGCTCCTATGGCGATGACCTGGGCGCCCTTGATGCCGTACTGGCCGGCGCCGGCCAGCCCGAGCATCTTGTCGAACTGCTTCAGGCGGCTGCGGCCGCGCTCGTCGCTGCCGAGCTTCGCCTTCAGGGCCGCGTTCTGCGTCTCCAGTTCGGCGAGCCGGTCGTGCCGGTCGCCGGAGTCGCGGACGGCGGAGACCGCGTTGCCGACCGGGTCGACCGCGGACGACACCCCGTTCTCGATCGGACCGAAGACGCCCGCCGCGGCCTGCCGGGCACCGTCGACCGGGGAATCCTCCCCACCGCGGATGTCCACCGTGATCAGTGCGAACGCGATGGCGATCAGCAGCACCAGGAGCAGCCGGCTCTCTTTCGTGTCCCTCACGTGCGGCGGCCGTGCCTTCCTCGTCGAATTCGGGAATCTCGGAATGTACGTGGCGGTGTTCAGGAATTCAGCTGATTCGGTACGTCGGGCGCTTCACGCGCATCCGGTACCGCAACCCTCTATATCAACGATCCGCCGCACGAGAGGAGATCGTCTCGTACGGCGGAACCGAAGTGTTACGTCATCTGCGGGGCGAGGCGTCCAGCACCTGCTGGAGTGCCTCGAACTCCTCGACGCACTTGCCGCTGCCGAGCGCCACGCTGTCCAGCGGGTCCTCGGCGATGTGGATCGGCATTCCGGTCTCCCGGCGCAGCCGTTCGTCGAGCCCGCGCAGCAGCGCGCCGCCGCCGGTCAGGACGATGCCCCGGTCCATGATGTCGCCGGACAGCTCCGGCGGACACTTGTCGAGGGTGGTCTTGACCGCGTCGACGATCGCGTTGACCGGCTCCTCGATGGCCTTGCGCACTTCGCCGGCCGAGATGACGACGGTCTTGGGCAGCCCGGAGACGAGGTCCCGGCCACGGATTTCGGTGTGCTCGTCAGCGTCGAGGTCGTACGCCGAACCGATCGTGATCTTGATCTGTTCGGCCGTGCGCTCGCCCAGCAGAAGGCTGTACTCCTTCTTCACGTGCTGGATGATCGCGTTGTCCAGCTCGTCACCCGCGACGCGGATGGACTGGGCGGTGACGATGCCGCCGAGCGAGATGACCGCGACCTCCGTGGTGCCGCCGCCGATGTCCACCACCATGTTGCCCGTGGCCTCGTGGACCGGCAGGCCGGAGCCGATGGCCGCGGCCATGGGCTCCTCGATGATGTGCACCTGCCGGGCGCCGGCCTGGGACGACGCCTCGATGACGGCGCGGCGCTCGACGCCCGTGATGCCCGAGGGCACACAGACGACGACCCGCGGACGAGCCAGATAACGCCGCTTGTGGATCTTCAGGATGAAGTAGCGGAGCATCCGCTCGGTGATCTCGAAGTCGGCGATGACGCCGTCCTTCAGCGGGCGCACGGCAACGATGTTGCCGGGCGTGCGCCCGATCATCTTCTTCGCTTCGGCGCCGACCGCGAGGATGCCACCGGTGTTGGTGTTGATCGCGACGACGGACGGCTCGTTGAGTACGATCCCGCGACCCCTGACGTACACCAGCGTGTTGGCGGTCCCGAGGTCGACAGCCATGTCACGGCCGATGAACGACATTGAGTTCCCCATCAGGATTCGACTGGCCTTCCCAGGAGCTTTTGAGGGCTTTTCAGGTAGGCGAAGTGGATGCAGTGACGCGTGGAGGCTTCCATCGTAGACGCGCTTTCGCGAACACTGCGCGAGGGTCTTCGCCATTGTCAGCAGATGGCGCGGCGCCTCGCTTGTGGAGACGGGCCAACGGGGGCATCCGTTCCCCCGATCAGGCGCGCATATGCCACAGGGCGGTCGCTTTTACGCGACCGCCCCGGCCTCGCCTCGGCCATTCGGCTGACGGCCTGTCAGAAAAAAGGCAGTCCGGCGTGTCCCGGAGGAGGTTCAGACCCGACCCGGGAAGAAGATCTTCAGCTCGCGCTCGGCGGACTCCTCGGAGTCCGAGGCGTGGATCAGGTTCTCCCGCACGATCACGCCGAAGTCCCCGCGGATCGAGCCGGGAGCGGCGGCGATCGGGTCGGTGGGGCCGGCCAGCGCGCGCACGCCCTCGATGACCCGCTCGCCCTCGACGACCATGGCGACGACCGGACCGGACGCCATGAAGTCGACCAGCGGCTCGTAGAAGGGCTTGCCCTTGTGCTCGCCGTAGTGCTGCTCCAGCGTCTCGGCGTCCAGGGTGCGCAGTTCCAGCGCGGTGATCTGCCAGCCGGCCTTGCGCTCGATACGGCTGATGATCTCGCCGGTCAGGCCACGACGGACGGCGTCGGGCTTGAGGAGGACGAGGCTGCGCTGGGTCACGACGGGCTCCCTTGGGGGTGTGCGGTGGTGCGGGGTGATGACTGAGGTTACCGGGCGTGTCGCGGCGCCTGTCACACAGCGTCAGGCGGCGTCGGGCGCGGAGACCTCGGCCTGGGCCGCGAACCTCGCCTTCGCCTCGTCGATCTTCCGTCCGTAGTGCACGGAGGCCCACCACAGGGCGGCGAAGATCGCGCCGAGGAAGAACATGGACGGCACCACGAAGCCGGAGGCGATCAGCGCGATCTGCAGGGCCCAGCCGAAGGCGATGCCGCCGGGCCGGGTGACCACGCCGCACAGCGCGACGCACAGGACCATCGCGATGCCGCTGACCGTCCACACCGTCCCGACGGACAGGTCCGGGTCCTTCATGGCGACCAGTCCGGCGAAGCCGATGACGAGGAACTCGCTGATCAGAGTCGAAGCACAGAGCATACGCACGGTTTCTCAGCCCCTCCCGAGGAGCAGTCGGGCCTCGCCGACGGTGATGACGGAACCGGTGACGAGCACACCGCCGCCCGCGAACTCGCCCTCCTCCTCGGCCAGCGTGATCGCGGCCTCCAGGGCGTCCGGCAGCCGCGGCTCGACCTGGACGCGGTCCTCGCCGAACACCTCGACGGCGATTCCGGCCAGCTCGTCGGCGTCCATCGCGCGGTGGCTGGAGTTCTGGGTGACGACGACCTCGGCGAAGACCGGCTCGAAGGCCTCCAGCAGCCCCCGCACGTTCTTGTCGCCGCTCGCGCCGACCACGCCGATGAGCCGGCTGAACTGGAACGCCTCACCGACCGCCTCCGCGGTGACCCGGGCGCCGGCCGGATTGTGCGCGGCGTCCAGCACCACGGTCGGCGAACGCCGGACGACCTCCATCCGGCCCGGTGAGGCGACGGCGGCGAAGGCCTTGCGCACGGTGTCGATGTCCAGCGGCTCGGGACGCTGCGCGCCGACGCCGAAGAACGCCTCGACGGCGGCCAGCGCCACGGCCGCGTTGTGCGCCTGGTGGGCGCCGTGCAGCGGCAGGTAGACCTCGGTGTACTCGCCGCCGAGCCCGCGCAGGGTCATCAGCTGCCCGCCGACGGCGACCTGCCGGGCGACGACGCCGAACTCCAGCCCTTCGCGCGCCACGGTGGCGTTGACGTCCACGGCCTTCTTCAGCAGCACCTGCGCCGCGTCCACCGGCTGCTGGGCCAGGATCACGGTGGCGTCCTGCTTGACGATGCCGGCCTTCTCGGTCGCGATCGCGCCGGGCGTCTCGCCGAGCCGGTCGGTGTGGTCCAGGTCGATGGGGGTGACGACGGCGACGTCCCCGTCGATGACGTTGGTGGCGTCCCAGGAGCCGCCCATCCCGACCTCGACGACGGCCACGTCCACGGGCGCGTCGGCGAAGGCGGCGTACGCCATGCCGGTCAGCACCTCGAAGAAGGACAGCCGGTGCTCCTGGCGGCCGTCCACCATCTCGACGTACGGCTTGATGTCCTCGTACGTCTCGACGAACCGCTCGCCGGAGATCGGCGCCCCGTCCAGGCTGATGCGCTCGGTGACCGACTGCACGTGCGGCGAGGTGTACCGCCCGGTGCGCAGCTCGAAGGCGCCGAGCAGGGCCTCGATCATGCGGGCGGTGGTGGTCTTGCCGTTGGTCCCCGTGATGTGGATGGACGGGTACGACCGCTGCGGGTCACCCAGTACGTCCATCAGCGCGGCGATCCGGGTGACGGACGGCTCCAGTTTGGTCTCGCCCCAGCGCGTCGCGAGCTCCGTCTCCACCTCGCGCAGGGCCTTGTCCACCTCGGGATCCTCCGGCCGCGCGGGCACGTCGGCCTGCGGGGGGCCGCCCTGGGTGCGCAGGGTGCGGCTGCCGGCCTCGATGACGGCGAGGTCGGGGTCGCGGGTGGTCTCCGCGTCGATGATCTCGTCGAAGGAGTCGAGGGGGTCCGAGGGGTCGGGCTGGTCGTTCTCGCCGGGGATGTCGCTCACGGGGACCAGTCTACGTACCCGCTCTCCGCGGGCATTCGTGCCGCCTGGGGCGGCACGGGTGGGCGCGGGCGGCACCCCACTGCGCCGCGACCCACCGCGACGCGGGCGAAGGCCCCCGAGCCGATCGGACTCCGGGGGCCTTCACCGACACACGACCGGCGGGCTACGCCTCCGGCAGCTTCTCCAGCTGGGCCTGGATGCGGGCGATGTCCTCGTCCGCCTTGGCCAGCCGGCCCCGGATCTTGTCCACGACCTGCTCCGGCGCCTTGGCGAGGAACGCCTCGTTGCCCAGCTTGGCCGTGGCCTGGGCCTTCTCCTTCTCGGCGGCGGCGAGGTCCTTGGCGAGCCGCTTGCGCTCCGCCGCGAAGTCGATGACCCCGGACAGGTCGAGGGCGACCTCGACGCCCGCCACCGGCAGGGTCGCCGTCGCCGTGAAGGCGTCGCCCTCCGGCTGGAGCCGCAGCAGTTGCCGGACGGCCGCCTCGTGGGCCGCGAGCGGGCTGCCCGCGAGCGTCAGCCGCGCCGGAACCCGCTGGCCGGGCTGGAGGCCCTGGTCGGCGCGGAACCGGCGGACCTCGGTGATCACCGACTGGACGGTCGAGATCTCCCGCTCGGCGTCGGCGTCCCGGAAGCCGGAGTCCGACGGCCACGCGGCGATGACGACCGACTCGCCGCCCGTGAGCGTCGTCCACAACGTCTCGGTGACGAAGGGAACGACCGGGTGCAGCAGCCGCAGCGTGACGTCGAGGACCTCGCCGAGGACGCGCTTGCTGACCTCGGCGGCCTCGCCGCCGGCCTGGAACGTCGTCTTGGACAGCTCGACGTACCAGTCGAAGACCTCGTCCCAGGCGAAGTGGAACAGCGCGTCGGACAGCTTCGCGAACTGGTAGTCCTCGTAGTACGCGTCGACCTCGGCGACCACCGAGTTGAGCCGGGAGAGGATCCAGCGGTCGGTCGACGACATCTTCGAGGCGTCCGGCAGCGGGCCGTCGACCGTCGCGCCGTTCATCAGCGCGAAGCGGGTGGCGTTCCAGATCTTGTTGGCGAAGTTCCGGGAGCCCTGGACCCAGTCCTCGCCGATCGGGACGTCGACGCCCGGGTTGGCGCCGCGCGCGAGGGTGAAGCGCAGCGCGTCGGAGCCGTACTTGTCCATCCAGTCCAGCGGGTTCACGACGTTCCCGAAGGACTTGGACATCTTCTTGCCGTTCTGGTCACGGACCATGCCGTGCAGGGCGATGGTGTGGAACGGCGGGGTGCCGTCCATCGCGTACAGGCCGAACATCATCATCCGGGCGACCCAGAAGAAGAGGATGTCGTAGCCGGTCACCAGGACGGAGTTCGGGTAGAACTTCGCGAGCGAGTCGGTCTGCTCGGGCCAGCCCAGCGTGGAGAACGGCCACAGGCCGGAGGAGAACCAGGTGTCCAGGACGTCGGAGTCCTGGTGCCAGCCCTCGCCGCTCGGCGGCTCCTCGTCGGGCCCGACGCAGACGACCTCACCCTCCGGGCCGTACCAGACCGGGATGCGGTGGCCCCACCACAGCTGGCGCGAGATGCACCAGTCGTGGAGGTTGTCGACCCAGTCGAAGTACCGCTTCTCCATCTCCTGCGGGTGGATCTTGACCTTGCCGTCGCGGACGGCGTCGCCGGCGGCCTTCGCCAGCGGGCCGACCTTGACCCACCACTGCATGGACAGGCGCGGCTCGACGGTGGTCTTGCAGCGCGAGCAGTGGCCGACGCTGTGGACGTACGGCCGCTTCTCGGCGACGATCCGGCCCTCGGCGCGCAGCGCGGCGACGACGGCGGAGCGGGCCTCGAGACGGTCCAGGCCCTGGAAGGGGCCGTGGACGGTGATGACGGCGTGCTCGTCCATGACCGCGATGGCGGGCAGGTCGTGGCGCCGGCCGATCTCGAAGTCGTTCGGGTCGTGGGCGGGCGTCACCTTGACGGCACCGGTGCCGAACTCGGGGTCGACGTGCTCGTCGGCGACGACCGGGATGGAGCGGTCGGTGAGCGGCAGCTTGACGAGCTTGCCGATCAGGTGCTTGTACCGCTCGTCCTCGGGGTGGACGGCGACGGCCGTGTCGCCGAGCATCGTCTCGGCACGGGTGGTGGCGACGACGATCGTGTCGTCCCCGTCGCCGTACTTCATGGAGACCAGTTCGCCGTCGTCGTCCTGGTACTCGACCTCGATGTCCGAGATGGCCGTCAGACACCTGGGGCACCAGTTGATGATGCGCTCGGCGCGGTAGATCAGCTCGTCGTCGTAGAGCCGCTTGAAGATGGTCTGGACGGCCTGGGACAGGCCCTCGTCCATGGTGAACCGCTCACGCGACCACGCGACACCGTCTCCCAGGCGCCGCATCTGCCCGCCGATCTGCCCGCCGGACTCGCCCTTCCACTGCCAGACCCGCTCGACGAACGCCTCCCGGCCGAGGTCGTGCCGGGACTTGCCCTCCTTGGCCAGCTCCCGCTCGACGACGTTCTGCGTGGCGATACCGGCGTGGTCCATGCCGGGCTGCCACAGCGTCTCGTACCCCTGCATCCGCTTGCGGCGGGTCAGGGCGTCGATGAGCGTGTGCTCGAAGGCGTGCCCGAGGTGCAGGCTGCCCGTGACGTTCGGCGGGGGGATGACGACGGTGTACGGAGGCTTGTCGCCGTCCGCGTCCGCCTCGAAGTAACCCCGTTCCACCCAGCGCTCGTACAGCTTCCCCTCTACCTCGGCCGGCGCGTACTGGGTCGGCAGTTCGGTGGTGGGTGCGGGCTGCGGCTGCTGAGAGTTCTCGGTCACGGGGGTCAGTTTAAGGGCGTCACGACCGTGTCCCGAAACGCGTTTCCTCTGTAACGGTGTGGCCCCCGGTGACCTGCGCACACCAGGCCTGCGTCAGGATGTCAGCACCACGTAAGCATCTGGAGGGGAACCCAGAAATGAGTCACAACCAGCCGGGCCCGTACGGCGGGCAGCCCCAGCAGCCCGGACCGTACGGCCAGCCGGGCCCGTACGGCCAGCAGCCGCCGCAGGCCCCCCAGCCCGGCTACGGCTATCCCCAGCAGACGCCTCCGCCCGCGCAGCCGGGTTACGGCTACCCGCAGCAGCCCCAGCAGGGCGGCGTCCCGCCCCAGCAGCCGCCGTACGGCCAGCAGGCCCCGTACGGCCAGCAGCCTCCCTACGGCCAGCAGCCGTACGGCATGCCCCAGCCCCCGGCGCCGGGCGGCGGCAAGAAGAAGACGGGCCTGATCATCGGCGCGGTCGCCGTCGTGGCGGCGATCGGCGTGGGGGCGTACTTCGTGTTCGGCGGGGGCGGTGGTGCGGGCGGCCTGGAGGACGACGGCGCGCACAAGCTGACGACGCCGAAGACGGTGCTCGGCGACTACACGCGTGGCAGTGACGAGACCGCGTCCTCCGACAGCGACACGGAGGACCTCGCGAAGTCCGGGATCGAGGACGGCACGGGGGTGACCGGGTTCTACTCCACGGCGGACCTGAGCGGTTACGACCCCTCGGACCCGAGCACCGCGCCGGACCCCGCGGAGATGGCGACGGCGAAGGGCATCACCTTCATCGGTGGCTACGGCAAGATCTCCGATCCCGAGGCGACGCTCGACAAGTTCTTCGCGGAGTTCAAGAAGCAGTCCGAGAAGAGCTCCTCGTCCGGCACCGGCACCGGCGGCAAGGTGCTCGGCGAGCCCGAGTCGGTCGACCTGGACGGCGCGGTCATGAAGTGCCAGGGGGTCGAGGGCACCAACCCGGTCACCGAGAAGGAGAAGACCGACTGGATCTGTGTCTGGGCCGACTACAGCACGGCCGCCGTGGTCTCCCCCGGTGACGCCACCAAGGGTGTGACGAAGGACGTCGCCGTCGACATCACCACCAAGCTCCGCAAGGAGATCCGCGTCAAGGCCTGACGCCCGCGCGCGACGTCGAAGGGGCCCCGGTCGGTCGACCGGGGCCCCTTCGGCATTCGCCGTTCGTACGGTGACGGCTACGCCGTCTTCTGCTCCCCCGGCCCCCGCCCCCGCGAATCCCGCGGGATCAGCGTCGGGTTGACGTTGGAGAGGACCACGTCGGCCGTGATGACGACGCGGGCGACGTCCTTGCGGGAGGGGACCTCGTACATGACTCCCTGGAGGACTTCCTCCATGATGGCGCGCAGGCCGCGGGCGCCGGTCTGGCGGAGGATGGCCTGGTCGGCGATGGCCTCCAGGGCCTCGCGCTCGAAGTCCAGCTCGACGCCGTCGAGTTCGAAGAGGCGCTCGTACTGCTTGACGAGTGCGTTGCGCGGCTCGACCAGGATCTGGAGCAGGGCCTCGCGGTCGAGGTTGTGGACCGAGGTGATGACGGGGAGCCGGCCGATGAACTCGGGGATCATGCCGAACTTGACCAGGTCCTCGGGCATGACGGCCTCGAACTGGTCCTTGGACTCCAGCTCCCGCTTGGAGCGGATCGTCGCGCCGAAGCCGATGCCCTTGGCACCGGCCCGGCCCTCGATGATCTTCTCCAGGCCCGAGAAGGCGCCGCCCACGATGAACAGCACGTTCGTCGTGTCGATCTGGATGAACTCCTGGTGCGGGTGCTTGCGTCCGCCCTGCGGCGGGACCGAGGCCGTGGTGCCCTCGAGGATCTTCAGCAGCGCCTGCTGGACGCCTTCGCCGCTGACGTCGCGCGTGATCGACGGGTTCTCACTCTTCCGCGCGACCTTGTCGATCTCGTCGATGTAGATGATCCCGGTCTCGGCCTTCTTGACGTCGTAGTCCGCCGCCTGGATCAGCTTGAGCAGGATGTTCTCGACGTCCTCACCGACGTAACCGGCCTCGGTGAGCGCCGTGGCGTCGGCGATCGCGAAGGGGACGTTCAGCATGCGCGCCAGGGTCTGGGCGAGGAGGGTCTTGCCGGAGCCGGTGGGGCCCAGCAGCAGGATGTTGGACTTCGCCAACTCGATGGCGTCCTCACGGCCTTGGGCGCCGCCGTTCTCGCCGGCCTGAACGCGCTTGTAGTGGTTGTACACCGCTACGGAGAGCGCCTTCTTGGCCGCTTCCTGGCCGACGACGTACCCGTCGAGGAACTCGTAGATCTCGCGGGGCTTGGGGAGCTCCTCCCAGCGCACCTCGCTGGTCTCCGCCAGCTCCTCCTCGATGATCTCGTTGCAGAGGTCGATGCACTCGTCGCAGATGTAGACACCGGGCCCTGCGATGAGCTTCTTGACCTGCTTCTGGCTCTTGCCGCAGAACGAGCACTTGAGCAGATCGCCGCCGTCACCGATGCGTGCCACGGTGTGCTTCCCCTTCGCCTGGGAGACTCCCCGCCGCCGACGTCACGTCAACGGCCAGCGGACTCCTGGTGCTGCCTTATGTCCGACGGTACCTTGCCGGGCCCCCCGTCCGGGCCCCCCTTGGCACGGTTCACTTTGGCGTGGACCGTGCCAAGGAGCAGCAGACGATACCCGCTCCGTGTCAGCGAACCGACTCGTTGTTCATCTTCCGGGTGGAGATGATCTGGTCGACCAGGCCGTAGGCCAGGGCGTCCTCGGCCGTGAGGATCTTGTCGCGCTCGATGTCCTCGCGGATCTTCTCGACCGGCGTGGTGGAGTGCTTGGCCAGCATGTCCTCGAGCTGGCCGCGCATCCGGAGGATCTCGTTGGCGGCGATCTCCAGGTCGGAGACCTGGCCGCGGCCGGTCTCGCTGTACGGCTGGTGGATCAGCACGCGGGCGTTGGGCAGCGCCATGCGCTTGCCCGGCGTGCCGGCGGCCAGCAGGATCGCGGCGGCGGAGGCCGCCTGGCCCATGCAGACCGTCTGGATGTCGGGCTTCACGAACTGCATCGTGTCGTAGATGGCCGTGAGCGCCGTGAAGGAGCCGCCGGGGCTGTTGATGTAGATCGAGATGTCCCGGTCGGGGTCCATCGACTCCAGGCACAGCAGCTGCGCCATGACGTCGTTGGCGGAGGCGTCGTCGATCTGGACGCCGAGGAAGATCACCCGCTCCTCGAAGAGCTTCGCGTACGGGTCGTACTCGCGAACGCCCTGGGAGGTGCGCTCGACGAAGCGCGGGATCACGTAGCGGGACTCGGCGGACGGGCCGGTGTACTCGGCACGCACGCTGTCGTGCAGGCCGCTGCCGGGGAAGTCGTTCACAGTTTCTCCTGGGAAGGGGCTGAGGCGGTCGGCTCGGGGCCGGCTGGAGGGGCACACTGGGCCCGCGGAGGGCTGGGCTCGGCGCCGCGGGGCCCGGGTGGACCCGGGGCCCGCGGGGAGCGGCTCAGGCCCCCGTGCCGCCGCCGCCCGGCATGCCGGCGGCCGTGGGGATGACGTCGTCGATGAGGCCGTACTCCTTGGCCTCGAAGGCGTCGAACCAGCGGTCGCGGTCCGAGTCGCGGGTGATCTGCTCGATCGTCTGACCGGTGTGCTGGGAGGTCAGCTCCGCCATGCGCTTCTTGGTGTGCAGCAGCCGCTCGGCGTGGATCTTGATGTCCGAGGCTGAGCCCGCCAGGCCGGCGGAGGGCTGGTGGATCAGGATCTCGGCGTTCGGGAGCGCGAAGCGCTTGCCCGGGGTGCCCGCGCTGAGCAGGAACTGCCCCATCGAGGCCGCCAGCCCCATCGCGATCGTCACCACGTCGTTCTTGATGAACTGCATGGTGTCGTAGATCGCCATGCCGGCCGTGATCGAGCCGCCGGGGCTGTTGATGTACAGGAAGATGTCCTTGTCCGGGTCGGCGGCAAGGAGCAGCAGCTGTGCGGTGATCTTGTTGGCGATGTCGTCGTCGACCGGCTGGCCGAGGAAGATGATCCGCTCGCCGAGCAGCCGGTTGTAGACCTGGTCGCCGAGGCCACCACCGATGGAGGGCTCGCCGGCGGCGGAGGGCATCAGATTCGTCACGTATCCACCTGCTCGTCTTACGACGGCGCCGGGCCGTCTCACGTGTTCTGCCGGGGCTCGGGGCCGTCCGGCCGGTTTCGGGGACTCCCCTGCCCTCGTACTCATGGACCCTAACGCGCAGGCCCCGCGGTGCCATCCCGGTTCCGCGGGTGTTCGCTGTGAGCGCATGTCGCTCCGCTGGGTGAGCAGGGGACTCGCCCGCGCCGTGGGCGGTTCGGTACGTCCGCGGACGTACCGGCCGTGGGGGGTGTGCTCGCGTCCGGGGCCGCCCGGCCGCACACCGATGCGGCCCGCACTCCCCTCGGTGCGCTGCCGTGCCGTACGCCGACGGGCTCCGGGGCGCTGTCGCCCCGGAGCCCGTCACACGTCTTTCGCAAGGAGCCGTGGGGCTCAGCCCTCGGTCTTCTCCTCGGACTTCTCCTCGGCCTTGTCGTCACCGGACTCGGCGGACTCGGCGGCGGCCTCCGTGGCCTCCGTCTCCTCCTCCTCGTCCTCCAGGTCGACGACCTCGCCGTTGGTGTCCTTGACCGTGGCCTTCTCGACCACGACGGCCAGGGCCTTGCCGCGGGCGACCTCGCCGACGAGGAGCGGGACCTGGCCCTGCTCGACGACGGCCTGGGCGAACTGGTCGGGGGACATGCCGGAGGAGGCGGCGCGGCGCATGAGGTGCTCGGTGAGCTCCTCCTGGCTGACGTTGAGCTTCTCCTGCTTGACCAGCTCGTCGAGGACGAACTGGGTCTTGATGCCCTTGACCGCGGCCTCGCGGGTCTCGGCCTCGAACTCCTCGACGGTCTTGCCCTGGAGCTCCAGGTACTTCTCGAGGTCCAGGCCCATCTGGCCGAGCTGGTGGTGCTCCAGGTTGTGCTTGCGGGTGTTGACCTCGTCCTCGAGGAGCTTCTCGGGGACGGGGACCTCGACCAGCTCGAGGAGCTTGTCGAGCACGCGCTCCTGGGCCTGCGTGGCCTGGTCGTACTGCTTGGTGGTGGCCAGGCGCTTGCGGCTGTCGGCCTTCAGCTCCTCGAGCGTGTCGAACTCCGACGCGAGCTGCGCGAAGTCGTCGTCCAGCTCGGGCAGCTCGCGCGCGGCGACCTGGGTGACCTTGACGGTGACCTCGGCCTCCTTGCCGGCCGCCGAGCCGCCCTTGAGCTCGGAGGTGAAGGTGGCCTCGCCACCGGCCTCCACGCCCTTCACGGCGTCGTCGATGCCTTCCAGCAGCTCGCCGGAGCCGATGGTGTAGGAGACGCCGTCGGCGACGCCGTCCTCCAGGACCTCGCCCTCGACCTTGGCCTGCAGGTCGAGGGTGACGACGTCGCCGTCCTCGGCGGCCCGCTCGACGGGGGAGGTGGAGGCGAAGCGCTCGCGCAGCTGCTCCACCGCCTTCTCGACGTCCTCGTCGCTGACCTCGACGGCGTCGACCTCGACCTCGATACCGGAGTAGTCCGGGATCTCGATGGCCGGGCGGATGTCGACCTCGGCGGTGAAGTTCAGCGTCTCGCCGTCCTTCAGCTCCGTGATGTCGACCTCGGGCTGGCCGAGCGGGTTCAGCTCGGCCTCGTTGACCGCGTCGGTGTAGAACTTCGGAAGCGCGTCGTTGACCGCCTCCTCCAGAACCGCACCGCGGCCGAACCGCTGGTCGATGACTCGGGCCGGGATCTTGCCCTTGCGGAAGCCCTTCACCGTGACCTGCTGGTTGATCTTCTTGTACGCCGCGTCGAGGCTGTCCTTGAGCTCCTCGAAGGGCACCTCGACAGTGAGCCGAACCCGGGTCGGGTTCAGGGTCTCCACGGCGCTCTTCACGGTTCGGTCTCCTTGGTGGCTGACTTCTTGGGTTCTGCCGGAACCAGAGCGGCATCCGGCAAATTTCGCCGCCCGGAGACTTCAGACGCTGAGACACACGGGCGTGCAGCTTGCATAGTAACGGCAGCGACTACACGGCCCAAAAGGCGATCATCATCAGCGACCGCGGTCTCGGTGGTTGGTCGGGGTGGCGGGATTTGAACCCACGGCCTTCCGCTCCCAAAGCGGACGCGCTACCAAGCTGCGCCACACCCCGTCTGGTGCGAGACGTAGGGTACATGCCGCCAGGCGTCGGGGGCCGCCGAGTTTCCCGAGCGTCCGTGAAGATCCGGCGCGGACCGGAAGGGGTGTGCGGTGAGGGGGGACGACCCGCTACGATGCCTCCAGCGCCGCGGTCAGCGACCCGCGGCGCGCGCTGTGCGGGCGTAGCTCAATGGTAGAGCCCTAGTCTTCCAAACTAGCTACGCGGGTTCGATTCCCGTCGCCCGCTCCATACGGCTCAGGGCCAGGCGGAGGATCATTCCTCCGCCTGGCCCTGATCGCTTTCCGGGAACCTGGTGCGGCAGCGGCGCGCAGGCCTGAGCCCTGGAGCGGGAGCAGCCGGCCGGCACGCCGGTCCAGCGGCAGCCCACCCCTCTGAGCGCTGACAGGCGCCAGAGGCTGCCCGGGCTAGAACTGGATGGAGTTGAGGGTCTCCGCTATCGAGTCCAGGAAGCGCTGGATGTCGTCGGCCATGCCCGTCGAGGCCAGGAAGAAGCCGAAGAGGATCGCGACGACCGCCGGGCCCGCCTTGATGGAGCCTCCTCGCAGCAGCACCACCAGGATGATTGCCAACAGCAGCACCACTGACAGCGAAATGGCCACAACTGATCACACCCTAGGTCGGTCCGCACTCCGGCCCGGAGGTGCAGCGCAGCACACCCCCGCCAGAACCATCGTGCCACCAACCGGGCCCCGCTATGCGGCGGGTGACACATCGTCCGGCCGGTTCCCGGGGCGGCGCACCTCCCTCGCGCGCGGACGTACCCAACCATCGCACCCCGTACAGAAATTCGACAGGTCACTCGTGCGGGGAATTCGGGCCGCTTCGTTTCGATTCCCACACAACGCGTTCGCAGATATTTCGAATTGTCGCGGGGCGCACATCGACGAGCACTTCACAGGGAGTTCACAGAGTCGCCGACGATCCGCGTAAGCGCATTGAAGGGGTATTCCAGCGGAGTCGCCCTCCGGCCTTATGCGCTGTTTAGTCACGACTAGTCGTGACAAGTGGGGTGCTCAGGGCGCTACTTCCGTGCCCGGCAGCGCACGGGGGTGTGGGAGCCGTCACGCGACCGGGGAGGCCGAGTTCCCCGAAATCGCGGGTACTCGCGAGGTATCCGGGAGGCGAATGCAGGAATGACGTCGAGGGTTTTACGGAAACACAGGGACAACGCTAGGGTGCCTCAGATGTTCTACGCTGCCTCGTCCCCCACCAGAGCAGCGAGGTCCTGCTACGACCCGCCGATTTTTTGGCGGGGTGTTGCATGACGAGCTCGCTGCGACCGCACGGCGACCGGAAGTCGCCGTACCGCTCGGACCAGCAGGCACCGGACCAGCAGGCACCGAACCAGCAGGCACAGCCGAGTCGGCAGCGCGACGCGTTCTTCGACAACGCCAAGTACCTGGCGATCGTGCTGGTCGGTGTGGGTCACGCCTGGGGACAGATCCTGGACGGGAACCAGACCGTCGAGACCCTGTACCGGGTCCTGTACACGTTCCACATGCCGGCGTTCATCATCATCTCCGGCTACTTCTCGCGCAGTTTCGATCTGAGCCCCAAGCGCGTCAAACGGCTGATCACCGGTGTCGCCGTCCCGTACCTCGTCTTCGAGGTCGCCTACGCGCTGCACCGCCGCGTCAGCGAGGACCCGGCCAACGACATCAGCCTGCTGGACCCCACGTACCTGCTGTGGTTCCTGTGCGCGCTGTTCGTCTGGCGGCTGACCACCCCCATCTGGCAGACGGTCCGCTGGCCGCTGCCGATCGCGCTGGGCATCGCCGCGCTGGCCTCCGTGACGCCCACCGTCGGCAACGACCTGAACATGCAGCGGGTGCTGCAGTTCCTGCCCTGCTTCGTGCTGGGCCTGGTGCTGCGCCCCGAGCACTTCCAGCTGGTACGGCGCCGCTCGGTGCGGATCCTGTCCGTGCCGTTGGTCGCGGCCGCCGTGGCCGTCGCCTGGTGGTCGGTGCCGCGCATGGAGACCGGCTGGTTCTACCGCAACGCCGCCGTGCAGGACACGGGCGCCCCCTGGTGGACCGGGCCGGTGCTGACGCTCGCCCTCTTCGGCTGCTCGCTGGTGCTGTCCGCGTGCTTCTTCGCCTGGGTGCCGGGCCGGCGCATGTGGTTCACGGCGCTCGGCGCGGGCACGATCTACGGCTACCTGGTGCACGGCTTCCTGGTGAAGGAGGGCAGCTACGCCGGCTGGTTCTCCCACCCCGTGCTGGACTCGCCGCTCGGGGAGATCGGGCTCACCGTCCTCGGAGCCACGGTCATCACCCTGCTGTGCACCAAGCCCGTCCAGCGGGTCCTGCGGTGCGTGGTGGAGCCGAGAATGGAGTGGCTCTTCAAGCGGGATCCGGGCGAGGCCGCCCGGGGCCGCGAGAAGCGGGAGAAGGCGGAGAGAGCAGAGACGACAGAGAAGACAGAGGTGCACGAGGCTCGTGCGCCTAGCGAGGCCGGCGAGAAGGTCTCCGTCTGAAGGTCTTCGTCCGAAGGCGGCTTTCCGTTTCAGGCACCCTCGTCCGGATCGACCAGACCGAGAAGTGCGCGCATCCGTGCGTACTTCTCGGTCAGTCGTGTGCGGGTGGCCGTGTCCAGGACCGCGAGCCGCGCCGGGTCGGCGTTGTGCGCCAGGTCCGCCTCCTTGACCAGCGGTGCGCCGGGCGTGGCGAGGATGCGCGCGGCGTACGCCTCGGGCGGCTCCCCGGCCCGCTTGGTGAGGGCCAGGACGATGTCCTTGGTACGGCGGCTCAGCGCGGCCTCGCGCAGCCATCGCTCGGACAGCGCGTCGTCCTCGACGGCGTCGTGCAGCCAGGCCGCCGCGATCTGCTCGTCGTCCCCGCCGCGCCGCCGCACTCCCTCGGCGACGGCCCGCAGGTGTTCGGCGTACGGCCGCCCCGCCTTGTCGGTCTGCCCGGCGTGGGCGGCACGGGCGGTGGCCTCGACGTCGGCCGGGGAGAGCGGCTCATCGGGCGGTGAAGACGGTGAAGACGGTGACGGAGTGTGGGACACGCGGTTCAGTGTGTCAGTCCGCCGCCGTTGAGGACTGGGCCGCCGGGGTCTGGGCCGTGGCGCTCTCCCGGCGGATCAGCAGGAGCGCCCGGTCGTCGTTGACGTCCTTGGCGACCGCCTCGATCAGATGCCAGGCGGCGCCGTGGAAGCCGCCCGCGACATAGCGGTCGGCCTCGCCGGTGAGGCGGTCGATGCCCTCGGCGATGTCGCGTTCCGAGGTCTCCACCAGACCGTCCGTGAACAGCATCAGCACGTCTCCGGGGCGCAGTGCCCCCTTCACCGGGTCGAACTGCGCACCGTCGTACACACCCAGCAGCGGCCCCTCGGCCGTCTTCTCCTCCCAGCGGCCGGTGCCCGCGCTGAGCTGGAGGCCCGGCGGGTGTCCGGCCGAGTACAGCTCGTAGTCGCCGGAGTCGAGGTCCAGTACGAGGTGGATGGAGGTGGCGAAGCCCTCGTCCCAGTCCTGGCGGAGCAGGTAGCCGTTGGCGGCCGGCAGGAAGGCGTGCGGGGGCAGGCTGCCCAGCAGTCCGCCGAACGCGCCCGAGAGCAGCAGGGCGCGCGAGCCCGCGTCCATGCCCTTGCCGGACACGTCGGTGAGGACCACCTCGAGTGTCCGGCCGCCGTTCGTGCGGGCCGCGACGACGAAGTCGCCGGAGAAGGACTGGCCGCCGGCCGGGCGCAGCGCCATCTCCCGGTGCCAGCCCGGCGGCAGCTTGGGCAGCTTGCTCTGGACCCGGATGCGTTCACGCAGGTCGAAGAGCATGGTGCCACCGCGCCGCCAGGGCACGCCGACCCGGCTGCGGAACTGGGCGACCAGCAGTCCGAAGAAGCCGCAGGCCGCGACGACCAGGACCACGCCGGGGGTGACCCGGGAGGGGCCCTCGGTGTAGGGGCCCAGTTGTACGGACTCCACGATCAGTGCCGTGGCCGCCGCCGCGTACAGGCCGAGCAGGCTCGCCGGGCGCAGCAGCAGGCCGCCCGCGACGATCGGCAGGACCAGCGCGGCCGGTGAGCACCACACGGAGTTCGCCATCGTGGTGGCGGCGATGACGGGGATCATCAGCAGCAGTCCGGCCAGGGCGATCCAGTCCGAGCCGTCGCCGCGGAAGTAGTCGACGGCGGATCTGCGCATGCCGACGCGGGCCCGGTGCCACTGCTTCTTCCACCGGGCCGTGAACGTGTCGGCTTCCGCGCGCCGCTGCCGTCCTGCTGCCATTAGTTCGGGACCCTATCCATCGGACCGGGCGCTTGGCACGGGAGGTCCTACTTGTCCCTCGTCCGAGACCGGACTTCACAGTGAACTTCACGAACGGCCGTCGCGCCGCAACCTGGCGGAAATTGTCTCGCCCGGCCCGCGCGGCCCTGGTACGCATGGTCCATGGAACGTTCCAGGGGAATAGGCGACGACGATTCGACGGCCGAGCTGCGGGTGCTGCGGCAGGACGAGTGGGACAAGTGGTACGGGACGCTGGTCCGTGCCTTCAGCGGGGTCCCGGAGTCGGCCGAGGAGTTGGCGCTGTTCAAGGCCCTGACCGAGGCCGACCGCTCGCTCGGCGTC
Organism: Streptomyces sp. NPDC097107; assembly: GCF_044762405.1. NCBI lineage: Bacteria > Bacillati > Actinomycetota > Actinomycetes > Kitasatosporales > Streptomycetaceae > Streptomyces > Streptomyces sp. NPDC097107. The sequence goes on along the minus strand of NZ_JBIWEF010000013.1, from coordinate 92,395 downwards.
TGGGAGGGCGACGACTGCGTCGGGACGGCGGGGGCTTTCAGCTTCCGGATGACCGTGCCGGGCGGTGCGGAGGTGGCGGCGGCGGGCGTGACGATGGTGAGCGTCGCCGCCACGCACCGGCGCCGGGGTGTGCTGACGTCGATGATGCGGCGGCAGTTGGACGACGTACGGTCCTGGGGCGAGCCGCTGGCCGTGCTGACGGCCTCCGAACCGGCGATCTACGGCAGGTTCGGGTACGGCGCCGCGACCTTCCAGATCCACGCGGAGATCGACACGAACCGGGTCCGGCTGTCCGTGCCGGACGGCACGGATGACGTACGGCTTCGGTACGCGGCGCCCGCGGACGTACTCGACGCGTGCGAGGCGGTGTACGCGCGGCTGGTGCCCGGACGGCCCGGCATGCTGGCCCGGCGGCCCGGCTGGGAGCGGCTGGGGCTGCTGGACCCGGAGAGCGGTCGGGAGGGCGCGTCACCGCTGCAGTGCGTCGTCGCCCGGCGGGACGGCGAGGTCACGGGGTACGCGCGGTTCCGGGTGCGGCCGGCCTGGGGGGCCGAGGGGCCGGGCGGCACGGTGGTCGTGGAGGACCTGGCCGGGCTGGATCCGGCGACCGACGCGGCGCTGTGGCGGTTCCTGTTCGACATCGACCTGACGTCGGTGCTGACCGCGCGCGGGCGGCCGGTCGACGAGGCGTGGCAGCACCAGGTGTCGGACATCCGGCGGTGCCGGCCGGTGCTGCGGGACGCCTTGTACGTACGGCTGGTGGACGTGGGGGCCGCGCTGACGGCGCGGACGTATCAGACGCCGGTGGACGTGGTGTTCGAGGTCGAGGACGCCTTCTGCCCCTGGAACGCGGGGCGTTGGCGGCTGACCGGGGACGCGAAGGGTGCGTCCTGCGAGCGGACGTCCGACTCGGCGGATCTGGCTCTGACGGTGCGGGAGTTGGGGGCGGCGTATCTCGGCGGCGTGAGCCTGGCCTCGCTGGGCGCGGCCGGTCGGGTGCGGGAGGTGCGGCGGGGTGCGCTGGCGGAGGCGTCGGCGGGGTTCGGGTCGGACGTCGCGCCGTGGTTGCCGCACGGGTTCTGACGGCGGTCGTGTACTAGGGGTGTCGTTCGGATCAGGCCGGCTCCGGGCGACGGTGCCCTGCGACCGGCCCGGGCGGCGTCCGGTGCGTGCTGCCGCACAGGCGGAGGAGGGCGACGGGGCGGGGCCCTGGCAACCGACGACAACGCCGCTGGGGGCACCTCCCACACCCTTCAGGCAGTGGGGGAGCGCGTGCCGGACCCCGCGCCCCCGGCAGAAACCGGACGGCACCCCTAGCTAGGGCTTCCGCTGGCAGGTCGGGCACCAGAAGAGGTTGCGGGCGGCGAGGTCCGCGGTGCGGATCGCGTCGCCGCACAGGTGGCAGGACTGGTTGGCCCGGCGGTAGACGTAGACCTCACCGCCGTGGTCGTCGACGCGGGGCGGGCGGCCCATGGCCTCGGGGGTGTGTTCCGGGCGGACGGTGTCGATGCGGTTGTTCCTGACGCCCTCGCGCATGAGGTCGGTGAGGTCGTCCCAGATCGCGTCCCACTCGGTGGGAGTGAGGTCCCTGCCGGGACGGTACGGGTCGATGCCGTGGCGGAAGAGGACCTCGGCGCGGTAGACGTTGCCGACGCCGGCGATGACCTTCTGGTCCATGAGCAGGGCGGCGATGGTGGAGCGGCTGCGGGAGACCCGGCGGTAGGCCGCCCGCGGGTCGGCGTCCGGGCGCAGGGGGTCGGGGCCGAGACGGTCGTGTATCGCCTGCTTCTCCGGGTCCGCGATCAGGGCGCAGGTGGTGGGGCCGCGGAGGTCGACGTACGCGGTGTCGTTCGCCAGGCGGAGGCGGACGGTGTCCGTGGGCGGGGGCGCGGGGGTCTTCCCGAAGGTGACCTTGCCGAAGAGGCCGAGGTGGATGTGGACCCACTCGGCGGGCTCGGCGGCGCCGAAGCCGAGGAAGAGGTGTTTGCCGTGGGCCTCGGTGCGGGTGAGGGGGGTGCCGGTGAGCAGGGCGGCGGCGTCGGCGAACTTGCCCTGGGGGCTGGTGACGTGGACTGCCGTCCGGGCGAAGGCGGCGGCGTAGTCCTGGGCCAGCCGGTGGATGGTGTGCCCCTCTGGCACGTTGTCGTCCTTTCCTTGCCCTGGCCCACCGCCCACCCGACTCGGTCGAGAGGCGGAGAGGCGGGCTCCCTCCACCCCGGCGCCGCGCGTCATCCCGGCCCCGGGCCGTGCCTTCCCCCGGCGCACACGCACCGAGGGAAGGGCACCGCCGGCGGCGCCCCGCGCTACTGCTGCGGGTGGTGCGGCGGGATGGGGGGCAGGTCGCCCGTCGTCTCGTAGGACGAGAGCATGTCGATGCGCCGGATGTGGCGCTCGTCGCCGGAGAACGGGGTGGCGAGGAAGGTCTCGACGAACTTCGTCGCCTCCTCCCGCGTGTGCATGCGGGCGCCGACCGCGACGACGTTGGCGTCGTTGTGCTGGCGGCCGAGGGAGGCCGTCTCCTCGCTCCAGGCCAGCGCCGCGCGCACGCCCTTCACCTTGTTCGCCGCGATCTGCTCGCCGTTGCCGGAGCCGCCGATCACGATGCCGAGGGCGTCGTGATCGGCGGCCGTCCGCTCCGCGGCGCGGAGGCAGAAGGGCGGGTAGTCGTCCTGGGCGTCGTAGATGTGCGGGCCGCAGTCGACGGGGTCGTGGCCCGCCGCCTTGAGCCACTCGACGAGGTGGTTCTTGAGTTCGTAGCCCGCATGGTCGGAGCCGAGATACACGCGCATGGGTCGAGTGTGACACGGGGGTCACGGGGCGGCAGCGTCGGGTGTCGGGTCTGAAAAGGGGTGAGTGGATCTATGGAAGCTCAGGGAAAGTTCGAGTAAAGATCCGGAATCAAAGGTTCCCGATTTCGTTCGCCTCCGTTTCACTGGTCCGGCTCGTACACCGCTCGTACGGGAAACTGCTCGACCGGCGCAAAGGAAAACCACCCCATGACTTCGCAGCCGACCCTGACGAAGCCCGAGAACGGGCCCGAACGCCCCGGAGAACCCGGGTCCGGGCTCCAGGCCGGGCTCAAGAACCGCCATCTTTCGATGATCGCCATTGGTGGTGTCATCGGGGCCGGGCTGTTCGTGGGATCGAGTTCGGGAATCGCCACCGCCGGGCCCGGCATCCTTCTCTCGTACGCCCTCGTCGGCACCCTCGTGGTGCTGGTGATGCGGATGCTCGGGGAGATGTCCGCCGCCAATCCGACCTCGGGTTCCTTCTCCGCACACGCCGACCGGGCGCTCGGGCCCTGGGCCGGGTTCTCCATCGGCTGGCTGTACTGGTTCTTCTGGGTCGTGGTGCTGGCGGTGGAGGCGACCGCGGGGGCCAAGATCCTCGAAGGCTGGATACCGGCCGTGCCGCAGTGGGGGTGGGCGCTGATCGTGATGGTCGTGCTGACCGCCACCAACCTCGCCTCGGTCGGCTCCTACGGCGAGTTCGAGTTCTGGTTCGCCGGGATCAAGGTCGTCGCGATCGCCGCGTTCATCGTCGTCGGCGGGCTGGCCGTCTCCGGGTTGCTGCCCGGCGTGGACAGCGAGCAGGCGGGGCTGGCCAATCTGACGGAGCACGGCGGATTCCTGCCGAACGGGGCGGGGGCGATCCTGACCGGTGTGCTGCTCGTCGTCTTCTCGTTCATGGGCAGCGAGATCCCCACCCTGGCCGCCGGCGAGTCCGAGGACCCGCAGCGGGCCGTCACCAAGGCGACCAACAGCATCATCTGGCGTATCGCCGTCTTCTACCTCGGTTCGATCTTCGTCGTCATCGCGCTGCTCCCCTGGGACTCCCAGTCGATCATCGACCAGGGCTCCTACGTGGCCGCCCTCGACTCGCTCGGCATCGCGAACGCCGGTCAGATCATGAACTTCATCGTGCTGACGTCCGTGCTGTCCTGCCTCAACTCCGGCCTGTACACGGCCTCCCGGATGGCCTTCTCGCTCGGTGAGCGCGGTGACGCGCCGAAGGCGTTCGCCCGGACCACCCGGCGCGGTGTGCCGCGGACGGCGATCCTCGTGTCCGTGGTGTTCGGCTTCGTCGCCGTCTTCTTCAACTACGAGTTCCCCGACTCCGTCTTCCTCTTCCTCGTCAACTCCTCCGGCGCCGTGGCCCTCTTCGTGTGGCTGGTGATCTGCTTCTCGCAGCTGCGGATGCGGAAGATCATCCAGGCGGAGGCGCCGGAGAAGCTGGTGGTGCGGATGTGGCTGTTCCCGTATCTGACCTGGGCGGCGGCCGGCGTCATCGTCTTCGTGCTGGGCTACATGCTGACCGACACCGAGCACAACGGACGTACGACCGTGCTGCTGTCGCTGCTCGTCGCGGCGCTCGTCCTCGCCGTCGCCTTCGTCAAGCAGAAGGCCGTCGCGCGGAAGGCCGCCGAGGAGACGGCCGTCGCGCGGTAGTCCGTGCCGCACGAGGAGCCGTGGCGTACGAGGTGCCCGTGCCGCGGCCTGTGGCGCACGAGGAGACCGTGCCGCACAGGCCGTCACCGGGAAAAGGCCGACGGCCGCTGTCAGGTGATGCGTTCACGATGCCGTTCATGGACGTCGTGAACGAGCACAAGAGCACCGACGGCCCGCTCGTCCTCGTATCCCGGCGACCCGGGACACGAGGACGAGCTCGCCGGTTTCCAGACCGGGTTCGCCCCGCGTCCCGACGCCGTGTTCGCCGCGTGCTCGGCCGCCGACGTGGTCGCGGCCGTGCGGTACGCGGCGCGGCGGGGCCCGCCGGTCCGCGTCCAGGCCACCGGGCGCGGGCTGCCCGGGCCGTCCGAGGGCGGGGTCCTGGTCACCGCGCGGCGCATGGACGGGCTGAGCGTCGACCCCGTCGCCCGTACCGCCCGGCTCGGGGCCGGCGTGCGCTGGGGCAGGTGGTCACGGCCGCCGCGCCGCACGGGCCGGCGCCCCTCAACGGTTCCGCGCCGTCGGTCGGCGCCGTGGGATACGTGCTGGGCGGCGGCCTCGGCATCCTGGCCCGGGAGTTCGGCTACCGGCCGACCACGTCCGCTCCCCCGACGTCGTCACCGCCGACGGGCGGTTCCGGCACGTCGCACCGGAGTCGGAGCCCGACCTGTACTGGGCGCTGCTCGGCGGCGGGGGCGGCCTCGGGGTCGTCACCGGGCTGGAGACCGGCCTGGTGCCCGTCGCCTCGCTGTACGGCGGCTCGGTCTCCTTCGACGGGCGCCGGGTCGGCGCGGCGGCCGTGCTGCGGGCCCGGGAGGAGTGGACGCGAACCGTTCCCGAGGGCCTGACCTCGTCCTTCGCGGCCGTGCCGTACCCGGACCTGCCGGCGCTTCCCGAGGCCTTGCGGGGACGGTACGTGGTCTCCGTGCGGGTCGCCCACACCGGTGCCGACGGTGACCGGGTCGCCGCCCCGCTGCGGCGGATCGGGCCGGCGCTCGCCGACTCGCTGCGGCGGATGCCGTACACCGGGAGCCGCACCGTCCACAGCGACCCGGACGTCCCGCACGCCTACTACGGGGAGGGCGCGGTGCTGCGCGAGCCGGACCTCGCCGCGGCCGGGGAGCTGCTCGCCCGTACCGGGCCGGACGCGGGCGGCGTCATGTGCGTCGTACAGGTCAACCAGTTGGGCGGGGCGCTCGCCGCGAGCGGGGCGCGGAACTCGGTGCCGCACCGCGACGGGCGGTTCCTGGTACGCCTGCTGGCCGTGGGAGACCGGGCGGCGGCCCGGGAGCGGCTGGACGCCGCCTTCGCGCCGCTCGGCCCGGTGACGCTCGGGCGCGCGCTCAACTTCGCCTTCGGCGCGGGAGACCGCACGGACGGCCTGGGGGACGCCCAGACGCGAAAGAGGCTCGCCCTGATCAGGTCGCGGTACGACCCGGCGAGCCTCTTCGGCCAGAACTGAGGCGGTGCTACCGCTTGTCGGCCAGCTTCCAGGCGGTGGGCAGCACGCCCATCGCGAGGGCGGCCTTCAGCGCGTCCCCGATCAGGAACGGGGTGAGTCCGGCCGCGATCGCCGCGGTGAGGGACATGTCGGCGGCGAGGGCCAGGTACGGGACGCCGACGGCGTAGATGATCGCCTCGCCGAGCAGCATCGTGCCGGCCACGCGGAGCATCGAGCGGTCGGCGCCGCGGCGGGCCAGGGCGCCCACGACGGTGGCGGCGAGCAGCATGCCGAAGACGTAGCCGAGGGACGGGGCGCCGGTGCCGGAGCCGCCCTCCGCGAACCACGGCACGCCCGCCATGCCGACCAGCGCGTACAGCGCGAGCGAGAGCAGGCCGCGGCGGGCGCCGAGCGAGGTGCCGACGAGCAGCGCCGCGAAGGTCTGGCCGGTCACCGGCACCGGGGAGCCGGGCACGGGCACCGCGATCTGGGCCGCGACGCCGGTGAGCACGGCACCGCCGGCGACGAGCGCGACGTCCCGGACACGGGAGGAGGGGATGAGGTCGGCGAGGACCTGCCCGGAGCGGGCGGGGACGGCAGCGGTGCTCATGGGGACTCCGCGGTGGTGTGGACATGTCGGGACACCGTGACGCTATCCCAGCGGATCGGGCCCGATCACCAGCAGCGCTCGACAAAGGCCTGATCGCCGGCTTGGTGGGCTCCCGACAAAGACGCCGGGATACACGTGATTCCGCGTGACACCGGTCACCGAGGAGGGGAGGCGAGCGTCACCCGGAAGCGGAACGATGCATTCGGACGATCACGTTCCGTACCGGCATCGTCCGCATCGTGGGCAATCGCTGTCGCCGACCGGCGCGAGACCGGAGACTGTGGGCGTTTTTGCCCTGCCCCCGCCCCCCACGCATTGGACGAGCCGCCCCCATGTCCAACAGCACCACCACCAAGGCGCCGCCCGAGTCGGACGACGCCGCCCTCTCCCACGGCCTCAAGCAGCGCCATCTGTCGATGATCGCCCTCGGCGGGGTGATCGGCGCCGGGCTGTTCGTCGGCTCCGGGGCCGGCATCGCCGCCGCCGGGCCGTCGATCGTCGTCGCCTACACCCTCTCCGGCCTCCTCGTGATGCTGGTGATGCGGATGCTGGGCGAGATGTCGGCCGCGTATCCGTCGTCGGGCTCCTTCTCCGCGCACGCCGAGCGGGCGATCGGCCCCTGGGCCGGCTTCACCGCGGGCTGGGCGTTCTGGGTGCTGCTGTGCACGGCCGTCGGCCTGGAGGGCATCGGCGCGGCGGCGATCGTGCACGGCTGGCTGCCGGGCCCGCCCGAGTGGGTGTGGGTCGCGCTGTTCATGGTGGTGTTCTGCGGGACGAACCTGGCCGCCGTGAAGAACTTCGGCGAGTTCGAGTTCTGGTTCGCCGCCCTCAAGGTCGGCGCCATCTCGCTCTTCCTGGTGCTGGGCGTGCTGGCGATCGCCGGGGTCCTGCCGGGCACCGACTCCCCCGGCACCTCGCACCTGAGCGACTTCCTGCCGAACGGCGGCAACGGACTGATCATCGGCCTGCTCGCCTCGGTGTTCGCCTACGGCGGCCTGGAGACGGTGACCATCGCGGCGGCCGAGTCGGAGAACCCGGTCAAGGGCGTGGCGAGCGCCGTGCGGACGGCGATGTGGCGGATCGCGCTGTTCTACATCGGCTCGATGGCGGTCATCGTCACCCTGGTGCCGTGGGACTCCGAGGAGGTCGTGGAGAAGGGCCCGTACGTCGCCGCCCTCGACGAACTCGGCATTCCCGGCGCCGGGCAGCTCATGAACGTCGTCGTGCTCGTCGCGCTGCTCAGCGCGATGAACGCCAACATCTACGGCGCCTCCCGCATCGGCTACTCGCTGGTCGAGCGCGGCCAGGGCCCGAAGGCGCTGGGCCGGGTGTCGGGCGGGGTGCCGCGGATCGCGGTGCTCGTCTCCTCCCTCTTCGGCTTCGGCTGCGTGCTGCTCAGCTACTGGCGGCCGGACGACGTCTTCTCCTGGCTCCTGAACATGATCGGCGCGGTCATCCTGGTCGTCTGGATCTTCATCGCCGCCTCCCAGCTGCGGCTGCGCCGCCGGCTGGAGCGGGAGGCGCCCGGGAAGCTGGTCGTGCGCATGTGGGGCTTCCCCTACCTGACCTGGGTGGCGCTGGCGGGCATGGCCACGGTGTTCGTGCTGATGGCCCGGGAGCCGGACACGCGGGTGCAGCTGTACTCGACGGGCGCGATGACGCTGGCCCTGGCGGCCGTCGGCTACGCGCGGCAGCGGCGCCGGGCGCGCGGCTAGCCACCGCCCTTCAGCTCTTCGAGGGCCCCCGCACGGAGACCGATCCGTGCGGGGGCCCTTTCACGTGCCGCGGCACGCCCGGCCCTCCCTCGCACGCCCGAATGCCTCTTGCTGCTAGCGTGCACTTGCAAGCCTTTTGCAATAAGAGGTCGGAGGGGATCCGCCATGCCCGTCTACACACTTCCTGAACTGCCTTACGACTACTCCGCGCTGGCCCCCGTGATCAGCCCCGAGATCATCGAGCTGCACCACGACAAGCACCACGCGGCCTATGTGAAGGGCGCCAACGACACGCTGGAGCAGCTCGCCGAGGCGCGCGACAAGGAGACGTGGGGATCGGTCAACGGCCTGGAGAAGAACCTGGCCTTCCACCTCTCCGGGCACATCCTGCACTCGATCTACTGGCACAACATGACCGGCGACGGCGGCGGCGAGCCGCTGGCGGCGGACGGCGTGGGCGAGCTGGCCGACGCGATCGCCGAGTCGTTCGGCTCCTTCGCGGGCTTCAAGGCGCAGCTCACCAAGGCCGCCGCGACCACGCAGGGCTCCGGCTGGGGTGTGCTGGCGTACGAGCCGCTGAGCGGTCGCCTGATCGTCGAGCAGGTCTACGACCACCAGGGCAACGTCGGCCAGGGCGCCACGCCGATCCTGGTCTTCGACGCCTGGGAGCACGCCTTCTACCTGCAGTACAAGAACCAGAAGGTCGACTTCATCGACGCCATGTGGGCCGTCGTCAACTGGCAGGACGTGGCGAAGCGTCACGAGGCCGCCAAGTCCCGTACGAACACGCTGCTGCTGGCGCCGTGACCGGCTGAGTTCCCGAGTCGTCCTGCCTCGTGATCGTCTTCTCACCCTTCACGGCGGCAGGCGGAAGAGGGGAAGCCCCCGCGAGGACGTGACTCGCGGGGGCTTTCTGCGGGCACCCGGGGCCGCACAGGGACGTCAGGGTCTGCGGGCGAGGCCGCCGAGCCGGCCGATCGACTGCGGGGCCGTGCCGTCCGGGGCCGGGTCCGGGCGCCGCACCACGTCCACGGGGTAGTCGTCCTTGCCGCCCAGTCAGTGGTTCCAGACCCGGGCCGAGTGCGGCACCGAGGTGCCGGTCTCCGTCATGGGGTGGGACTCGCCTCCAGCGTCGGTGTTCGCCACATGCTCCTGTGCCGGGACGGACGGGCGCGGCACGACGGCGACGACGGCGGCCTGCCGCCGGCAGTTCCGGCGGCAGGCCGCCGCAGTGCTCCCTACAGGTTGCTGAAGTCCGGGCCCTTGGTGCGGGTGCGCTTGATCTCGTAGAAGCCGGGGACCGAGGCGACCGCGAGGGTGCCGTCCCAGAGCTTCGCGGCGTCCTCGCCCTTGGGGGCCGGGGTGACGACCGGGCCGAAGAAGGCGAGCTGCTCACCGTCGGCGCCGGGGACGGCGATGACCGGGGTGCCGACCTCCTGGCCGACCTTGTCGATGCCCTCCTTGTGGGAGGCGCGCAGCTGGGGCTCGTACGGGGTGGAGTCCCAGTGGTCCATGAGGGACTCGGGCAGGCCCACGTCCTTCAGGGCGGCGGCTACCGTCTCCTTCTCCGGGCCCTCGCCCTGGTTGTGGATGCGGGTGCCGAGCGCCGTGTAGAGGTCGCCGAGCACCTCGGTGCCGTGCTCCTCCTGGGCGGCGATGACGATCCGGACCGGGCCCCAGGCCTTGGTCCGGAGCATCTCCTGGTACTCCTCGGGCAGCTCGTCGAGCTTGTCCTCGTTCAGGACGGCGAGGCTCATCACATGCCAGCGGACCTCGATGTCCCGGACCTTCTCCACCTCCAGGACCCAGCGGGAGGTCATCCAGGCCCAGGGGCACAGCGGGTCGAACCAGAAGTCGACGGGCGTCTTCTCCGACATGTCTCTCCTCATGAGGCGCAACCGAGCGTTCCTCCGGGCAACCCGCCCGCCGCTCCGGCCATTCCCGGCCCGCCCTGCCGTTCCCGGCTGCCGCGCGTCAGGGCCGCATGGCAGGATCGGTGCTGTCCGCATACTGAACACCACCCGAGGGAGTGCCGCCCGTGCCCGGTGAGAATCTGTCCCGCGACGAGGCCCGGGAGCGGGCCGCCCTGCTCTCCGTAGACGGGTACGAGGTGTCCCTCGACGTGCGCTCGGCCACCGGTGCGGCGGAGGGCGACGGTCCGCGCACCTTCCGGTCCGTCACCACGGTCCGCTTCCGCTGCAACGAGCCCGGCGCGAGCAGCTTCGCCGACCTGATCGCACCGAGCGTCACCGCCCTCTCCCTCAACGGCCGCGACCTCGACCCGAGCGAGGTCTTCGACGGCTCCCGGATCGCCCTGGAGGACCTGGCCGCCGACAACGAGCTGGTCGTCGACGCCCAGTGCGCCTACTCCCGCACCGGTGAGGGCCTGCACCGCTTCGTCGACCCCGAGGACGGCGAGGTCTACCTCTACACCCAGTACGAGCCGGCCGACTCCCGCCGGGTCTTCGCCAACTTCGAGCAGCCGGACCTGAAGGCAACCTTCCGCTTCGAGGTGCGGGCGCCCGAGGAGTGGACGGTGTGGAGCAACGGCGCCGGCGAGCGCGCCGACGGGGTCTGGCGGTTCGCGGAGACTAAGCCGATCTCGACGTACATCACGTGCGTCGTCGCCGGTCCCTACCACTACGTGAGGGACTCCTACGAGCGCGTCTTCGAGGACGGTACGCGGCTGGAGATCCCGCTCGGCGCCCTGTGCCGCAAGGGCCTGGCACCGCACTTCGACGCCGACGACGTCTTCCTGGTCACCAAGCAGGGCCTGGACTTCTTCCACGACCACTTCGACTACCCGTACCCCTTCGGGAAGTACGACCAGGCGTTCGTGCCGGAGTACAACCTCGGCGCCATGGAGAACCCGGGACTGGTGACCTTCCGGGAGGAGTTCATCTTCCGCGGCAAGGTGACGCGGGCGTCCTACGAGGGCCGCGCCAACGTCGTCCTGCACGAGATGGCGCACATGTGGTTCGGCGACCTGGTCACCATGGAGTGGTGGGACGACCTGTGGCTGAAGGAGTCGTTCGCCGACTTCATGGGCACGTTCGCCAACGTCGGCGCGACCCGTTTCAAGGACGCCTGGATCACGTTCGCCAACCGCCGCAAGGCCTGGGCCTACCGTGCCGACCAGCTGCCGTCCACCCACCCGATCACGGCCGACATCCGTGACCTGGAGGACGCCAAGCTGAACTTCGACGGCATCACCTACGCCAAGGGCGCCTCCGTGCTCAAGCAGCTCGTGGCGTACGTCGGCCAGGACGCGTTCCTGGAGGGCGCCCGGCGCTACTTCAAGCGGCACGCGTACGGCAACACGCGCCTCGGTGACCTGCTGTCGGTGCTGGAGGAGACCAGCGGACGGGACATGGGCGCCTGGGCGCGGTCCTGGCTCCAGACGGCGGGCGTCAACTCGCTCACCCCGCAGGTACTGCTGAGCGCCGAGGGCCGCGTCGGCGAACTGGCGGTGGTGCAGGAGGCCGCCGTGATCGCCCCGGCGGAACACCCCGAACTGCGCCCGCACCGGGTGGCGGTGGGCCTGTACCGGCGTACGGGCGAGGGCACCCTGGAGCGGTACGCGCGCGCCGAGGTGGACGTCGACGGGCCGCGCACGGTGGTGGCGGAGCTGGCCGGCGCGGAGGCGCCCGAGCTGGTGCTCGTCAACGACGACGACCTGACGTACTGCAAGACGCGCTTCGACGAGAACTCGCTGGCGACGCTGCGCGACCACCTGGGCGCCCTGACCGACCCGCTGGCCCGTGCCCTGTGCTGGTCGGCGCTGTGGAACATGACCCGGGACGCGCTGCTCCCGGCGCGGGACTTCGTCGGCCTGGTGCTGCGCTTCGCGGGACGCGAGTCCGACATCGGCGTCCTCCAGATGCTGCACGCCTGGGCGAGCTCGGCGCTGACGCACTACGCGGCCCCCGACTGGCGGGAGACCGGCGCCCGGCTGCTCGGCGAGGGCGCGCTGCGGGAGCTGCGGGACGCGGCGCCGGGCGGCGAGCCGCAGCTGGCGTGGGCGCGTTTCCTCGCGGCGGTGGCGTCCGGCGAGGACGAACTGGGGCTGCTGCGCGGGCTGCTGGACGGTACGGAGAAGATCGAGGGCCTGGAGGTGGACCAGGAGCTGCGCTGGGCGTTCCTGGAGCCGCTCGCGGCGCACGGTGACGCCGACGAGGGCGTGCTGGCGGCCGAGCTGGCCCGCGACGACACGGCCTCCGGCAAGCGCCACCAGGTCCGCTGTCTGGCGGCCCGTCCGTCGGCGGCGGTGAAGGCGCAGGCCTGGGCGCAGGTCGTGGAGTCGGACGGGCTGTCGAACGCCCTGGTGGAGGCGACCATCGCGGGCTTCGCGCAGGCCTCGCAGCGGGAGCTGATCGCGCCGTACGCGGAGAAGTACTTCGCGGCGATCGAGCGGGTGTGGGCCGAGCGGTCCATCCAGATCGGGATGGACGTGGTCCGGGGCCTGTTCCCGTCGCTGCGGGACTCCCAGGACACCCTCGACGCGACGGACGCGTGGCTGTCCGCGCACGAGGGCGCCGCGCCCGCGCTGCGCCGGCTGGTGCTGGAGGCGCGGGACGACCTGGCGCGGGCGCTACGGGGCCAGGCGTGCGACGCGGCGGCGGGCCGCTGATCACACTGACCTCTGGCCAATGATTGGGCGTTCCGTCATCGTTACGGAATCAGTCAGCAGCAGCCGTAACCCCTGGGCCGCACCACGACGGACCAGGGGTTTTCGGCATCCGAACACCCGTCCTTTAGGGCGGGCTTGTCCGGATTCGGCGATGAGCGTGTAACAGCGGTTAAGGAGTGGTTCGGGCGCGGGAAACCCCCGGTCATGACGCACAACACCCCGCTCTCCCCCCGCCCGCTCCACCACCTGGCCAACGGCCGGCGCCGGCTGATGACGGCCGCCCAGCTGCGGGCGCACGGTGTCTCCGCCGCCGAGACCAACGAGCAGTGCCGGCCCGGCGGGCCCTGGCAGCAGCTTCTCCCCAACGTCGTCCTGCTCCACCCGGGCCCGCCGACCGGCGAGGAGCGCCTGCACGCGGTGCTGCTGTACGCGGCGCGGGAGCGGACCGCCGGCGCGAACGGCGGTGCGCCCGCCGGTGTCACCGCCTCCGTGCCGGTCCAGCCGGGCGGGGAGGAGACCCCCGCGCCCGCCTACGCCGAGGCGATGATCACGGGGCTGGCCGCGCTGACGCTGCACGGCTTCTCCGCCGCTCCCCCGCTGCCGTCCCTCGAGACCATCGACGTCCTGGTCCCGATGCTGCGCCGGCTGCGCACGACGGGCTGCGCGCGGATCGTCCGCACGACCGCGCTGCCCACCCCCATGCAGGTCACCGGGGTTCCGGTGGCGCCGGTGGCGCGGGCCCTGGCCGACGCGGTGGCGGAGCTGACGGACGCGGGCGCCGTCCGCCGGCTGCTGACGGAGGCGGTGCGCGGCGGGCACTGCGAACCGGCCGCGGTGGTACGGGAACTGAACCGGGCCCGGCTGCTCAGCCGCCCGCATGTGGTGGACGCCGTGGACTCACTGGTCGCCGAGGGCCGGGCGCTCGCCGAGCAGCGCCTGTACCGGATGGTGCGCGAGCACGGCCTGCCGGAACCGCTCTGGAACGTCGACCTGCGCCTGCCCGGCGGCCCTCGCCTCGGCGGCGTCGACGCCTTCTGGCCCGAGCACTCGGTGGCGCTGGAGCTGGACACCCGCGCCCATCGTCAGCAGGAGGACGACGCGGTCTGGGCCGAGTACGCCCGCAAGCGCGAGCACCTGGAGCGACTGGGCATCACGGTCGTGCACCTCACGCCGCGCAAGCTGCGGGACTGCCCGGAACAGCAGGCGGCCGTCGTCCGTACGGCGTTGATGGCGGCCGGGGACCGGGAACCCGCCGCGTATGTCGTGGTGCTGCCCCAGTAGGAGTGACGGACCGGGGCGGTCACCAGGAGGGGAGAGGAGGGGCCACCGGGGCCACCGCTTGTGCCGGTGGCCCCTCCTCGTGCACGGCCCCTCCTCGTGCACGGCCCCTCCTCGTGCACGGCCCCTCCCCGTGCACGGCCCCTCCCCGTGCACGGCCCCTCCTCCTGCTCGGCCCCTCCCCGTGCGTGGCGCGCTACTTGGCGCAGAATTCCGCCTCGATCACCGCCTGGCTGTCGCCCGACCAGTCGCCGTTGAAGTTGAAGGCGAGCGCGCGCCGGCCGTCCCTCGTCACCACCGCCTCCGACGAGGAGCCGTGGATGCCCCCGCCGTGGCCCCAGACGGTCACTCCGCAGCCGAGTTCCCGCTTCATCAGGCCGAGGCCGTAGGCGGCGCCCTTCTGCACCGGAACCGTGGCCGTCATCTCGGCCAGCTGCTCCGCGGGCAGCAGCCTGCCGCGGAGCAGGGCGGTGTAGAAGCGGTTCAGATCGGCGGAGCTGGAGATCATCTCGCCCGCCGAACCGGCGATGGACGGGTTGAGCCGGGTGACGTCGTAGGTCGGGCCCGTGGCCGTCGGGGCCAGCTTGGAGTACGCGCGGCTGCTGGGCCGCGGCATACCGGCCCCGGTCCCCGGGACCGACGTGGCGCGCAGCCTCAGCGGCTCGATGACGCGACGGCGCACCTCGTCGCCGTACGGGCGGCCGGTGACCTCCTCGATCACCATCCCGGCCAGGACGTAGTTGGTGTTGGAGTAGTTCCAGGAGGCGCCCGGCGCGAAGTCCGGCTCGTGGGCCATGGCGATCCCGACCAGTTCCCGCGGTGTCACCGTGTCGTAGCGGTGTTCGAGAAAGCCGTCCTCGGCGAAGTGGGTGCGGGCGAACTCCTCGTCGGCCGTGTAGTTGTAGATGCCGCTGGTGTGGTTGAGGAGTTGGCGCAAGGTGATGCGGCTGCCGTCGTGGCCGTTGCCCTCGACCACGCCCGGCAGCCACTCGCCCACCGTGTCGTCCAGCGAGAGCCGGTCCTCGGCCTCCAACTGGAGCAGGACGGTGGCGACGAAGGTCTTGGTGATACTGCCGACCCGGTAGCGGTCCCGCTCCGAACGCGGCTCGCCGGTCTTGAGGTCGCCCACCCCGGCGGTCTCGGACCACGTGCGGTGTCCGTCCCGGGCGGTCGCGGTCACGCCGGGTACGCCGTCCTCGACCGCGGCCTCCATGGCGCGGCGGGTCGCGTCGTGGCCGCCGGTGGCGGGCGCCGCCGCGGCGGGACCCGCCACCGCCAGCGACAGTGCCACGGCGGTGGCCGCCACCAGAGTGGTCCGTACGCGTGCGGTCATGTCTTCCCCCATCGTCTGTGTCCTCTGCGTTCTCTGCGTTCTCTGCGTGCTCTGCGTTCTCTGCGTGCTCTGCGTGCTCTGCGTTCTCTGCGTTCTCTGCGTTCTCTGCCCTGCTCGGTCGGGGGGAGGGACCGGACGGGCGGTACGAAGGTTGCCGCGCCCCGGGGTGGTTGGGCGGGATTCAGCCCTCCTCGGCCCGCGGGCGTTCCGCCCGTCCCGACGGCGGCCTCTCCCGCCGCAGCCGCAGGCCGACGTCGACCATCGGCACCCGGGTCAGCCCCGGGACGGCGGTCAGGTCCTGCCAGGCCGCCGGGTCCGTGGAGCCGCCGACCTCGAACCGCAGGTCACCGCCGGTGACCCGGACCTCGTAGACGAGCTGTAGGGCGTGCTGGTCGACGGTTCGCCGCAGGAGCCCTCCGAGTCCGGCGCGGCTCGGGCGGGCGACGCGGTGGGAACCGACGCCGAGCAGGGCGGTGGGCTCGACGCGGTAGCCGGTCTCCTCCTCGACCTCGCGTACGACGGTGTCGTGGGGATCCTCGCCGTGTTCCGTGCCGCCGCCCGGCAGCACCCACTCGGGGACCCCGCCGGGGCCCGGTGACCGGGCGAGCAGAACCTGTCCGTCCCGAACACATATGGCGTAGGCCGCCACCCTCGGTTTGCGCAGCACTCCGGGACGTTGACCCGCCCGGCCGCGACCCGGGCGCGGCTCACAGGATTGTCACAGGGCGCCCCTTGTGTCCCCGATGGCGTATGGCGGAAGTACGCCATGGCTCCATCCCGTCCCGGACAACTCTCCCCAAACAGTGAACCCTTACGTAAGGCTGAGCGGTCGTCCGGGATCGGATTCCGGACTGCCGCGGCCAGGACCGATCGGCCCCGGTCGCCCACGCACGTTCCTTTACCTACAAGGGATGCCGATGACCCACACCCCCCAGCGCGAACCGATACCGGGCGCGAGACGCGCGGCCCGCATCGCCGTGGCCACGGGCCTCGTCGCCGCGCTCTGCGCCGTCGGACCGATACCCATGGCGCTGGCCGCCGACGGTCCGGGTACCGCTCCCCCCGTCGACGCACCCGCCGACGCCTCCGTCAAGTCAGCCCACGACAAGCTCGGTTCGGACGACGCGGACCTGCTCGCCGAGGCGAAGGCCGACGGCACGAAGAACGTCACGATGATGGTCGCCACCGCGCCGGGCCAGACCGAGCAGGTGGCTCAGCAGCTGGACGCGGTCGGCGGCGGCTCCGTCGGCCGGACGTACGACGAGCTCGGCTACGTCCGCGCCACCGTGCCCACCGCCAAGGCGGACTCGGCCATCGCCGCCGCCACGAAGCTCTCCTCCGTGCACGGCATCGACCTGCGCGACGAGATCCCGCTGGACGACCCGACGCCGGGCGCCGACCGGGCGAAGGGCGGCGAACACCACAAGGGCCGGTCCTACCCCGCGCCGGACCGCCGGACCCCCGCCGAGAACCCGTACAACCCGTCCTTCGAGACGGGCGCCGTCGACTTCGTGAAGAAGTACCCGAAGGCGGACGGCCGCGGCGTCACCATCGGCATCCTCGACTCGGGCGTCGACCTCGCCCACCCGGCGCTGCAGAAGACCACCACCGGCGAGCGCAAGATCGTCGACTGGGTCACCGCGACCGACCCCGTAGTCGACGGCGACCGGACCTGGCGCCCGATGCTCACCTCGGTCTCCGGGCCGACCTTCACCTTCGGCGGCGAGACGTGGACGGCGCCCGCGGGCTCGTACCAGGTGAGCACCTTCCTGGAGTCGTACACCACCGGCGGTGACGCCGGCGGCGACGCCAACCGGGACGGTGACACCACCGACTCCTGGGGCGTCCTCTACGACGCGCAGGCCGGCACGGTCCGCGTCGACCTGAACGACAACCACGACTTCGCCGACGACACCCCGATGAAGCCCTACAAGGACGGCTTCCAGATCGGGTACTTCGGCACCGACGACCCGAAGACGGACGTGGCCGAGCGCCAGCCGTTCGTCGTCGAGATCCGCGAGGACGTCGTGTACACCGCGGCCGGCGCGAAGGCCGACTTCGTCAACATCGGCGTCATCGAGGGCTCGCACGGCTCGCACGTGGCCGGCCTCGCCGCCGCCAACGGCCTGTTCGGCGGCCGGATGGACGGTGCCGCGCCCGGCGCGAAGATCGTCTCGTCCCGCGCCTGCACCTGGAGCGGCGGCTGCACCAACGTCGCGCTCACCGAGGGCATGATCGACCTCGTCGTCAACCGGGGTGTCGACATCGTCAACATGTCGATCGGCGGCCTCCCCGCGCTCAACGACGGCAACAACGCCCGCGCCGAGCTGTACACGCGGCTCATCGACACCTACGGCGTCCAGCTGGTGATCTCCGCGGGCAACTCCGGCCCCGGCGCCAACACCATCGGCGACCCGTCGCTCGCCGACAAGGTGATCTCGGTCGGCGCGTCCATCTCCCGCGAGACCTGGGCCGCCAACTACGGCTCCGCGGTGAAGACCAAGTACGCCATGATGCCGTTCTCCTCGCGCGGCCCGCGGGAGGACGGCGGCTTCACGCCGACGCTGACCGCGCCCGGCGCGGCGGTCAACACCATCCAGACCTGGGCGCCCGGCGCCCCGGTCCCGGAGGCGGGCTACGACCTCCCGGCCGGTTACGGCATGCTCCAGGGCACCTCGATGGCGTCCCCGCAGGCCGCCGGCGCCTCGGCGCTGCTGCTGTCGGCCGCGAAGCAGGCGGACGTCGACCTGCCCCCGGCGAAGCTGCGCACGGCGCTGACCTCCACCGCCGATCACATCAAGGGTGTGCAGGCGTACGAGGAGGGCGCGGGCCTGATCAACATCCCCGACGCCTGGCGATCGATCCGCAAGGGCGCCACCGCCCACGAGTACACGGTCAAGGCGCCGGTCGACACCGCGATCGACCAGTTCCTGAAGACCCCGGGCCACGGCACCGGCCTCTACGACCGCGAGGGCGGGCTGAAGGCCGGGGAGAAGAAGACGTACGAGATCACGCTCACCCGCACCTCCGGCGAGGACCGTGCGATCCGGCACGAGCTGCACTTCGAGAACAACACCGACCGCACCTTCCGCGTCGTCGGCTCCGACGAGGTGAAGCTGCCGCTGAACCAGCCGGTGACCGTCAAGGTGCAGGCCAAGCCGCGCTCCGAGGGCCTCAAGAGCGCGATCCTCGAGGTGAACGACCCGCGCACCGAGGGCACCGACAAGCTGGTCCTGACCACGGTCGTGGCCTCGGCCCCGCTGGATTACGACTTCTCCGCGAAGGACTCCGTGCAGCGCAACGACACCGAGTCGTACTTCGTGACCGTCCCCGCGGGCGCGAAGGCGCTCGAGGTGGCGATGAGCGGGCTGAAGGACGGGAGCCAGACCCGGTTCATCGCCATCCACCCCTACGGCGTCCCGGTCGACACCACGTCCACGCCGTACTGCTACAACAACTACCTCGACGGCAACGGCTGCCGGCCCGACGTGCGCGCGTACGCCGACCCGCAGCCCGGCGTCTGGGAGATCGAGGTCGAGTCGCGGCGCACCTCGCCGCTGCTCGGCAACCCGTACACGCTGGACGTCACCGTCCTCGGCGCCACCTTCGACCCGGAGGTCGTGACCGTGCCCGAGGCCGAGGTGGGCACCCCGGCCGACGCCTCCTGGAAGGTGACCAACCAGTACGGCCCGATCGACGGCAAGCTGGTCGGCGGCCCGCTCGGTTCGGCCGAGACGTCCCGCCCGTCGATCGGGCAGGGTGCGACCAGGACCTCCACGGTGGAGGTGCCCGAGGGCGCCGAGTCGCTGGACGTAGCCATCGGCGGCGTCTCCGACGCGGCCTCCGACCTGGACCTGACGGTCTACGACAAGGACGGCAACATCGTCGGCCAGTCCGCGGACGGCGACTCCGAGGAGTCGGTCTCCGTGCCGAAGCCGGCCGCCGGTGCCTACACCGTCGAGGTCGTGGGCTACGCGGTGCCGTCGGGCAGCACGGAGTACGACTACCGGGACGTGTACTTCGCCGCGTCCCTCGGCTCGGTCACCGTGGACGGTTCGGCGCCGGTCGAGCTCGGCACGGGCGACTCCGCGACGGTCTCCGGCAGCGTCACGGCGCTGGCCGCCGCCCCGGAGGGCCGTGAGTTCTTCGGACGGGTCCAGCTGGTGAACGCCCACGGCACGGCCGCGGGCCTCGGCAGCGTACGGATCGGGAAGGTCGTGCCGTAGTCCGGTGAACGCCGTGCCGTAGTCCGGTGCGGCACATGGGAGGGCGGGCGCTCCGCGGGGCGCCCGCCCCTTCCGCATGCCGGGGGTCAGTCGCAGGTGAGGGTGCGGGATTCCGGCAGGGACGCGGTGATCCAGGCGCGTTCGGCGGCGATGGCCTCCGCGCCGGTGAGCACGGCGTCCGGGCTGTCGCCGTGCAGGGGGATGCCGACCAGCGCGCGGTCGCCCTCGACGAGCCGGGCGGTGGTGTCGTCCAGGGCGAACGTGATCCGCTCGCCCTCCTTCCCCGGCCGTTCCTCCGGCTTGTAGGAGCGGGTCACGTCCAGGGTGATCCGGTGCTGCCCGGCCCCCGGCAGCGGTTCGGCGCCGGCCACCGTGCCCTCGGCCACCAGACGGGCGCAGGCGAGGTAACGGGGGCTGCCGAAGGCGACGCCACCGGACTCGGCGGAGTCCGCCTGCCCGTCGCTCGCCGCGGCCTTGCCGCTCGCCGCGTCCTCGGCTCCGTTCCCGCCCTGCACCACCAGCCAGCCCAGCCCCGTCACCACCACGCCGGCGCAGGCCGCCGCGAGAGCGCCGAAGGCGACGGCGAGCGGACGGCGCCGGGGGCGGGGGCGGGGGCGGCGGAACGGTGCCCCCACCGGGGTGGCCTCGGGGCCGGGCAGCGGCTCGCTCAGCGACCGTCCGACGATCCCCAGCTGTTCGCGCAGCAGCGCCACGTCGGCCGCCGCCGACCGGTACTCGGCATCGGCGTCCGCGCCCGTCCCGGGCGGCAGCGGTTCGCCCGTGATCGCGGCCATCAGCGCGTCGTGCCCACCGGGATGCTGTTCGGCGGCCATCTCACACCACCTCGTCCTCGTGCAGGCGGGCCCGCATCGCCCGCACCGCCGTGTGCAGCCTGCTCTTGACCGTGCCCTCGGGGATGCCCAGCTCCTCGGCGATGCCGCGCACCGGCAGGTCGGCGTAGAAACGCAGGACGAGGACCTGGCGCTGGGCGTCGGGCAGCTCGTCCAGGCCCTGGGCGACGGCCAGGGAGAGCAGGCTGGTGTCCTCCCCGGAGGGGTGCTCCACCTGGCGGAGCGCGGCCAGGCGCTCGCCGATCCGGTCCTGGCGGCGCCTGGCCCGGTGCCAGTCCATGGCCAGGTTGGAGGCGACGACCGCCGCCCACGCGGACACGTCGCGCGGCGCCTCGCGTCCGCTCGCCGTGCGCTCCAGCAACCGCAGGCGGACCTGCTGCACCCCGTCCGGCAGGTCCGTCTGCGGCACACCGCCCAGCGCGAGCACCGCCCGCACCCGGCGTTCCTGGGCCGCGTCCAGGGGATCGTCGAGTACGCCGTCCCCCTGGCCGCGGCGGGCCCTTCTGCGCAGCACAGCCACCCCTCCCCCAGCCACGTTTCCCCTATGACGCCGGCCGGGCCCGAAACGTTCGCCCGGCCGGCGGAGACTTGCTGCGAGGCGTACGTCACATCGTCGTGTGGGGTGGGAAGGGATGGGCAGGGGCGGAACAGCACAGCTTGCGGCGCGGGGCCCGGTGGAGGTGAATTCCTGCAGCTCAGCAGGGCTTCCAGCGAAGGACCGCGCCCGCTGTACGAGCCGCCGCGTCCCAGGGTGCGGGCATCCCGCGCAAAGAATTGGACAGGTGGGCCGGGCTTCGCCCCATGATGGAAAAGTCTCGGCCGAGCAAAGCGCGCGTGAAGACACGCGCACAAACGGAGAAGGAGTCACCGTGAGGGTCGGAATCGTCGGAGCCACCGGTCAGGTCGGCACGGTCATGCGCAGGATCCTCACCGAGCGGAACTTCCCGGTCACCGAGCTGCGTCTGTTCGCCTCGGCCCGCAGCGCCGGCAAGGAGCTGGACGGCGTGACGGTGGAGGACGCGGCCACCGCCGACTACTCCGAGCTGGACATCGTGCTGTTCTCGGCGGGCGGCGCCACCTCCAAGGCGCTGGCCGAGAAGGTCGCCTCCCAGGGCCCGGTCGTGATCGACAACTCCTCGGCCTGGCGCCGTGACCCCGAGGTCCCGCTGGTGGTGTCCGAGGTGAACCCGCACGCGATCACCGACCGCCCCAAGGGCATCATCGCCAACCCGAACTGCACCACGATGGCCGCGATGCCGGTCCTGCGTCCGCTGCACACGGAGGCGGGTCTCGAAGCGCTGGTCGTCGCCACCTACCAGGCCGTGTCCGGTTCCGGCCTGGCCGGCGTGGACGAACTGTTCGAGCAGGTCAAGAAGGTCGGCGACGACGCCCCCAAGCTCACCCACGACGGCTCGGCGGTGGAGTTCCCGAAGCCGGACAAGTACGTGGCGCCGATCGCGTACAACGTGCTGCCGCTGGCCGGCTCCATCGTGGACGACGGCCTGCACGAGACGGACGAGGAGCAGAAGCTCCGCAACGAGTCCCGCAAGATCCTGGAGATCCCGGAGCTGAAGGTCTCCGGCACCTGCGTGCGCGTGCCCGTCTTCAGCGGACACTCCCTCCAGATCAACGCCCGCTTCACCCGCCCGATCAGCGTGGAGCGCGCCAAGGAGCTGCTGGCCGGCGCCCCGGGCGTCGCGCTCACCGAGGTGCCGACCCCGCTGGAGGCGGCCGGTCAGGACCCGTCCTACGTCGGCCGCATCCGCCAGGACGAGACCGTGGACAACGGCCTCGCCCTGTTCGTCTCCAACGACAACCTGCGCAAGGGCGCGGCCCTGAACGCGGTGCAGATCGCGGAGCTGGTGGCGGCGGAGCTGAAGGGCTAGGCCCTTGGGGCTGGGCCCTTGGGGCTAGGCCCTTGGGGCTAGGCCCTCGGGACTGGGCCCTCGGGGCTGGGCCCTCGGGACTGGGCCCTCGGGGCTGGGCCCGCCTCACCTCGTAGAGGAAGCAGCCGTACTCGACGGCCCGGACGTGGACGAACGCCACGGACGGGTCGTCGAGCGCTTCCCGGAGGGCGGGTGCGAAGGCGCCGGCGCCCTCGACCAGCCGCCCGCCCAGGATGCGCCCGTCTGCCGAGTAGCGGCGGAGGGTGCGGTGCGAGTTCGTGAAGGGGAGTCCGTCCGTCTCCGGTCCCGCGCATTCCTCGGCGTGGACGAAGACCGGCCCCTGCTCGTCGTACGCGCCCGGTTCGGCGCCCGTCCCGGCGGCCCAGCGCCGCAGCGGGGCGTAGGAGACCAGGGCGATCCTCTCCCCCGGCGTGCTGCGGCGCAGGCAGCAGCGCAGGGGCGCGCCGCCCTGGTCGTCGGTGAACGGGGCGGGCACGCGGCCCGCGTCGTCGGCGGTGCGCAGTTCCTTCAGGGCGGCCGGCGGAACGGGCCGTGCGGTGTAGTGCTGCATGCGCTCCACGCTCGCGCGCGTCCGGCCCGTCCACCGGCGGGAAATGGACATCGCGTTCCGTGCGGACCACGTGGAAGGATGGCGCAACCCACACATAACGAGGAGATGACCGCGTGCCTGGCACAAACCTGACTCGCGAAGAGGCGCGGCAGCGGGCGACGCTGCTGACCGTTGACTCGTACGAGATCGATCTCGACCTCACCGGCGCGCAGGAGGGCGGCACCTACCGGTCCGTGACCACGGTGCGCTTCGACGTCGCGGAGGGCGGCGGCGAGTCCTTCATCGACCTGGTCGCGCCGACGGTCCACGAGGTGACGCTGAACGGCGACTCCCTCGACGCCGCCGAGGTGTTCCAGGACTCCCGCATCGCCCTGCCGGGGCTGCTGCCGGGGCGCAACATCCTGCGCGTGGTCGCCGACTGCGCGTACACCAACACCGGCGAGGGCCTGCACCGGTTCGTCGACCCGGTCGACGACCAGGCTTACCTGTACACGCAGTTCGAGGTGCCGGACGCGCGCCGCGTCTTCGCGAGCTTCGAGCAGCCGGACCTCAAGGCGACCTTCCAGTTCACCGTGAAGGCGCCCGAGGGCTGGACGGTCATCTCCAACTCGCCCACCCCAAAGCCGCAGGACGACGTCTGGGTCTTCGAGCCGACCCCGCGCATCTCGTCGTACATCACGGCGTTGATCGTCGGCCCGTACCACTCGGTGCACAGCGTGTACGAGAAGGACGGCCAGTCCGTCCCGCTCGGCATCTACTGCCGGCCCTCGCTCGCCGAGCACCTCGACGCGGACGCCATCTTCGAGGTGACCCGGCAGGGCTTCGAGTGGTTCCAGGAGAAGTTCGACTACCAGTACCCGTTCAAGAAGTACGACCAGCTCTTCGTGCCCGAGTTCAACGCGGGCGCGATGGAGAACGCGGGCGCGGTGACCATCCGCGACCAGTACGTGTTCCGCTCGAAGGTGACGGACGCCGCGTACGAGGTGCGCGCCGCGACGATCCTGCACGAGCTGGCGCACATGTGGTTCGGCGACCTGGTCACCATGGAGTGGTGGAACGACCTGTGGCTGAACGAGTCGTTCGCCACCTACGCCGAGGCCGCCTGCCAGGCCGACGCGCCCGGCTCGAAGTGGCCGCACTCGTGGACGACGTTCGCCAACCAGATGAAGACCTGGGCGTACCGGCAGGACCAGCTGCCGTCCACGCACCCGATCATGGCGGACATCAGCGACCTGGACGACGTGCTCGTCAACTTCGACGGCATCACGTACGCCAAGGGCGCGAGCGTGCTCAAGCAGCTCGTCGCGTACGTCGGCCAGGACGCGTTCTTCCAGGGCGTGCAGGCGTACTTCAAGCGGCACGCGTTCGGCAACACGCGCCTGTCCGACCTGCTGGGCGCGCTGGAGGAGACCTCCGGCCGCGACCTGAAGACGTGGTCGAAGGCGTGGCTGGAGACGGCCGGCATCAACGTGCTGCGTCCGGAGATCGAGACGGACGCCGACGGGGTCATCACCGCCTTCGCCATCCGCCAGGAGGCCCCCGCCCTGCCCGCCGGCGCGAAGGGCGAGCCAACGCTGCGCCCGCACCGCATCGCGATCGGCGCCTACGACCTCGACGCCGGCGGCAAGCTGGTGCGCGGGGAGCGCGTCGAGCTGGACGTGGACGGCGAGCTGACGGCCGTACCGCAGCTGGTGGGCAAGCCCCGTCCGGCGGTCGTCCTCCTCAACGACGACGACCTGTCGTACGCGAAGGTACGCCTCGACGAGCAGTCCCTCGCCGTCGTCACCGAGCACCTCGGCGACTTCACCGAGTCGCTGCCGCGCGCACTGTGCTGGGCGTCGGCCTGGGACATGACCCGGGACGCGGAACTCGCCACCCGCGACTACCTGTCCCTGGTCCTGTCCGGCATCGGCAAGGAGTCCGACATCGGCGTCGTGCAGTCGCTGCACCGCCAGGTGAAGCTGGCCATCGACCAGTACGCCGCCCCGACCGCCCGCGAGGCGCTGCTCACCCGCTGGACCGAGGCGACGCTGGCCCATCTGCGGGCCGCCGAGGCGGGCAGCGACCACCAGCTGGCGTGGGCGCGCGCGTTCGCGGCGACGGCCAGGACGCCGGAGCAGCTGGACCTGCTCGACGCGCTGCTCGACGGCACGCAGACCATCGAGGGCCTGGCCGTCGACACCGAGCTGCGGTGGGCGTTCGTGCAGCGGCTGGCGGCGGTGGGCCGGTTCGGCGGGTCGGAGATCCGGAGCGAGTACGAGCGGGACAGGACGGCCGCCGGTGAGCGGCACGCGGCCACCGCCCGTGCCGCCCGTCCGACCGAGGCGGCCAAGGCGGAGGCCTGGGAGTCGGTCGTCGAGTCCGACAAGCTGCCGAACGCCGTGCAGGAGGCGGTCATCGCCGGCTTCGTGCAGACCGACCAGCGTGAGCTGCTGGCGCCGTACACGGAGCGGTACTTCGAGGCGCTCAAGGGTGCCTGGGAGTCCCGTTCGCACGAGATGGCCCAGCAGATCGCGGTCGGCCTGTACCCGGCGGTGCAGGTGTCCCAGGAGACCCTGGACCGCACGGACGCCTGGCTGTCCTCGGCCGAGCCGAACGCGGCCCTGCGCCGGCTGGTCTCGGAGTCCCGTTCGGGCGTCGAGCGCGCGCTGAGGGCGCAGGCGGCGGACGCGGCGGCGGCCGAGTAGGCGACGCCACCACCAGCACGCCCTCGGGGGCGCCCGGCACTGCGCCGGGCGCCCCCGTCGCGGTTGGGGCGGGCGCGCGGGGTGCGGCGTGCTTGCGTACCCGCAGGCGCGCCCGTGCCCGCAGGCGCGCCCCGTGCCCGCAGGCGCCCCCCGTAACTCGCAGGCGCGCCCCGCACCTGCAGGCGCGCCCCGTACCTGCAGGCGCGCCCCGGTGTGTGTTCAGCGGCCGGTCCCGGGGGCATTCAGGGGCGGGTCCCGGGGGCGTGCGTACAGGGCCGGGCCCCCGTTGCGTTCAAGGCCGGGCGTCCGCCGCTGTGCGCAAAGCCGTGAGGACGGTTCCGACGGCGGCGCCCTCGCCCGCGCCCCTGCGCACCGCCGCGACGACGTGCCGGACGGGGCGGTCGGCGTGCAGTTCGCGCATCAGCACACCGTCTCGCGGCACGGCCGCCATGCGCGGCACCAGGGCGACGCCCATGCCCGCCTCGACCATCGCGAGGATCGCCGTCCAGCCGGCCGCCGCGTGGGCCTCGGGCCGGAACCCGGCCGCCTCGCAGGCACCGCGCGTGATCTCGGACCAGGGCCCGCTGCCGCCGAAGATCCACGGCTCGGCGGCGAGGTCGGCCAGCCGCAGCCCGTCCGCGCGGGCCAGCGGATGGTCGTCGGGCAGCGCGACGTCCAGCGGGTCGGCGAGCAGCGGGACGCGGGTGAAGCGCGGGTCGGCGGCGCTCGGCGCCTGCGCGGCCAGCGACAGCGCGAGGTCCACCGCACCGGCGGCCAGCAGTTCGTACGCCTCTTGCGCCTCGGCCTCCCGCACCCGCACCGCGATCCCCGGATGCGTCGCCCGCAGCGCGGTGACGGCCGGTACGACGAGGGCGGGTACGGCGGTGGAGAAGGCGCCGACCCGCACCTCGCCGGCCTCCCCGTGGACGTAGGCCGCCAACTCTGCGTCGGCGCGTTCCAGTTGCTCGAGGACCGCCTCGGCGTGCCGCAGCACCAGCCGGGCCGCGTCCGTCAGCCGGACCCGCCTGCCCTGGGCCTGGAGCAGTTCCACCCCGAGCTGTCTGGAGAGGTTCGTCAGCTGCTGGGAGACGGCGGACGGCGTCATGCGCAGCGCCTCGGCCGTCGCGGTCACCGCCACGGAGGTCCTTTCGGCAGGGCGACGATTGCGGTGTGCCTACCGTCGCAGCACCGGACCCGTCAGGTCCATCGAATCTTTTCGACCATTCTTTGGAGGAGAGCTGAAAGGTGCGGAGGGTGCGGCGACCTTCGCACGCGGCGCGAGCTGCCCCGCGGCCGTCGCCCCGAACGCCAGCGCCATGCCCGCCAGTTGCACCGGCGTAAGCGCCTGTCCGAGCGCCGCCCAGCCGACGACGGCGGCGGTCAGCGGTGAGAGCGGGCCGAGGAAGGTGGCCTGGGTGGCGGAGAGCCGGCCGATGCCGCGGAACCAGAGCCAGTACGCCACCGCCGTGCCGGCCAGCGCCAGGTAGAGGTAGCCGCCGGCCGCAGGGCCGTCCAGCGCGGGCGGGGCGCCCTCGGCCAGGAGGGCGAGCGGCGCGATGAGCAGGCCGCCCGCGGTCAGCTGCCAGCCGGTGAGCGCGAGCGGGCCGACACCGTCCGGGCGGCCCCACCGCTTGGTGAGCACGGTGCCGGCCGACATGGAGGCGGTGGCCGCGAGGGCCGCCGACACGCCGAGCGCGTCCAGCTCCCCGGCCGCCTTCAGCACGACCAGGCTGACGCCGGACGCGGCGGCGACGCCGGTGAGCACGGACCGGGCGGTGGGCCGCTGCCCGAGCAGCAGCGCCGAGAGCCCGACCACGATCAGCGGGCCGACCGAGCCGACGGCGGCCGCCATGCCTCCCGGCAGCCGGTACGCGGAGAGGAACAGCAGCGGGAAGAAGGCCCCGATGTTCAGCGCGCCCAGCACCGCCGCCTTCCACCACCAGGCGCCGCGCGGCAGCACCCGGGCGAGGGCGAGCAGCAGCAGACCGGCGGGCAGGGCCCGCATCAGCCCGGTGAACAGCGGCCGGTCGGCCGGCAGGAACTCCGTGGTCACGGCGTAGGTGGTGCCCCAGGAGACGGGGGCGAGGGCGGTGAGCGCGATGAGGGTGGGGCGGCCGGCGGCCATGAAGGCACCCTTCGGACGACGGGCGAGCGAAAAGCTCAGTAGAAAGTAGCTTAGCTGTAAGCAAGATGCCGTCAAGCTACTTTCTTGCGGCCGAGCGGAGGTGTCCCGATACTCGTGGGCATGACTGAACACCCCGAGCCGCGCAAGGACCCCGTCGACGCGATCATCGACCAGTGGGCGTCGGTGCGGCCCGACCTGGACACGGCCGCCATGGAGGTGTTCGGCCGCGTCTTCCGGCTCGCCCGCGCGATGGGCGACCGGATGGAGAAGGCGTACTCGCGCTTCGGCATCTCGCGCGGGGAATTCGACGCCCTGGCCACGCTGCGCCGCTCCGGCGAGCCCTACACGCTCTCCCCCAGGCAGCTCTCGGCCACGCTGATGCTCACCACCGGCGGCATGACCGGCCGCCTGGACAAGCTCGAACGGGCCGGACTGCTGCGCCGCTCCCCCGACCCGCACGACCGCCGGGGACTGCAGGTCACGCTCACCGACCGGGGACTGGAGCTGATCGACGAGGCGGTCGGCGCGGGCCTCGCCGCCCAGACGGAGGCCCTGGCCGCCCTCGACGACGGACGGGCCGCCCAACTGGCCGACCTGCTGCGGCACCTGCTCGCCGGCACCGAGAAGTAGGCGGCCCGCTCGGCCCACGTGCGCGGCGGGGGCCGCCTACTTCTCGGTGCCCGCCGCGTCCGCGCCGTCCGCCGCCCGGGCCAAGTACCCGTCGGGCCGCACCAGCACCGCCGTCCGCCGTCCGCCCGCTCAGCGCTCCACGGCCGGCCGGTCCGTCGCCTTCGCGGCGTGCCGGGATGTGATCAGCACGAACCGGCGCCGCGCGCCGCTCACTCCTGCCCGGCCGGCGCGAGGGTCACACGCACGCCGAGGGCGCCGGTCCCGCCCGTACACGGCTGACGCGTGTGTGCGGTGGGACCGGCGCCCTCGGTGAAGTCGAGGTGAGCCGTCAGACCTTGGCGTCGGCCTTGGGCCGGGTCTTGATGTTGCGGGAGGTCACGCGGTGCTCTTCCTTGGACCTGTCCAGGACCATGACCAGGACCGCGATGATCACGAACAGCGCGATCGGGGCCACGACGTAGAGACCCAGCGTCTCGATGACGCTCAGGCCCGTGCCGGGGTCGTCGCCGTCGTCGCGGGTCAGCGCGAGCGCGGGGGACGACATGAGCAGCATCATCAGCGTCGTACCGGCTGCCAGGGCGCCGGCGCGCAGGGCGTTCTTCTTGTCCACGGTGCAAAGTTAGCGAACGGCCGGAAGGGCCGCGCGCCCGGGGTGCCGTACGGGGGCCGTGAGCGGTCCGGGGGCGGGCCGCTCAGTCGCCGGCCCGGTCCCGTACGACGTCGATCAGGGCGTGCAGCCGGGCGGAGGCGGCCAGGTCCTCCAGGGTCACGGGGCGGCCCTCGGCGTCGGCGACGGGCAGACGCCAGTTCGGGTACTGGTCCCAGGTGCCGGGGAGGTTCTGCGGGCGGCGGTCGCCGACGGCGTCCGGGAGCCAGATGCCGGCCAGGCGGGCGGGGGTGCGCAGCAGGAAGCGGTGGACGGCCTGGATGCCGGCCTCCTCGGAGGGGGTGCCGGTGTCACCG
Organism: Streptomyces sp. NPDC097107; assembly: GCF_044762405.1. NCBI lineage: Bacteria > Bacillati > Actinomycetota > Actinomycetes > Kitasatosporales > Streptomycetaceae > Streptomyces > Streptomyces sp. NPDC097107. Next base: position 63,001 of record NZ_JBIWEF010000013.1, on the reverse strand, counting down.
CCGGTGCCGTGCAGCAGGCCGAGCCGGGCCAGTACGTCCAGCCACTCGGCCGTGTCCGCCGACGCCTCGGCCCGCTCCTCCTCCAGCGGGTGGGCGAGCAGGCCCAGGCGGTCGCGCAGTTCGACGTGTTCGCCGGTGAGGCGGGCGGCGGTGGACGGCAGGTCGTGGGTGGTGGCGGTCGCCAGGCAGTCGGCGCGCCACCGCTCGGGGGGCAGGGGCCGGCCGTCGCCCGCCCAGTCGCGCTCGAACCACAGCACGGAGGTGCCGAGCACCCCGCGTTCGCGCAGCGCCTCGCGCACGCCGGGTTCCACGGTGCCCAGGTCCTCGCCGATGACCACGGCGCCGGCCCGGGCCGCCTCCAGGACCAGGACGGCGAGCATCGCCTCGGCGTCGTAGCGGACGTAGGTGCCCTCGGTGGGCGGGTGGCCCTCGGGGACCCACCAGAGCCGGAACAGGCCCATCACGTGGTCGATGCGCAGGGCTCCGGCGTAGCGGAACAGGCCCCGCAGCAGGCTCCGGAAGGGTGCGTAGCCGGACTCGGCGAGGCGGTCGGGGCGCCAGGGCGGCAGGCCCCAGTCCTGGCCCCGGGCGTTGAAGGCGTCCGGGGGTGCGCCCACCGACATGCCGGCGGCGAAGTGCTCCTGCTGCGCCCAGGAGTCGGCGCCCCGCGGGTGCACGCCCACGGCGAGGTCGTGGACGATCCCGACCGGCATCCCGGCCTCGCGGGCGGTGCGCTGGGCGGCGGTGAGCTGGGTGTCGGTGAGCCAGGTGAGGCGAGTGTGGAAGTCGACGCGGTCCATCAGCTCGCTGCGGGCGCGGTCGGTCTCGGCCGAGCGGGGGTCGCGCAGGCCCTCGGGCCACCGGTGCCAGTCGGAGCCGTGGACCTCGGCGAGCGCGCACCAGGTCGCGTGGTCCTCCAGGGCCGTGCCCTGTTCGGCGAGGTAGTCGCAGTAGGCGGCGCGGCGGCCGGGCCCCAGGGGGACCTCGCCGAGCAGTTCGAGGGCCTCGCGCTTCAGCTCCCACACGGCGTCCCGGTCGATCAGGGCGCCCTTCTCCAGCACGGCCTCGCGCAGCCGTCCGGCCCGCTCCTGGAGGGCCCGGGCGCGCTCGCCGTCGGTGAGGTACGCGAACTCGGGCACGTCCTCGATCCGCAGGTGGACCGGGTCGGGGAAGCGCCGCGAGGAGGGCCGGTACGGGGAAGGGTCGGTGGGGGCGCCGGGCACGGCCGCGTGCAGCGGGTTGACCTGGACGAACCCGGCGCCGAGGGCGCGTCCGGCCCAGGCGGCCAGTTCACCGAGGTCACCGAGGTCGCCCATGCCCCAGGAGCGGCGGGAGAGCAGGGAGTAGAGCTGGACGAGGAGTCCGTAGGAGCGTGTGGCGGGGACGGGCAGCCGGGCGGGCGCGACGATCAGGTGGGCCCGGGCGGTCCGGCCGTCGGGTGCGGTGGCGGCCAGGCGGTGGACGCCGGCCGGAAGCCGCCCGGCGCCGTCGCGGGTCTCGCCCTGCTCGGTGTCGACGCGCAGCCGGGTGCCCTCGGGCAGGGCGGCCAGGGCGGCGGGGGTGCCGCCGTCGCTCCAGGCGACCACGGTGGGCGGCAGCAGGCGTTCGCGCAGCACGGACTCGCGGGCGGCGAGCGCGGCGCGTACGGCCTCCGGTGTGCTCGTGTCCGCGCCGAGGGCGGCCAGCGCGAGGGCGACGGCGGTGGCCGAGACCGCGACGGTGTGGTCCGGGGACGGGCTGTATGAGGTGGCGACGCCGTGCAGGGCGGCGAGCCGGGTCAGATCCTCGGGAAGGTCTTCGGTGGGGGGCTCGGCCGGCCGGGCTGCTGACATCTGCGACCTCTACGACCTCGTGGGTTCCGGGACGGCGAAGGAGGGGCCGCCCTGCTCCGGCACGTCCGCCGTGAGTTCGGGCGAGGACTCGCTGGTCAGCGGCACGGCGTCGGCGAACGGCGACTCGCTGGTGAGGGGCTCGGCGTCGGGCAGCGGCGGTTCGCTGGTGAGCGGTGCCTCGGCGCAGCTGCCGGTGGCGCCGAAGACGCAGTAGTGCGGGGTGTCGGAGGCGGCGGAGGGATCCGCCCAGGGGGTGGACGGCTCCGCCACGGGTTTGGACGGGGCCGGGAGCAGAAGCGGTGCCAGTGCAGCCACGGGGTTCTCCTTCGTCGAGCGTTGTTTCGGGCGCGCTTTTGGCGCGTTACGGCAGCCCTACCCAGTCCGCGCGAGGTCAGGCACCCCAGCACCGACAACGTGCTCCTGGTCACACTCCATTCTCGCGAACTCCCCACCAATCCGGACAGAACAGCCACGTAACCCGTCTGAGTACCACGCAAACCGGCCGCTCGGCTCCGGAACGCGCCGACACCTCACCCTCAGCTATTCACTCAGTACATGTACTCAGTGAATAATGCTCCCCATGAGCACCCGTCACATCCTGCTGGGGCTGCTCGCCTCGGGGCCGAGTCATGGCTACGACCTGAAGCGACGCCACGACGAACGCTTCCCCGAGGCTCGTCCGCTGGCCTACGGGCAGGTCTACACGACCCTGCAACGCCTGGTCCGGGACGGTCTCGCGGAGGTCGACGGCACCGCGTCGGACGGCGGCCCGGAGCGGACCGCGTACCGCGCGACGGACGACGGCGCCCGCGAACTGGCGCGGTGGGCGGGCGAGATCGCACCGCCCGCCCCGTTCGTGGCGAACGAGATCTTCGCCAAGGTCGTCGTATCCATCCTCACCGGTGGCGACGCGGGCGCCTACCTGCTGGCCCAGCGCGCCGCCCACATGGGCCGGATGCGGGAGCTCACGGCGGTCAAGACGGCCCCAGGCACAAGCCTGACGACCGTGCTCTCGGCCGACTACGCCCTCAACCACCTGGACGCCGACCTCCGTTGGATGACCACCACGGCGGCCCGGCTCACCACTCTGACCGCGGAGGTCCGCACACCATGACGAACGGGGACACGAACGGGACCACGGCGGGGCCGCTGCTCGCGGCCCGCGGCCTGGTGAAGTCCCACGGCAGCACGGAGGCCCTGCGCGGCGCCTCGGTCGACCTGCGGGCCGGCGAGATCCTCGCCGTCACCGGGGCCAGCGGCAGCGGGAAGTCGACGCTGCTGCACTGCCTGGCCGGGATCGTCCGCCCGGACGCGGGTTCGGTGACGTACGCCGGCCGGCGGCTGGAGGAGCTGCCGGAGAAGCGGCTGAGCGAGCTGCGCCGCACCGACTTCGGGGTGGTCTTCCAGTTCGGGCAGCTGATCCCGGAGCTGACGGCGCTGGACAACGTGACGCTGCCGCTGATGCTGGCCGGTACCGGCCGCACCGAGGCGCGGGCGCGGGCCGGTCGGTGGCTGGAGCGGTTCGGGGTGCGCGGGCAGGCGGAGCTGCGTCCCGGCGAGATGAGCGGCGGTCAGGCGCAGCGGGCGGCGCTGGCCCGCGCGCTGGTCACCGGGCCGAAGGCGGTCTTCGCGGACGAGCCGACCGGGGCGCTGGACTCGTTGGCGAGCGAGCAGGTGATGACGGCGCTGGCGCATACGGCCCGGGAGTCGGGCACGGCGGTGCTGCTGGTCACGCACGACGCCCAGGTGGCGGCGTACGCGGACCGCGAGGTGCGGCTGCGGGACGGTGCCGTGGCGCCGCTGGAGGTGACGGCGTGAGCACGGTGGCCTCGGACGTCCGGCTGGCCCGGCAGCTGGTACGCGGGTCGGACCGGCGGGAGTGGTGGCGGATCATGCTGACGGCGACGGGCGCGGCCCTCGCGACGGGCTTCGCACTGGCGGCCGTCACGCTCGCGTCCCTTCAGGGCGGCCTGACCGTCTCGGTCGGCCACGGCCTGCTGAACGAGCCCGGCACCCGGGCCGGAGTGATCGTCAGTCTGCTGATGCTGCTGGTTCCGGTGCTGGGCTTCCTCGGTCAGTGCGCCCGGATCGGTGCCGTCCACCGCGACCGGCGGCTGGCCGGGCTGCGGCTGGCCGGGGCGACGCCCTGGCAGGTCCGGCGGATCGCGGCGCTGGAGACCGGGCTCGCGTGCCTGGCGGGCTCGGCGGTGGTGACTGTCTTCTCCGTCCTGCTCCTGCTGCGCCTGTGGAGCCGCCCGACCGCCCTGACCTGGGCGGGCATCGCGCTGGTCGCCGTCGGGGTGCCGGTGCTGGGCGCGGTGGCGGGGGCGTTGGCGCTGCGCCGGGTGGTGGCGTCGCCGTTGGGCTGGGTGCGCCGGACGGGGCCGACGACGGGCCGCGGCCCGGGACGCCTCTTCCTGGCCGCGCTGCTGCTGGTGGCGGCGCTGGCGCCGCTCGCCGTGGCCACGACCGGCTTCGGTTCGGGCGGACGGCACTACCGGCAGGGCCCGCTGACCGTGTTCGCCCTGGTCATCGCGGTCGGTGCCGGTGCGGTGCGGCTGTCGGGGGCGATGGCGCGACTCACCGGGCGGCTGCTCGCCCACCGGGCCCGGACCGCCGCCCCGCTGATCGCGGCGGAACGGCTGCGCGCCGACCCCTGGGCCCCGGCGCGCACCCACGCCGCGGTCCTGCTGGTGACGGTCGCCGGTACGGCGTTCCTGTGCGTCCGGCACGCGATGCTCACCGAGTTGCGCTCCCGGGAGTGGCACCTCGGCGCCGACCTGGACTACTACACCGCCGGCCTCGACCTGACCGGTACCGCCGTCCTCGTCGCCCTCGCGATCACCCTCTCCGGCCTCGCCGTGGGCACCGCCGAGTCCCTGACCACCCGGCGCCGTGCCCTGGCCGCCCAGGTCGCGGCCGGAGTGCCGCGTGCGGTCCTGAACCGGGCCCTGCTGATGGAAACCGCCGTCCCGCTCGCGCCCGCCCTGCTGCTGGCCGGTGCCGGGGGCCTGGCGGTCGGCGTCTGGTACTCCACGGCGACCGGCGTCGGCTCGGTGCCGTGGACAGCCCTGCTGGTCGCGCCCGCGGTGTACGCGTCCTGCCTCCTGTCGGCGGCGACGGCGCTGCCGCTGCTGGGCCGCTCGGTACGACCCGGGGAGTTGCGGTACACGTGACGCGGCCGTGCTCTGGGCAGACCTGCCGCTGCGCACCGCGTTGTCCGTCCACGGGACCTGGCGCCTCCGGTGCCCGTCTCGTGTACGCGGTCGCGAATGCGGCGCGGTGCACGGGACTGTCTCGTGTTCGTGTGCCACCGGCTCCCCCCTTAGTCCCGACGGACCCGCTGTGCGCGGTGGACCGGCACGAGGACGCTGTCGCGCTGCGGGACGGACGCTCGTCCCTCCTCCCCGTCATCTTTTCGCGGTCCTGCAAGAGGGCCGCTGGCCTCCGGGCCCGGCATGACTGTTGCCCCCTGTCGATGGGATGACCTGGGGGGTGGTGTCAACGGGTCCGAGGGGTGCCTTGCCCGGCATCGGCGTCAGGACCGCCGCAGTCCTCCTGGCCACCGTCGGCGACGGCAGCAGCTTTTCCACCGCCGCCCATCTGGCCTCCTACGCCGGCCTCGCCCCGGCAACCCGGCAGTCCGGCACGTCGATCCACGGCGAGCACGCCCCCAGAGGCGGCAACCGGCAGCTGAAACGGGCGATGTTCCTCTCCGCGTTCGCGGCCCTCCACGATCCCGCCTCCCGGTCCTGCTACGACCGCTGCCGAGCCCGCGGCAAGACCCACACCCAGGCCCTCCTCCGCCTCGCCCGCCACCGCATCAGCGTCCTGTTCGCCATGCTCCGCGACAGAACCTTCTACGAACCCAGGAGCCCCCGACTCACTTGACGAAGGACATAGAGGCACCCCTCTCCCCTCTCCCCTGTCCCCTCTCCCCTCTCCCCGCAGCCGTCTTCGTCCCGGCGGGGCGGGGCGTACCGAAAGGCGTGAGCACTCGGCGGGCAAGTGTCATCTTGGTGCTCGAATGAGCGGCTTGGGGACAGTAGAGGCCTGAGTGTTCACGTTAGGTGCGGTGTGCGGGGCTGCGGGAGCCGTGGCCTGTCCCCAGGCTTCCGGCCCGGGACGAACTGTCGAAGGAACCACATGACGTCACTGCCTCACCGGCTCCTCCAGGCGCTCGACCGCTTCAACGCCGCCCACCCCTGGGACCACAACGCCCACTACCACCGCTGGATCCTGCGGCAACTTCCCCACCGGTTCGGCAGCGCGCTGGACGTCGGTTCCGGCAGCGGCGACCTGGCTCGGCTTCTCGCCACCCGTGCCGACGAAGTCCACGGTGTCGACTCCGACCCCCGGATCACCTCCCAGGCACGCGTGCTGACCCCGGAGGCGACGGCGGCGTCCTTCACCGTCGCGGACGCACTGACGGGACTCCCCGCCGGACCTCACGACGTCATCACCTGCGTCGCCACCATCCACCATCTGCCGTTCACCGAGGCCCTCGACACCTTCCGCCGGCACCTTGCTCCCGGCGGCACCCTGGTCGTCGTCGGCCTCTTCCGGCCGCGGACCGCCACGGACCACCTCCTCGGCGCGGCCGCCGTCCCGCTGAACGCAGCCACCGGGTGGCTCAAGAACAGGGGCCGGAGCGCCGCCCCGCCCACCTCGATGACCACCCGGACCCGGCCGGCCGACATGCCCTTCTCCGACATCACCGAAGCGGCCCGCACCGCTCTGCCCGGCGCCCGGCTGCACCGACGGCTCTTCTGGCGCTACACACTCACGTGGAGCGGCCCTTGAGCGGGCACGACCCCGACTCCCCCGCGAACCGAGCCCAGGCCTGCGGCGCGACGCGAGGTATCGGCCCGCCGGCGGGCCTCTTGGAGTCGCGGACGGCCGCCATCGCGGGAACGTCGGGGGCGACCTCGACGCACTCACCGGAGCGGCAGGACCTGGCGGCAGGACCTGAAGGCGGACGTTCTCCAGGCCGGCGACTTCCACCCGGCCCGGCGTACGCGAAGGCCCGGATCGTCAGGCGGAGATGCCGTCGATCCGGGCCATGGCGTCCTCCGCGCCGTACGGCTGCAAGTACGGCAGCCAGCGCGGGTCCCTGTGGCCCGTGCCGATGATGCGCCAGGCCAGGCCGGTGGGCGGGGCGGGTTTGTGGCGCAGGCGCCAGCCGATCTCGCCGAGGTGCCGGTCGGCCTTGACGTGGTTGCAGCGGCGGCAGGACGCCACGACGTTGTCCCACGCGTGCAGGCCCCCGCGACTGCGCGGGACGACGTGGTCGACGCTGGTGGCGACGGCGCCGCAGTACATGCAGCGGCCCCCGTCGCGTGCGAAGAGCGCCCGCCTGGTGAGCGGGACGGGCCCCCGGTAGGGCACCCGCACGAATCGCTTGAGCCGGACCACGCTGGGTGCGGGCACGGTGACGGTCGCGCTGTGCAGATAGGCGCCGGACTCCTCAAGGCATACGGCCTTGTTCTCGAGGACGAGGACGAGCGCGCGGCGGAGCGGTACGACGCCGAGTGGCTCGTACGACGCGTTGAGAACCAGGACATGCGGCACGGATGCCTCCTTGTACGCCGGCGGCGCGTGGCTCGCGCCGGGACGATCCGTAGTCAGTCTCCCCTCACGGCTGGTGGAAGCGCCACCATGTCCCGGTAACGGGCTGGGAGTGTTTTCGACCACACGGAATGCATCCCCACGACCGTGACCAGTTCAAGCGCGGGTGAGTACCGTCTCTCTCGCCCATTTCGGGCCGATCCGCGCCCGGTGCCCCGTTAGTGTGGTGCTTCTGCCCGTCCGGTGACCTTTCCGTGACCTTGGAGCGGACCTCGGCCGGATCATGGACCGGATCTCGGGCCCGACCTTGGCCCCGCCCTGTGCGGACGGGTCGCCGCACCTGGAGGTGTCCACCGTGTCCCTGTCCGCCGCCGTCCTGTCGGCCGCCGGTTCGCCGCCGTCCCCGTCGCCGTCCCCGACGGCCCCGGCGGTGCCCTCGCTCCAGGACGCCCATAAGAGCGCGACGAACGCCGCCGGCTGGGTCGAGGAGAACTGGTCGACGTGGCTCGCGATCGGGTTGCGGGTGCTGCTGATCGTGGTGATAGCGGCCGTGCTCAGGGTGGTGGTGCGGCGGGCGATCACCAAGCTGATCGAGCGGATGAACCGAAGGGTGGGGACAGGCGCCAGCACCGCGCTGAGCGGCCTGCTGGTCAACGCCGAGCGGCGCCGTCAGCGCTCGGAGGCCATCGGCTCCGTACTGCGCTCGGTGGCCAGCTTCCTCATCCTCGGCACCGCGGCCCTGATGGTCCTCGGCACCTTCCAGATCAACCTCGCGCCGCTGCTCGCGTCCGCCGGTGTCGCCGGCGTGGCGATCGGCTTCGGCGCCCGCAACCTGGTCACCGACTTCCTCTCCGGCGTCTTCATGATCCTGGAGGACCAGTACGGGGTCGGCGACAGCATCGACGCGGGCGTGGCCTCCGGCGAGGTCATCGAGGTCGGGCTGCGGGTGACCAAGCTGCGCGGCGACAACGGCGAGATCTGGTACGTCCGCAACGGCGAGGTCAAGCGGATCGGCAACCTCTCCCAGGGCTGGTCGACGGCCGGCGTGGACGTGACCGTCCGCTCCGGCGAGGACCTGGACAAGGTGAAGGAGACCATCGCCGCCGTCGGCGAGCGGATGGGCAAGGAAGAGCCCTGGAACGAGATGCTCTGGGGCCCGATCGAGGTGCTCGGCCTGGACTCCGTACTGCTCGACTCGATGGTGGTGCGGGTCTCCGCGAAGACCATGCCCGGCAAGTCCCTCACCGTCGAGCGCGAGCTGCGCTGGCGCGTCAAGCGGGCCTTCGACGCGGCCGACATCCAGATCGTCGGCGGTCCCGAGATCCCGGGGCAGCCGGCCGCGGCCGCCGACCCGACGGCCGGCGTCGCGGCACCGTCGGCGTACGCGAGCACGGTGTCGCCGCAGTCCGTCGCGGCGTCCCCGATCCCCCCGACGAGCACCACCAAGTAGATCCGGCCCGCGCTCCCCTCCCGCCCCCGAGGTAACGACTGTGTCGCCTCGGAGGCGCTCTCTTGACGCCCCCTGCGGGGCGGCTCTACGTTTCTCAGTCAACAGGAAACTTTCCTAACAAACTCGGTCCCGCTCACCGCCGGACGGAGGGCGGCCGGTGGACCTCCTCCACCGGACACTGAAGAACTGAGCGACCGAGAGGCAGGGGTGGACACGCATGGCAGGAACCGCCGGTACGCCGGGCACCCCGCGCGTCCTGCGCGCCATGAACGACCGGGCCGCCCTGGACCTCCTGCTGGAGCACGGCCCGCTGTCCCGCACCCGGATCGGCAAGCTCACCGGCCTGTCGAAGCCGACCGCCTCCCAACTGCTGGCCCGCCTGGAGGCGGCGGGACTCGTGCTGGCCGGCGGTACGACCGAGGGACGCCCCGGACCCGGCGCCCAGCTGTACGAGGTCAACCCGGCCGCCGCGTACGCCGCCGGGCTCGACGTCACCCCGGACCGCATCCTCGCCGCGGTCGCCGACATCACGGGGCGCACGGTCGGCCGGCACGAGCTGCCCACCCCGGGCCGGCGCGCCGCCATCCCCGTCGTCCAGCAGGTCACCGACGCACTCGACGGCGCGGTGAAGGCCGCCGGACTCGCCCGGGACGACGTCCGCCGCCTCGTCATCGGCACCCCGGGCGCCTTCGACCCGGGCACCGGGCGGCTGCGCTACGCCTCCCACCTGCCGGGCTGGCACTCCCCGGCCCTCCTCGGTGAACTCGCCGCCGCCCTGCCGATGCCGGTCGAGTACGAGAACGACGTGAACCTCGCCGCCGTTGCCGAGCAGCGCCTCGGCGCGGCCCGGGGCCACGAGGACTTCGTCCTGCTGTGGAACCAGGAGGGCCTGGGCGCCGCCCTGGTGCTCGGCGGCCGGCTGCACCGCGGGTGGACCGGTGGCGCGGGCGAGGTCGGGTTCCTGCCGGTGCCGGGCGCCCCGCTGGCCCGCAAGGTCAGCCGTACGGGCAGCGGCGGCTTCCAGGAGCTGGCCGGTTCCCAGGCCCTGGCCGGGCTGGCCCGGGAGCTCGGCGTCACTTCCGTGCCCTCCGGGGCGTACTGCGAGGTCGCCGCCGACCTCGTCGCCCGGGCGGCGCGGGCCGCCGAGGACGCCGACGACGACAACGACCCGCACCGCCGCCTGCTCCGGACGTACGCCACCCGACTGGCCACCGGTCTCGCCTCCCTCGTCTCCGTTCTGGACCCCGAACTGGTGGTCCTGAGCGGCACCTCGCTCGCCGCGGGCGGTGAGGCGCTGCGCGCCCTGGTCCAGGACGAGCTGGCGGAACTGGCCGCGTCCAGGCCCCGGCTCGTCGTCGGTGACGTGACCGAGCATCCCGTCCTGCGCGGCGCGCTGGAAAGCGCGCTGGCCACCACCCGCGACGAGGTCTTCGACACCTCGCGCTGAAACACCCCGCTCACGCCCTTCCCCTGCCCCTCCCGCCCCTGCCCCCGCCCCCGCCCCCGCCCCAGGGAGATCCGCCATGCCCGGAATACAGAAAAACGGCTCTCGCGGTCGCCGTCTCCGCCTCCCTCACCCTCCTCGCCACCGCCTGCACCGATCGGTCCGGCACCGTGCCGCGGAGGACCCGAACGCCCTCGTGTTCCTCTTCGCGCAGAAGGCGTTCGTCGAGGGGCATCACGCTGACCGGAGTCAAGGGATGAGCAAAGGAGTGGTGACCGCATGAAACTCACCGTGGTCGGCGGCGGTTCGACCTACACGCCCGAACTCGTCGACGGTTTCGCCCGGTTGCGGGACACGCTGCCGGTCGAGGAACTCGTCCTCGTCGATCCGGCGGCGGACCGGCTGGAGTTGGTAGGTGGCCTCGCCCGCCGCATCTTCGCCAAGCAGGGCCACGGCGGCCGCATCGTCACCACCTCCGACCTCGACGAGGCCGTGGAGGGCGCCGACGCCGTCCTGCTCCAGCTCCGCGTCGGGGGCCAGGCCGCCCGTGAGCAGGACGAGACCTGGCCCCTGGAATGCGGCTGCGTCGGCCAGGAGACGACCGGCGCGGGCGGTCTGGCCAAGGCGCTGCGCACCGTGCCGGTGGTACTGGACATCGCCGAGCGGGTCCGCCGGGCCAACCCGGACGCCTGGATCATCGACTTCACCAACCCGGTCGGCATCGTGACCCGCGCCCTGCTCCGGGCCGGGCACCGGGCGGTCGGCCTGTGCAACGTGGCGATCGGGCTGCAGCGCAAGTTCGCCGCGCTCCTCGGGGTGGCACCCGCCGACGTCCACCTGGACCACGTGGGCCTCAACCACCTCACCTGGGAGACCGGCGTCCGCCTCGGCGGCCCCGAGGGCGCGGACGTCCTGCCCCGGCTGCTGGCCGAGCACGGGGACGCGGTCGCCGCCGACCTCCGCCTGCCCCGGCCCCTCCTGGACCGCCTGGGCGTCGTCCCCTCCTACTACCTGCGCTACTACTACGCGCACGACGAGGTCGTCGACGAGCTGCGCACCAAGCCCTCCCGGGCCGCCGAGGTGGCGGAGATGGAGCGGCGGCTGCTGGAGATGTACGGCGATCCGGCCCTGGACGAGAAGCCCGCCCTGCTGGCGAAGCGGGGCGGCGCCTACTACTCGGAGGCGGCCGTGGACCTGGCCGCCGCCCTGCTCGGCGGCGCCGGCTCCCCGTACCAGGTGGTGAACACGTACAACCGGGGCACGCTGCCCTTCCTCCCCGGCGACGCGGTGATCGAGGTGCCGGCCGCGGTGGGCGGCAAGGGCGCCGCTCCCCTGCCGGTGCCGGCCGTGGACCCGCTGTACGCGGGCCTGATGGCGAACGTGACGGCGTACGAGGACCTGGCCCTGGACGCGGCCCTGCGCGGCGGCCGGGACCGGGTGTTCCGGGCGCTGCTCGCCCATCCCCTCGTCGGCCAGTACGCGTACGCCGAGCAGCTCACCGACCGGCTGATCGCACACAACCGGGAGCACCTGGCGTGGGCCTGACCGCAAGCCTGCTCGCCGTCGACGCGGGCAACAGCAAGACCGACGTCGCCGTGGTGACGGCCGACGGGGAGGTTCTCGCCACGGCTCGCGGCGGCGCCTTCCGGCCGCCCGCCGTGGGCGTCGAGCGGGCCGTGGACGCACTGGCGGAGGCGGTGACGCGGGCCTTCGCCGCGGCCGGCGTCACCGCCGTCGAGCACGTCTCGGCGTGCCTGGCCAACGCCGACCTGCCAGTGGAGGAGGAGCAGCTGGCCGCCGCGCTGGACGCGCGCGCGTGGGGCACGAGCGTGGACGTACGCAACGACACGTTCGCCCTCCTGCGGGCGGGCGTCGACGAGCCTCTCGGCGTCGCCGTCGTGTGCGGGGCCGGCGTCAACTGCGTGGGCATGCGCCCCGACGGCCGGACCGCCCGCTTCCCGGCCATCGGGCGCCTCTCCGGCGACTGGGGCGGCGGCTGGGGGCTGGCCGAGGAGGCGCTGTGGCACGCGGCGCGGGCGGAGGACGGGCGCGGAGAGCCCACGGAACTGGCCCGCACCCTGCCGGCCCACTTCGGGCTCGGCTCGATGTACGCCCTCATCGAGGCCCTGCACCTGCGGCGCGTCGAACCCGTCCGGCGCCACGAACTGACCCCCGTGCTGTTCGCCACGGCGGCGGGCGGCGACCCGCTCGCCCGGGCGGTCGTCGACCGGCAGGCCGACGAGGTGGTGGCCATGGCCACGGTCGCGCTGACCCGGCTGGACCTGCTCGCGGAGGAGACTCCGGTCCTCCTGGGCGGCAGCGTACTGGCGGCACGGCACCCGCAACTCGACGACCGAATACGGCAGCTGCTGACGTCCCGCGCCCCCAAGGCCGTACCCCGGGTGGTGACGGCACGCCCCGTCCTGGGCGCGGCCCTCCTCGGACTCGACCGGGCGGGGGCCTCCCCCGGGGCCCACACACGGGTCCGGGCACACTTCGCCGCCTGAGACCACACGACCCGACGCCCGCTCCGGGGCCCGGTCCGGGTCCGGAATCCGGTCCGGGTCCGGGTCCGGGTCCGGAACCCGGTCCGGGTCCGGCCCGGTGTCCTGTCCGGGCCCGGGACCTGACTCCGGCCCGGACCCGGTTCCCCGGCCCGCGCCCGGTCGCCTCAACTCCGGGTCCCAGACCGGTCCCGAATCCGAACCCGACCCCGATCCGGCACCGGACCCAGCGCCGGGCCCCACCCGAGCCCAAGGCCAGACCCGACCCAAGCCCCAGACCGGCCCCGAATCCGAACCCGACCCCGATCCGGCACCGGACCCAGCGCCGACCCCACCCGGGCCGGCCCGGTTTCGGGCCCGACCCCGCACTGGCCCCCGCGGAGCCCGGATCGGGGAACCGAACCGGTTCCGGTGGCGTATTCATGGGCAGGGGTGGTGCGTTGCACCCGGTTCGGATCAGGATCGGGTGAAGGCCGGTGCGAATGCCGGTGCGGGCAGGGATACTTGCGGCGACGGATGACCATGGGGGAGGTCAGCAGTGACTCGACCGCCGAAGGGCAGCGCGGCGCCACCGCCGGGCACCGGCGCGCCCGTCCTGCCCGCCCTACCGCCGCAGCCCCGGCCACTGCCCCCGCAGCGGTCGGGCGGCACGCCCGCCGGGCCGCCTCCCGCGGAGCCCCGCCGCACCGCGTTCGCCGAGGGCGTGGACCGGCTGCGCGCGGCGGCCGTCACCGAGCCGGGGCGGCTGCGGATCATCGGCGCACTGCTCGCCGCGCTCGTCGTCGCCTTCGGCGCCGTCACCGCCTGGCAGATGAACGCGCGGTCCCAGGCCGCCGACGACGTCCTCACCCGCAGCCAGCCGCTCACCTCCGACGCGGCCGACATCTACCGCTCCCTCGCCGACGCCAACACCGCCGCCTCCAGCGGCTTCCTGGCCGGCGGACAGGAGACCAAGGCCTCCCGCGACCGGTACGAGAAGGGCATCCGCACGGCCGCCGAAGGGCTCGTGACGGCCGCCGCCAACTCCGACGCCGACTCCCCCTCCGCGGCGACCATCACCGAGCTCAACCGCCTCCTGCCCGAGTACAAGGGCCTCATCGAGCGCGCCCGCACCTACAACCGCCAGGGCTTCCCGGTCGGCGGCGCCTACCTGCGCTACGCCAACGAGAAGATGCAGAAGGACATGCTTCCGGCGGCCGAGGACCTCTACAAGAAGGAGAACCAGCGGCTGCGCGCCGACTATGCGGACGCCAGGCCCTACCCCTGGGCCGCGCTGACCCTCGGCGTCCTCGCGCTCGCCGCCCTGGCCTGGGCACAGCACCGCAACTACCGGCGCACCAACCGGGTCCTGAACCACGGCCTGGTCGCCGCCACGGCCACCGCCACGATCGTCATGCTCTGGCTGGTCGTCGGCCACAGCGTCGCGCGGTCGAACCTGGGCGACTCCTACGACCACGGCGTACGCTCCCTGGACGTGCTGCACGACGCCCGCATCGCCTCCCTCAAGGCCCGGGGCAACGAGAACCTCACGCTGGTGGCACGCGGCGCGGAGACGAAGAAGGTGGGCGACGAGACGTTCGACGCCTACGACTTCGACTTCGGGAAGAACATGGACACCCTGGGCAAGGGCCTGGCCGAGGCGGAACGGCTCGCCGACGACGAGGCGGGCGAGCGGCCGGTCGCGGCGGCCGACGGCAACATGGCGGAGTGGAAGAAGCGCCACGCCTCGGCCCGTGAGCAGGACGAGAGCGGCAACTACCAGCAGGCGCTCGACCTGGTCATCGGCGGCAAGGGAGCCACCGTCGAGTGCTTCGACGGCGTCGACACCTCGCTGGCCGCCGCCATAAAGCACGAGGAGCGGGAGTTCGAGCAGGCGGCGGGGGACGGGCTGGACGCGATGGGCTACCTGCCGCAGGGCGCCGGCGTCCTGGCCGGGCTCGGCGCGGCCGGCGCGCTGCTGGGCATCGGCCGCAGGCTCTCGGAGTACCGGTGAGGCGGGGCGCGGGCCCGGCGGACGGGCGGGGAGGGGTACCCGTGGAAGGAGGCGCGAGGATGCGTGCACGACGACTGCGGGCCGGACTGAGGGGTTGGGGCGGTGTGGGCGCGATGGGCTTCGCCTGCGCCCTCGCGGTGCTCTTCGCCCTGCTCCTGCCGGTGGTCCGCTCGCACGGCGAGAACGGCGGCGCGGGCACCGGCACCGCCGGCCACGGGGTCGCCCACGGCAGCCAGGCGCGCGCGGCCGAGGAGTGCGCGGAGCCGGAGAAGCAGACGCTGTCCCCGGACGACGCCGACGGCCCCACCATCGACGAGATCCAGAGCCGCGAGGGCGAGAAGCGCAAGCTGATCGTCGGCGTCGACCAGAACAGCTACCGCTGGGGCTACCGCGACCCGAACAGCGGTGGGGACGCCGAGCTGGAGGGCTTCGACATCGACCTGGTGCACCGCATCGCGGAGGACATCCTGGGCGACCCGGGCGCCGTGCAGTTCAAGGCGATCCCCACCGACCAGCGCATACCCGCGATCCAGGACGGCCGGGTCGACATGGTGGTCCGCACGATGACCATCAACTGCGACCGCCTGGCGGACGTCGCCTTCTCCGCGCCCTACTTCGAGACCGGCCAGCAGGTCCTCGCGCCCAAGTCCTCGGCCATCACCGGGTACGACGACACGCTCGCCGGCAAGCGGATCTGCACGGCGGCGGGTTCGACGGCGTTCAGCACGCTGGAGCAGGACCGGCAGGACGGCAAGCTGTCCGCCGACGCCGACCTGAGCACCACCGTGCCCAACCAACTCGACTGCCTGGTGCGGCTCCAGCTCGGCGAGGCCGACGCGGTGGTCACCGACGGGGCGCTCGCCGCGAGCCAGGCCGCGCAGGACCCGACGGTCGAACTGCAGGGCGACGCCTTCACCACCGAGTACTACGGCGTGGCGATGAAGAAGGACGCCGACGATCTGGTACGCCGGGTCAACCAGATCCTGGTGGAGTGGCGCGCGGACAGGGCCGAGGGCTGGCAGCACTCGTACGACGACTGGCTGTCGGAGACCATGGGGGACGACTCGAGGAAGTCGGAGCCACCGCCCCCGCAGTATCTGCGCGAGAACTGAACGACCGCCGCAGCGCAGGGAAAGAGCACGCACAAGTCCGCGACAGCGAGGGGTGATCGATGGGCGACACGGGACCCACCGGGCCGGTGATGGACCGGGACGAGGTGGACCGTGCGCTGGCGCGGCTCGGCGCGGAGCACGAGGCGGTCGAGACCTCGCTCCTCTCCCTCCAGGACCACGCGGGCCGCAGACTCCTCGAAGGCGCCGAGCTCACCGGGGTGACCGGCGAGCGCTGGGCCGCCGCGGAGGCGTCGATCACGCTGCTGTGGACCTACTTCGACGCGTACACGGGCGCGCTGCGCACGGCACGGGAGATCCGCTCCCGGCGCCGCTGGTCCAGCCGCGAGGACCTGGCCGAGCTGACCGAACTGCTGCGCGGCGAGGCCGTCACGGTGGCCGGCAGCGCCACCGCCACGGCCGCCGCGCCCACCCTGGACGGCGGTCCGGGCCGGCTCAGCGAGCGCTACTCGCTGGCGACCCTGGTCGACCGGATGAACCAGCTCTACGCGACCTCACTCGACATGGTGGTCGCCGCCGACGCGGTGTGGTCGGCGCTGCCCGCGCGGATCGATTTACTCGCCGCCGAGCTCCAGCGCACCCGCCGCCTCGCGCACTCCGTGGGCGTCCGCCCCGGCGAGCACCCGGCCGGCGACGACCTGGAGCGGATCACCCGCACCCTGACGAAGCTGCGCGAGCGGGTGGTGTCCGACCCGCTCGCCTTCTGGCTGCCCGCCGAGGGCAGTTCGGCGCCGGGCGGCGGCCGGCCCGACACCACGGTGTACGACCGGGAGGCGCGCGCTCTGGAGGACGTGCGCCGCGAGATCGACGCCGTGCTGACGGTGCGCCAGGACGCGGAACGCCGGATCGTGTCCCTGCGGGACGTACTCTCCCGCGCGGACCGCACACTCGCCGAGGCCCGCACCGCGCGCGGCGAGGTGCTGGCGAAGATCGCGGCGACGGAGGTGCCGGTCGTCAGCGGGCCGCCGACGGCGCTGCAGGAGCAACTGGCGGCGGCCGCCGAGTACCGCAGACACGCGCAGTGGCACCGCCTGTCCCCGCTCCTGGAGTCCCTGGAGGAGAAGGCGGAGGACGAGCTGCTGCGCGCCCGCGAGTCGCTGACGGCGGTCACCGCGCCGCTGGCGGTCCGCGCGGAGCTGCGCGGCCGGCTCGACGCGTACAAGGCGAAGGTGGCCCGGCTCGGCCACGCCGAGGATCCCGAGCTGGCCGAGAAGTACGAGAAGGCGCGCCGCGTGCTGTGGAGCGCGCCCTGCGACCTGCGCGTCGCCGAGCAGGCCGTGCTGCGCTACCAGCACGCGGCGGCCGACCTGCTCGGCTCCGCCCCGCGCGTGCCCGGTCAGGGCGGGCCGGTGGACCGGACGGGGCCCGGCGCGTGAGCGACAGGGGGTGTCGTCCGGATCAGGCCCGCTCCGGGCAACGGTGCCCTGCGACAGACCCCGCGACCCCGGCAGGACCCGAACGACACCCCTAGGGGGGAGGCAGCGTCATGAGTGAGGCACAGCGGACGTGTCAGCGTCCCGGCTGCGGCGGGACCTACGAGGACGTGGGCGGTGGCGAGCTGTACTGCGACACGTGCGGTCTCGCACCGGTCGTCGCCTCCAACGGCATGGTGGGCTCGACGCCGACCGGGGTCACCGGTGGCGGTGGCCGGGGCTCACGCGGATCGCGCGGCTCGGCGGGCAGCGGCAGTTCGCGGTCGAGCAGCCGTAGTGCGCGTACGTCGTCGCAGTCGTCGAAGTCCCGGCGTTCGGTGTCGGGACGGCTGTCGCGGTCGGTGTCGGGACGCTCGACGGGCCGGTCGGTGTCGGTGCGCAGCTCGGGTTCCCCCGCCGGTTCCTCCGCGCGCGGGCGCCTCGGCGCCGGCCTGGTCGAGGTCCCGGCGATCCCGCGGCCCGACCCGCGCGCGATGGTCCTGGACAACCCGGAGGTGCCCGAGCGGAAGCGGTTCTGCTCGCGCTCGGACTGCGGGGCGCCGGTCGGGCGGGCGCGCGGGGAGCGGCCCGGGCGCACGGAGGGCTTCTGCACCAAGTGCGGCCACCCGTACTCGTTCGTGCCCAAGCTGAAGGCCGGGGACGTCGTGCACGGCCAGTACGAGGTGGTGGGCTGCCTCGCGCACGGCGGGCTCGGCTGGATCTACCTCGCCGTGGACAAGGCGGTCTCCGACCGCTGGGTGGTCCTCAAGGGCCTGCTGGACACCGGCGACCAGGACGCGATGGCGGCGGCCATCTCCGAGCGCCGGTTCCTCGCGGAGATCGAGCACGCCAACATCGTGCGGATCTACAACTTCGTGGAACACCTCGACCAGCGGACGGGTTCGCTGGACGGCTACATCGTCATGGAGTACGTCGGCGGCAAGTCGCTGAAGGAGATCGCCAACGCGCGGCGCTCCCCCGAGGGCAGACGCGACCCGCTGCCGGTCGAGCAGGCCTGCGCGTACGGCATCGAGGCGCTGGAGGCGCTGGGCCACCTGCACAGCCGCAACCTCCTCTACTGCGACTTCAAGGCCGACAACGCCATCCAGACCGAGGACCAGCTCAAGCTGATCGACATGGGCGCGGTGCGCCGGACGGACGACGAGGAGTCGGCCATCTACGGCACGGTGGGCTACCAGGCGCCGGAGGTCGCCGACGTCGGCCCGTCGGTGGCGTCCGACCTGTACACCGTCGGCCGTACCCTCGCCGTGCTGACGTTCGACTTCCAGGGCTACACCAACGTCTACGCCGACTCCCTGCCGGACCCGGACACCATCGACGTCTTCAGGCGGTACGAGTCGTTCTACCGGCTGCTGGTGCGCGCCACCGACCCCGATCCGGCCCGCCGGTTCGCCTCCGCGCAGGAGATGGCCGAGCAGCTGACGGGTGTGCTGCGCGAGGTGGTCTCGCTCCAGACGGGCCGCGCCCGGCCCGCCGTGTCCACGCTGTTCGGGCCGGAGGTCAGGGTGACGGACACCGAGTTGTTCCTGCGGCTGGACGGCGACGTGTCGCGGCTGGGCGCCCGGGTGCCGGGTACGAGGAGGCGCGGCTCCGCCTCGGCTCCGGCGCTGCGGCCGGGCAGCACGGGCAACGGCCCGGCGCTGCCGGGCGGGACGAGCGCGGCGGTCGGGGCGCCGGGCGGGACGGGCACGGGGGTCGGTGCACCGGGCGGGGCGGCCACGGGGGTCGGCGCACCCGGCGCGACCGGCACGGGTTTCGGCGCACCCGGTGGGACGGGCACGAGTACCGGACCGGCCGGCGGAGCGGGCGCGAGCGCCGCGCTGCCGGGTGCGGTGAGTTCGGTCGGCGAGGTCGGCGGACCCGGCGGCATCGGCGGCATCGGTGGCAGCGGCGGACCCGGCGGCATCGGTGGCAGCGGCGGACCCGGCGGTGTCGGTGGCAGCGGCGGACCCGGCGGACCCGGCGGGCTCGACACCGGTGCCTCCGGCCTGGTCAAGTCGGCCGACGCGCCCACCGCCGCCCTCGCCCTGCCGGTGCCCCGGGTCGACGCGGGCGACCCCAACGCGGGCTTCCTGGCGGGCCTCATGGCGTCCGCGCCGGCTGAGCTGCTGACCGCGCTGGCCGCCGCGCCGGCGCCGTCGGCCGAGACCCGGCTGCGGCAGATCCGGGCGCGGCTGGAGACCGGCGACGCGCCCGGCGCACTGACGGCCCTGGAGACCCTGGAGGGCGAGCGGCCCGACGACTGGCGGGTGGTCTGGTACCGGGGACTGGCCGCACTGGTGACCGGGGATCACGAGGTCGCCGCGCTGGCCTTCGACGCCGTCTACGACGCCTTCCCGGGCGAGATCGCGCCCAAGCTCGCGCTCGGCCTGTGCGCGGAGGTGCTGGGGCAGCTCGACAACGCCGCCGAGTACTACCGCCTGGTGTGGTCGTCCGACCCGAGCCATGTGAGCGCGGCGTTCGGGCTGGCCCGCGTGCAGCTCGCCGGCGGTGACCGGGCCGGTGCCGTACGGACGCTGGAGTCGGTGCCGGAGTCGTCCATACACTGCACGGCCGCGCGCGTCGCGGCCGTACGGGCACGGCTGCGGCAGCGCACCGCGGGCGCGGGTGACACGGCCTTCCTGGACGATCTGGTCGCCGCCGCGCGGCAGGTCGAGGCGCTGGACGTGTACGGTCTGGATCCGGCGCGGCGCGAGCAGCTGTCGACCGAGGTCCTCGGCTGCGCGCTGGACTGGGTACTCTCCGGAGGTCAGGGTTCCGTCCCGCCCGCCGCCGGGGGACGGACGCTGCTCGGCAGCGGCCTGGACGAACGCGGCCTGCGCTTCGGCCTGGAGCGTTCGTACCGCACGCTGGCTCGGCTGGCGCGGGGCGGCGAGGAGAGGATCGACCTGGTGGAACGTGCCAATCGTTACCGCCCCCGGACGTGGGTGTAGTTGATGTCGCAGATGCCCCAGCAGGCCGCTGTGTCGAAGTGCCCGAGCTGCGAGGAACCCCTCGAGTCGGGCGATCGCTTCTGCGGTGCGTGCGGATATGACCTGTCCGCGGTGCCCGCGCGGCCCGACGACAGCCCGACGATCGCCATGAACGGCTCGGTGCCCGCGCCGTACCCGCCGCCGGACGGCGTGGACTGGCCCGTGGCCCGGGACTCGGACGGCTCCGGCCGGCCCGCCCCGGTGCACGCGGCGGCCGAGGTGCCGGGCACCGACTCGGGCGGCGCCCCGCTGCCGCCGACCCCACCGCCTACCCCGCCGACCCCACCGCCTACCCCGCCGACCCCGCCGGCCGCACCGCCGATGCCGGCGGCGCCGCCGGAGTCACCCGCGCCCGGCGTGCGGTTCGACCGTCCCGACCGGCCGGGGGAGCCCGAGGAGTACCCGCTCCAGGCGCCCGACCCGCGACTGGCGGCCGAGCCGCAGGCCCCCGCGGGACCGGCTGAACCGGCACCGGCCGCGGGCGCCAAGGTGTGCGTGGCCTGCCGCGCGGGCCGGGTCGACGACGACGGCTACTGCGAGAACTGCGGGCACGCCCAGCCCCGCGAACGCGACCACATGGAACAGGAGTCAGGCCCCGTCGCCGCGGTCAGCGACCGCGGTCTGCGCCATCACCGCAACGAGGACGCGTTCTCCGTCGGCTGCACCGCGCTGCCCGACGGCGCGCCCGCGACCGTGGCGATCGTCTGCGACGGCGTGTCCTCCGCGACCCGCCCCGACGACGCCTCCCTCGCCGCGTCCCGGGCGGCCGGCGAGTCGCTGCTCACCGCCCTGCCGCGGGGCACGCACCCGCAGCAGGCCATGCACGACGCCATCCTCGCCGCCTCGCACGCCGTCAACGCGCTGGCGGACGAACCCGCCACCGCCCGCGAGCAGGCCCCGCACCAGAACGCGCCCGCCTGCACCCTGGTCGGCGCCGTGGTGACGTCCGGGCTGCTGGTCGTCGGCTGGGTCGGCGACAGCCGCGTCTACTGGGTGCCGGTCGACCGGAGCACCCCGCCCGTCCGGCTCACCGAGGACGACTCGTGGGCCGCGCAGATGGTCGCGGCCGGCCTGATGAGCGAGGCCGAGGCGTACGCCGACGAGCGCGCCCACGCGATCACCGGCTGGCTCGGCGCCGACGCCTACGAACTGGAGCCGCACACCGCGTCCTTCAAGCCGGACCGCCCGGGCGTGGTCGTGGTCTGCACGGACGGCCTGTGGAACTACGCCGAGTCGGCGGAGGAGATGGCCGAGGCCATGCCCCTCGACGCCGCCGTGCGCCCGCTGCACAGCGCCCGCGTCCTGGTCGGTCACGCCCTGGACGGCGGGGGCCACGACAACGTAACAGTGGCCCTCCTGCCGTTCCCGGCCCCGCCGCAGGGGGCAGGATCGGCCTGAGAGCCACCGCGCGCGTACAGGTACGGGTACGGGCGCGGGGTGGTCTCGCGGGTCGCAGGGGGCGGCCCGCGCCGGCAGCCAGACACCCCACCACCGTGGGGACGTAGAGGGGGATGCGATCCGGCATGGCCAATTTCTCGAAGTCGAACGTGCCGCAGTTCTCGGTGGACGTCTACCAGAACGAGTACCTGCCCGAGGGCGGCCGTGAGGTCAACGCCATCGTGACGGTCACCGCGACCGGCGGCGGCACGATCGGGAGCGCGGTCGCCGCGCCCCACTTGTACTCACCGGGCCAGGGTCCGTCCGCGGCCGTGGCGGTGATGGTCGACTGCTCGGGCTCGATGGACTACCCGCCGACCAAGATGCGCAACGCCCGCGACGCGACGTCCGCCGCGATCGGCACCCTGCGCGACGGCGTGCACTTCGCGGTGGTCGGCGGCACGCACGTCGCCGAGGAGGTCTATCCGGGCGGCGGCCGGCTCGCGGTCGCCGACGCCACCACCCGGGAGCAGGCCAAGCAGGCACTGCGCAAGCTGAGCGCGGGCGGCGGCACCGCCATCGGCACCTGGCTCGGGCTGGCCGACCGGCTGCTGTCCACCGCGGACGTCGCCATCCGGCACGGCATCCTGCTCACCGACGGCCGCAACGAGCACGAGTCGCCGGAAGACCTCAAGGCTGCGCTCGACGCCTGCGCCGGGCGGTTCACCTGTGACGCCCGCGGGGTGGGCACCGACTGGGAAGTGAAAGAAGTCACAGGCATCGCCTCCGCCATGCTCGGCACCGCCGACATCGTCGCCGACCCGGCCGGCCTCGCCGCCGACTTCACGCGGATGATGGAGACGGCCATGGGCAAGGAGGTCGCGGACGTCACCCTGCGCCTGTGGACCCCGGTCGGCACCACGGTGAAGTTCGTCAAGCAGGTCGCCCCCACGGTCGAGGAGCTGACCGGCCGCCGCACCGAGGCGGGCCCGCGTGCCGGGGACTACCCCACCGGATCCTGGGGCGACGAGTCCCGTGACTACCACGTCTGCGTGGAGGTACCGGCCGCGAACCTCGGTCAGGAGATGCTGGCAGCCCGCGTCTCCCTGGTCATCCCGGAGCCCGGGGACACCTCCCGCCCGCGCGAAGCCGGGAGTGGGGGAGGCGGTGTCCGACACCTCGGCGCGCAGGGTCTCGTACGGGCCGTGTGGACGGACGACGTGGCCGCCTCCACGTCGATCAACCCGCAAGTGGCCCACTACACCGGGCAGGCCGAACTGGCACAGGTCATCCAACAAGGGCTCGATCTGCGCAAAGCGGGGGACTTCGACGGAGCAACGGCCAAACTGGGCCGTGCGGTTCAGCTCGCCGGAGCCTCCGGAAACGCGGATACCGCGAAACTGCTCGCGAAGGTGGTGGACGTCGTCGACGCGGCGGAAGGTACTGTGCGACTGAAAGCGAAGGTCATGGAGGCCGACGAGATGACTCTCGAGACTCGGTCGACAAAGACTGTTCGTGTAAAGAAGTGACGCAGGACAACACACTCCACAAGCCCGCAAGAGGGGGAAGCTCCGACATGCCGACCTGCCCGAACGGACACCAGTCGGGTTCCGACGACTGGTGCGAGGTCTGCGGTCACCGCATGGCCGGTGCCGTGCCGCCCCCTCCCCCGCCTCCGCCCCCGGGCGGCGGTTACGGCTTCCCGCCGCCCGGCGGTCCCGGTGGCCCCGGTGCCGAGCCGCAGCTGTGCCCGCAGTGCCGCACGCCGCGTGAGGGCGCGGCGCCGTTCTGCGAGGAGTGCCGGTGGAACTTCCTCACCAACACCGCCACCTCGTACACGCCGGCCGCGCCGCGCCCGCCGGCGCCCGGTGGTCCGGCGCCGCACTTCCAGCAGCCGCCGGCGGGGCCGTCGTACGGCGGCGGTGACTCGTACGACTACCAGGGCTCCCGCCCGTCCCAGATGAACCGCCCCGCCGAGCCGATCCCGCCGGGGCCGCCCTTCGGCGGCGACCCGTCGGGGCCGGGCGGCCCGGGTGGTGCTCCCGGCGGCCCGGGCGGCCCGGGTGGTGGCCCCGGCGGCCCGGGTGGTGGTCCCGGTGGCCCGGGCGGTGGTCCCGGTGGCCCGGGCGGCCCGAATGGGCCCTCCGATCCCTTCAACCCCTTCAACCCCGGCGGCCCCGGTGGTCCTGGTGGCCCCGGCGGTCCTGGTGGCCCGCAAGGCCCTGGTGGCCCGCAAGGCCCCGGCGGCCCGCACCGTCCCGGCGGCCCCGACGGCCCCGGCGGCCCGCACCGTCCCGGCGGTCCCGGCGGTCCGCCGCCCCCGCCCGGTTTCGGTGCCGACCCGTCGCGGACGGTTCCGCCGCCGCCCGGCCCCGGTGGGCCGGGGGGCGCCCCACAGGCCTACCAGCAGTCCGGTCCGCCGGCCCCGCCCGCCTTCCCGCAGGAGACCAACCGCCCGCAGCAGGGCGGCCCGTCCTTCGGCGGCGGTGACGACGACTGGGTACTCTCCCCGCCGTCGTCCACCGGACAGGGCGGACCAGGCGGGCCGGGAGGCCCGAGCCCGGCCCAGGGCAACGGCTACGGCTATCCGCCGCCCGGCGCCACCCAGGCCCCGCCGCCCCCGCCGGGCGGCGGCTACGGATTCCCCCAGCAGCCCCAGCAGCCCCAGCAGCCCCAGCAGCCGCAACAGCCCCAGCGGCCGACGACCTGGACGGCGACCATCGGGCCGGACCGTGACTATTTCATGGCGATGATGCAGCGTTCCGGCCCCGAGGCCGCGGGGCTGAACCTGCCCGCGTACTCGCCCGAGCAGCAGCGCACGCTCACCGGCAACCAGTTCACGATCGGCCGCCGCCGGCACTCCACCGGTGACACCCCGGACATCGACCTGGCGGTGCCCCCGGAGGACCCCGGTGTCTCGCACCAGCACGCGGTGCTGGTGCAGCAGCCGGACGGCAGCTGGGCGGTCGTCGACCAGAACTCGACGAACGGCACGACGGTCAACGGCGGCGACGAGCCGATCCAGCCCTTCGTGCCGGTGCCGCTCCAGGACGGCGACCGGGTGCACGTCGGCGCCTGGACGACGATCACGATCCGCCGGGGCTGACGGGGACAGGGCCCCGCCGTGCCCGTCAGGTGAAGGGCCAGGCGTACGGGCCCTCCGGGTCGTCCAGCCAGGCCCAGGCCCGTTCGCCGCTGACGGTGATCCCGTAGCTCTCGCGCTGCGGCGCGTCCTCGCGGTCCCACAGGGCGTACGCCTCCTGCGGGTCGAGGCTGCCCCGGCCGAGCGCCAGCAGGAAGCGGAACAGGTCGTCCTCCCGGGCCCGGCGCGGCACCCCGCCGAGGCCCGGCGTCTGAGGCTCCGACCGGTCCGCGCCGCGCAGCGGCACGAAATACGCGGGCGTGTGCAGGAAGCGGCCCTCGGCGTGCCCGGCGTCGCGGACCGTGAGGAGGACCAGGCCGGTGGCGAGCGGGGTCAGGATCCGGCCGCCGGGGCGGCACTGGGCGAGCCAGGCGCGCGGGATCGAGGGCAGCGCGCAGGTGGCGAGGATCCGGTCGTAGGGGGCGCGTTCGGGCACCCCGCGGGCGCCGTCGCCGGTGACGACGGCCGGGTGGTACCCGGCGGCGGCCAGGTGCCGGCGGGCCGACTCGGTGATGTCGGTGTCCAGATCGACGGTGGTGACCAGGTCGTCGTCGCCGAGCCGGTGGGCGAGCAGGGCGGCGTTGTAACCGGTGCCGGCGCCGATCTCCAGGACCCGGTCGCCGTCTCTCACGCCCAGCTCCGCCAGCATCATCGCCATCAGCGACGGCTGGCTGCTGGAGGAGAGCAGTTCGCCGTCGCGCAGGCGGGTGGCCAGCGGGGTGTCGGCGTAGGCGCCGTGCACCCAGCGCTCGCGGGCGTGCCGGTCGGGGTGGTCGCCCCACCGGCGTTCGTAGCCGCCCCGGACGCCGACGTAGTAGTAGGGCACGAAGAGGTGGCGGGGAACGGTCGCGAAGGCCTCCCGCCACACCGGCTCGGCCGCCCAGGCGCCGCTCAGCTCGATCTCCCGCACCAGCTCCGCCCGCGCGGAGGCGGCGAGGCCGTCCAGATCCCGGTGCCCGCCCATGCCTCCACAGTACGGGGGTCCTAGGCCTCGAGTCCTATGTCCCCGCGTCTGAGACCATGGACGACGTGAATGAGATTCGGCGCGACACGCTTCAGGAGCAGACCTTCTACGAGCAGGTCGGCGGGGAGGAGACCTTCCGTCGGCTCGTCCACCGTTTCTACCAGGGGGTCGCCGAGGACCCGATCCTGCGGCCGATGTACCCGGAGGAGGACCTGGGCCCGGCCGAGGAGCGTTTCGCGCTCTTCCTCATGCAGTACTGGGGCGGCCCGACGACGTACAGCGACAACCGCGGCCATCCGCGGCTGCGGATGCGCCACGCCCCCTTCGCCGTCGACCGGGCCGCGCACGACGCCTGGCTGAAGCACATGCGGGTCGCCGTCGACGAGCTGGGGCTCTCCGAGGAGCACGACCGGACGCTGTGGAAGTACCTGACGTACGCGGCGGCCTCAATGATCAACACTGCTGACTGACCCCCGTGACGTGGCGTCGGAATCCGGTCGTCCGGCGCCCCGGTCCGGTCAAGTCAGGTCCGGTTCACCCTGGTGCGAACGGCGCCGGGGTCAGCGCACGCTGATGCCCAGCGCCCCGGTCCCGGCCCGGCGCAGGACGACCGATCCGAAGGGCGTGCGCAGCCGCAGCCACGCGCCCGAGGAGAACAGCTGCGGCGCTTCCTCACCGGACGCCCCCGGGGGCCGCAGGAACCCCAGTGACTGGGCCGCGTGCACGGCCCGCACCGGCAGCCCGGTGTCCCCGACCGTCCGGGACCATATCTCCCGCCCGACCCGGTCCAGCTCGGCCCGCGTACGGCCCTCGGGCGTCAGCTCCCCCGTGCGGGAGCGGAACTCCGCCACCGCGGCGGCGACCAGCGCGCGCAGGGCGTCCGGGGCGGGCAGCCCCGGCTCGGGCCGCCAGCCGCCGCGCGGGGGCAGCACGCCGGCCCACGGGGGCCCGGTCACCGCCCCCGGCACACCGGCGGTGGCCGCCGCCTCGTCCACCGTCTCCAGCAGCTCACCGGCGGACACGGTCACGTCCAGCGTGGCGTCGAGCCCGTTCTCGTACGGCTTGGCGAGCCGCGCCGCGCGCACGGCCAGCACCTCGAAGGAGGGTGGCCGGCCGAAGACGGCGAGGGCGGTGCCGGACGCCTGGAGGCGCACCGCCGCCGAACGGTCGTAATGGAGCAGGCGGGAGAGGAAGGCGGCGAGATCCGCGGCCTCCCCCTCGTCGGCCAGGTGAAGGGCCGTCATGCGGCGACGGCCTCCTCCTTGTCGTCCGTGTACTCGCGTAGGAACTCCCGTTCCTCCGCGGTGATCCGGCGCGGCCTCTGCGTCTCGAAGTCGAACGGCACGATCACCGTCGAGGCGCGGACGTAGACCTGGTCGCCGTCCTTGACCTCGTAGGTGAGCGTGAAGGAGGCGGCCCTTATCTCCGTGACCCACAGCTCGATGTCGACCGGGTGGTGCCGGTGGACGAGCTGCCGCTTGTAGTCGATCTCATGGCGTGCCACCACCGACCCCTGCTTGAAGTCCTTGTCCGGGCGGAACAGGAAGTCGATACGGGCCTCCTCCAGGTAGCGGAGGAAGACCACGTTGTTGACGTGGCCGTACGCGTCCATGTCCGCCCAGCGCAGTGGGCAGCGGTAGATGTGCCGCAAGATCAGCCCCGGGTCAGCTTCTTGTAGGTGGCGCGGTGCGGACGCGCGGCGTCGGCGCCGAGCCGCTCGACCTTGTTCTTCTCGTACGAGTCGAAGTTGCCCTCGAACCAGAACCACTTGGAGTCACCCTCGTAGGCGAGGATGTGGGTGGCGACGCGGTCGAGGAACCACCGGTCGTGGGAGACGACCACGGCGCACCCGGGGAACTCCAGCAAGGCGTTCTCGAGGCTGCCGAGGGTCTCGACGTCGAGGTCGTTGGTCGGCTCGTCGAGGAGGAGCAGGTTGCCGCCCTGCTTGAGGGTGAGCGCGAGGTTGAGCCGGTTGCGCTCACCGCCGGAGAGCACGCCGGCCGGCTTCTGCTGGTCCGGTCCCTTGAACCCGAAGGCGGAGACGTACGCCCGCGAGGGCATCTCGACCTGGCCGACGTTGATGTAGTCCATCTCGTCGGAGACGACCGCCCAGAGCGTCTTCTTCGGGTCGATGTTCTCGCGGCTCTGGTCGACGTAGGAGATCTTGACCGTGTCGCCGACCTTGATGCTCCCGGAGTCCGGCTCCTCGAAGCCCTGGATCATCTTGAAGAGGGTGGTCTTGCCGGCGCCGTTGGGGCCGATGACACCGACGATGCCGTTGCGCGGCAGCGTGAAGCTCAGGTCGTCGATGAGGACCTTGTCCCCGAAGCCCTTGGTGAGGTTGCTGACCTCGACGACGACGTTGCCCAGGCGCGGGCCCGGCGGGATCTGGATCTCCTCGAAGTCCAGCTTCCGCATCTTGTCGGCCTCGGCCGCCATCTCCTCGTACCGAGCGAGACGCGCCTTGGACTTGGCCTGCCGCCCCTTGGCGTTGGACCGCACCCACTCCAGCTCGTCCTTGAGCCGCTTGGCGCGCTTGACGTCCTTCTGGCCCTCGACCTTGAGGCGGGTCTGCTTGGTCTCCAGGTACTTGGAGTAGTTGCCCTCGTAGCCGTGCAGCCGGCCGCGGTCGACCTCGCAGATCCAGCCGGCGACGTTGTCCAGGAAGTACCGGTCGTGGGTCACGGCCACGACGGTGCCCTCGTACTTGGCGAGGTGCTGCTCCAGCCAGTTGACGGACTCGGCGTCGAGGTGGTTCGTCGGCTCGTCGAGCAGCAGCAGGTCGGGCGCCTCCAGCAGCAGCTTGCACAGCGCCACACGCCGCTTCTCACCACCGGAGAGGTTCACGACGGGCCAGTCACCGGGCGGGCAGCCCAGCGCGTCCATGGCCTGCTCCAGCTGGGCGTCCAGATCCCAGGCGTTGGCGTGGTCCAGCTCCTCCTGGAGCTTGCCCATCTCCTCCAGCAGGGCGTCCGAGTAGTCGGTCGCCATCTGCTCGGCGATCTCGTTGAACCGGTCGAGCTTGCCCTTGACCTCGGCGACACCCTCCTGGACGTTCTCCAGGACGGTCTTGTCCTCGTTCAGCGGGGGCTCCTGGAGCAGGATGCCGACCGTGTAGCCCGGCGACAGGAACGCGTCGCCGTTCGACGGCTGCTCCAGCCCCGCCATGATCTTCAGAACGGTCGACTTACCGGCGCCGTTCGGTCCGACCACACCGATCTTCGCGCCGGGCAGGAAACTCAGGGTGACGTCATCGAGGATCACCTTGTCGCCGTGCGCCTTGCGCGCCTTGCGCATGGTGTAAATGTACTCAGCCAAGAGAAACCGTCCGGCAGCTTGATCAGGCAGTGGGCAGATACACCCCATCTTGCCGCACCGCCACCCCTGTGAGGAAACGCGTTCCGCCCGACCCCTTTGACCTGGGGTTTTGCGAGACCTCCACGCCCCCGATCAGGAGGACCCGTTGCCGGCCCGACTCGATCCCGGGGTCGAGGGGCGGGGGCGGGTGGTCACCGTTCGTTCCTTCGGCGGAGGAACAGCAGGACCGCGCCGCCGATCACGACCAGGCCGATGGCCGCGCCGCCGATCAGGGGCGTCACTCCGGAGCTGCCGGTGTCGGCGAGGTTGGGGTTCGGGGAGGGGGTGACGACCTTGGTGGGGGCCGGTTCGCCGAGGGGGCGGGTGGTGTCGGCCAGTGCGGCGCTTCGGGTGCGGCAGTCGAGTACGCCCGTGAAGCGCTGCTCGAAACCGGCCGGGCCGCGAACGGTGAAGTCGTAGACGCGGTCCTCCGGCAGCGGGACCGTCAGCGTGCGGGTCTCGCCGGGCGCGACGGTGTACTCGGTGTCCAGGAGTTCGAACGTGAAGGGTTCGTCGCCCTTGTTGAGCGCGGTGACGTCCAGGGCACCATCGGCGCAGTTCTTCGTCGCGGACAGGGCGGGTATCGCGCCCTGGCCGGCCCAGGTGGCGGTGGCCGTCGCCGCGACCGTGGACTCGCTGGAGCCGGCCAGGATCTGGGTCTGGCTGCGGCTCTCGGAGGCGAAGGCGCGACCGACCGGCACGGTGGTCGAGGCCTGGACCGCCAGCTCGGCGGTGCCCGCGGCCGCGTCCTCGGGCACGTCGAAGAAGATCTGGGTGCCGTCGGTGACGGAGGTGACCGGCTCGCCCTTCTTGTCGACGATCCGCACCCCGCCCGCGGTGGCGTCCACCGGAGGCGTCACCGTCGCCCCGCCGGCGTTGGTGCGCACCGTGACCGGACCGATCCGCTCACCGGGGCGGCCCGACACCGCGGGCGGGTCCAGGGTGAGCGACGCCGCGGGCTCCGCGAGATCGCGGGCGTTCTTCTCCAGGTAGTCGGCGAGCCGCTCGGCCTGCGGGTCGACGGCGTCGACGTCGGTGTCGTCCGAGTAGCGCCAGATGGCGACCTGCGTGCCGGCCGCCGCGTCCTGCTCGGTGAGCCCACCGCGGACGCCCGCCTTCTTCGCGAGCGCGGCGAGGTCGTTGACCTGGGGGTAGGAGTTCCGCAGGATCCAGCGGATGCGGCCGGCGTCCTTGTTGGTGCCCAGTGACGTGCCGCTCCACGGGGTCTCGTGGTACTTGGCGTCCTTCTGCGTCGGGTTCTGGATGTCGACGCAGTACGTCTGCAGCATGCCGCCGCCCTCGACGGACATCTCGAACAGGCCGGCCGGCACCTCCTGGTCGCCGCCCTCGCCGTGGATGACCGCGGTGCCGTGCGCCTTGAGGCCGCCTATGGTGGCCGTCGCCCCGCCCTGCCCCTGCCCCGCCGCGTCCTGGGCGGCGGTCGCCGGTCCGGCACCGGTCACCACGCCCGCGACGGCGAGCGCGGACAACAGTGCCGCGGTGGCGCGGCGCGCCGCACCCCGGCCGGGCAGAGACAGCGCGGTGAGCGAAGAAAACACCAAACTCCCCTTCGAGCAGGACCCGTTGACATGGGGGCACGGTCCTACCAGCAGAATCACCAGCCCCACAGGGCTCGTTCGGCATCCTAAGTACCTGACACACCCTGCTTGCCGATGATGTTCGTCCACGCGGTGATCCGACTCGGAATCGTTATCGCCGGCAGGGCAGGTGAGCAGGGCTTATCGACAAATCCACCCGGGGTCGCGCGGGGCGCACTCGCCGATAAGCCGTACTTCGGTCAGTTCCGGCGGGCCCGTCGGCGTCAGGCCACCGCGCCGGCGGGCTCCGGCCGCTGTCCGGTGGCGTCCGCGTCGTCCGACTCCCCCGCCGGCGTCTCCCAGTTGGGCTCCGGCTGCGGTGGGGAGGCCGCCGTCTCCGCCCTCCCGGTGCGACGGAACGCCGCCGTGCCGCGCGCCAGGTCGTGACCGATCGCCACCGCGTCGATGTCCGCAGAGGTCCAGTTCTGCCCCTCGCGCACGTCCGTGCGCACCTTCAGCCGGCCCTGCACGATGACGGGTTCGCCCACCGCCAAGGACGCCGAAGCGTTGGCGGCGAGCTGGCGGTTGGCCCACACCGTGAAGAAGTTGGTGTGGCCGTCGGTCCACGCGCTCTTCTCGCGGTCCCAGTAGCGCGCGGTGACCGCCAGCCGGAACCGCGCGGACGGCCCGTTCGCCAGGTTCCGGAACACCGGCTGCGTGGCCACGTTGCCCACGGCGCAGATCATCGTCTCGTTCATCGCGAGTCCTCCCTCCCGTACGGGCGCGTCCCGTACGGCTGTGTCCGGCGCGGCCGGCGTCGGGTTCCCGTACGCCGGCCGCTGCCGTGACGACCGCGTCCGTCGCGATCGCCGCGAGGCCAGACTGCCTCCGTCCGGGCCGGGCCCCCCGCGGGCTGTGCACCGCCCCGGCGCCTGTGGAGAACTCCGTCACCCCAGCGAGCGAGGGCCCGTACGGCAACGGCGACAGCAACGGCGACAGCAACGGCGACAGCAACAGCAACGGCACCGGCACCGGCAGTGACGTCCACAGCCGGAGCCGTCACTCCCCGGCCCCCGCCACGTCCACCCCGCCTACCTCGCCGCGGTGCCCGCCCCCGTGACCCGCCCGTACTGCTCCCGGACCTCCCGGTACCGCAGCAGCTCCGCCGCCAGCGGATCCAGCACCCTCGCCCGGCCGCACCCCGCGGCCGCCTCCCGCAACAGGCGTTCCGCCTCGTGGCCGTAGCGCCGTGCCGGTCCGCGGGCCGCGATGCGGCAGCTCCACTCGATGAGGGGGCCGCCGATGATCCCGGCCAGCATCAGCAGCACCGGCACGCCCAGGTTGGGCGGCACGAAGCCGATGATCTGGCCCAGCAGCCACAGGCCGCCCACCACCTGCAGCAGGGTCATGGCCGCCTGGGCCAGCACGGCCGCCGGCCACCAGCCCGGCCGCGGCGGACGCCCCGGTGGCAGCCCCGTGCGCACCGCCAGCTCGTCGAGGGCCTCGGGCAGCCCCTGGGCGCCGCGGACGGCCGCCTCGCGCACCGCCTGCGCCCACGGCGTCGGCAGCCCGGCCGACGCCCACTCCGAGACCGTACGCACCGCCTGCTCGACGCGCTGACGGGCCGTGGCCTCCTCGTCCGCCTGGGCGCGCAGCGAGAGCCGTCCCGTGGGGGGGTCGCGCCGGTCGTGGTACCAGCGCCACAGCCGCAGCCAGGGCGTGCCGCACGCGCGGTTGGCGTTGCGCAGCCAGGAGCGTTCGGCCGCCTCGCCCGCCGCGGTGGCGCCCACCGCGTCCGCGAGCCGGTCCGCGAACTCCTCTCGCGCCTCCTCGCTGAGCCCGGTCCGCCGCCCGGTGACGTACACGGGACGCAGGCGCCAGGCGGCGGCGTCCACGTCGGCCGCGATGCGGCGCGCCGGGGCCTGCCGCTCGGCGACGAACTGGCCGAGCACTTCGCGCAGTTCGCCGACGCCGTCCCCGGTGAGGGCGGACAGGGCGAGCACGGTGGCGCCGGGTTCGCCGTGCTCCCCCAGCGCGATGCCGTCCTCGTCGAGCAGCCGCCGCAGGTCGTCGAGGACCTGTTCGGCCGCCTCCCCGGGCAGCCGGTCGACCTGGTTGAGGACGACGAGGGTGACCTCCGCGTGGCCCGCCATCGGCCGCAGATAGCGCTCGTGGAGCATGGCGTCGGCGTACTTCTCCGGGTCCACGACCCAGACGACGGCGTCGACGAGCGCCAGGATGCGGTCCACCTGCTCGCGGTGCTGCACGGCCGCCGAGTCGTGGTCGGGCAGGTCGATCAGGACCAGCCCGCGCAGCGGCGAGTCGGCGTCCGGATGCTGGAGCGGGCGGCGTCGCAGCCGCCCCGGGATGCCGAGCCGGTCCAGGAGGCTGGCCGCGCCGTCGCTCCAACTGCACGCGATGGGCGCCGCGGTCGTAGGCCGGCGGACGCCCGTCTCGGAGATCGTGACACCGGCGAGCGTGTTGAACAGCTGCGACTTGCCGCTGCCGGTCGCCCCCGCGATGGCCACCACGGTGTGCTGCCCGGAGAGCCTGCGCCGCGCGGCGGCCTCGTCGAGGACCCGGCCCGCCTCGGCCAGCGTCCCGCTGTCGAGCCGGGTGCGGGAGAGCCCCACCAGCTCGCGCAGCGCGTCCAGCCGCGACCTGAGCTGCCCGTCGTACGCGAGCGGCATCAGGGCCGAGGAACTGGCGGGCCTGCTCGGCATGAGGGTGAACTGCTCCGCCCCGCTGTTCTCGTCCACCCGCCGCGCGATCAGCCCGTCGCCCCAGACGCCTTCCTCCCCGCTTCCGCCTCCGGCCCCGGATCCGGGCGGCCCGTCGGCCGCAGCCTCCGTACGCTCGCCGGCTTCCGTGCGCTCCGCGCGCTCCTCCCCGCGGTCCCGGTCCCGGTCCCGGTACCGGTCCCGGTCTCGGCCCCGGTCTCGGTCCCGGTCTCGATCCGTACGGCGGGACGCCCCGTCGTCCCGCACGCGCGCGTGGGAGCCGCGGGCGCGTTCGCTCTCTTCGTTGCGGGTTCCCCGCTCCGGGCCCCGGCCGCCCTCGGAGCCCGTCGGGCCCGTCCGGCCCGACCGGTCCGTCCTGCCCGTCCGGTCCGTCCTGCCCGTCCGGTCCGTCCGGTCCGCCTGGCCCTTCTGGCCTGCCTCCTCCGTCGTGTGGTCGGTGTGCTCGGTGGGGTCCTGGTCAGTGACGGCGGTCACCGGTCACCTCTCCTTCTGCAGTACGGACAGCGCGGCGAT
This sequence comes from Streptomyces sp. NPDC097107, assembly GCF_044762405.1. Lineage (NCBI taxonomy): Bacteria > Bacillati > Actinomycetota > Actinomycetes > Kitasatosporales > Streptomycetaceae > Streptomyces > Streptomyces sp. NPDC097107. Next base: position 29,043 of record NZ_JBIWEF010000013.1, on the reverse strand, counting down.
GAGTTCGGCCTGCGGCTCGGGATGCACCTCCAGCCCGTCGAGCGGCGCCAGTCGGCGTTCGCGCTCGACGTGCACGACCCGGTCCACGTGCTCGTCGAGCAGCCGCCCGCCCCGGTCGCGCAGCCGCAGCGCGCCGTGGGCGCCGATCCGCTCGGCGAGCCGCTCCCCGGCGATGCGCGCCCGCCGCCCGCCCAGCAGCACGGTGGCGACCAGGGCGGCGACCACCCCCGGGTCCGGCGCCATGCTCCGGTCCAGCTCGCGCACTTCCTCCTCGGCGTACTCCTCCAGCTCCCGCCGCCACCGCCGTACGGCCATCCCGATGCGGTGCTCGGCGCTCTCCGGCGCCGGGTCGCGGGTCGCGAGTTCCGGAGCGGCGCCCGCCGGTTCGCGCTGCCAGACCTCGTCGACGTGTTCGTCGGCGGCGGTGACGGCGCACAGCAGCAGCGCGCTCAGGCTCTCCACCAGCGAGTCGAGGAGTTCCTCGGGGGAGCAGTCGAGAGGAAAGGCCCGCCACCGCTTCAGCGCGTCCCCGGCGAGCACGGCGCCCGCCTGCAACCGCCCCCGCACGCGCGCGTGCTCGCCGTCGTACGCACCGTCGACGGCGGCGGTGAGCCGCAGCGCGGCGGCGTACTGGGCGGCGGCGGCGCCGGCCAGTTCGGGCATCCGGGACTTGAGGGAGTCCAGGATCCCGTGCGCCGTACGGGCCATGGTGTCGTGCCGGGCCTCGAGATCCTGTGCCCGGTGGACGAGCCAGGCCCGCAACGGCGCCACCGCGCTGGCCGGCAGCAGCCCGCCGCCCCAGGCGGACTCGGGCAGTTCGGGCACGGTGAAGCGGGGCACCTCGCCGAGCCCGGCCTTGGTGAGCAGCGCCCCGTACTGCCGCGACACCTCGGACACCACCTGATGGGGCACCCGGTCGAGCACGGTGACCAGGGTGGCGTCGTACTCCTTGGCGATACGCAGCAGATTCCAGGGCACGGCGTCGGCGTACCGGGCGGCCGTGGTGACCATCACCCAGATGTCGGCGGCGCAGATCAGCTCGGCGGCCAGTACGCGGTTGTCGGCGACGAGGGAGTCGATGTCGGGCGCGTCCAGGAGGGCGATGCCGGGCGGCAGGGTGTCGGCGGTCTCGACGCGCAGTACGCGCGCGGGGTTCTCGCCCGGCAGGAGCAGATCGTCGTCCGGTTCCCGGTAGGGCACCCACACGCGCGTGAGGTCGGGCAGCACCCGCATGCCGCTGAACCAGTGGTGATCCTCCGGATGGCACACCAGCACCGGTGTCCGGGTGGTGGGCCGCAGCACACCCGCCTCGCTGACCCGCCGCCCCACGAGGGAGTTCACCAGCGTGGACTTCCCGGCGCCGGTGGATCCGCCCACAACGGCCAGCAGGGGCGCTTCGGGTTCCTTCAACCGGGGCACCAAGTAGTCGTCGAGCTGCGCGAGCAGTTCGTCGCGGTTGGCACGCGCGCGTGGGGCCCCCGCCAGGGGCAGCGGGAAGCGTGCGGCCGCGACACGGTCGCGCAGGGCGGAGAGTGCGTCGAGCAACTGAGGCCGTACGTCCAAGGTCACCACATGTGAAGAATGCCCAATTTTAGGGGAATTCTGAAGCATATGGGCATGTCTGCGCGCCGACCAGACACTCCGGACGGAAGGGACTACTGGGACGGGAGGGCAGTCCGGGCATAACGAGTGCACAACACCCGATGCGCGAGACGCCAAAAGCAATGCACGATTCGTACCTGCCTGCGATTATCAGGATCGCTTCACCGAACCTCCACATCGAGCCACGGAGGCGAAGCATCAGGGACATGGAGCCGGGAGCCCTATCCTTGTCCCCGGCACCGTCACGGATCAGCCCACACCCGGGCACCACGACCGAGGCCACCACACCAGGCCCCCGTAGCTCAGTGGATAGAGCAGGCGCCTTCTAAGCGCTTGGCCGCAGGTTCGAGTCCTGCCGGGGGCGCCACTGCCCGTTTGGCGGGAGGGACCGGACGACGTGCGACTGCGTTGCGCGGTGCTCGACGACTTCCAGCAGGTGGCGACCGAGATCGCCGACTGGTCCCCGGTCGCGGACGACGTGGACGTCGTGACCTTCGACACTCATTTCGGCGAAGAGGACGCCCTCGCCGAGGCGCTCGCCGACGTGGACATCGTGGTCACGTTGCGGGAGCGCGTGGCCTTCCCGGAGTCACTGATCGCCCGGCTGCCCCGGCTGAAACTGATCGTCGCCTCGGGCATGCGCAACAGCGTGATCGACTACGCCGCCGCAGCCGCCCACGGCGTCACCGTGTGCGGTACGGCGTCCTCCTCGACCCCACCCGTCGAACTGACCTGGGCCCTGCTGCTGGGCCTGGCCCGGGGGATCGTCCAGGAGAGCAACGCGCTGCGCGAGGACGGCCCCTGGCAGCAGACGGTCGGCGCCGACCTGCACGGCCGCCGGCTCGGACTGCTGGGCCTCGGCAGGATCGGCGGCCGGGTGGCGCAGGTCGGCCTCGCCTTCGGCATGCGGGTGAGCGCGTGGAGCCAGAACCTCACCGCCGAGCGCGCCCAGGAGGTCGGCGTCGAACTCGCCCCCTCCAAGGAGGAACTGCTCGCGACGGCCGACTTCGTCTCCGTCCACCTGGCCCTCGGCGACCGCACCCGCGGCCTGCTCGGCCCCGCCGAACTGGCCCTGCTCAAGCCGACGGCCTACCTGGTCAACACGTCGCGCGCGGCCATCGTCGACCAGGACGCCCTGCTCGCCGCGCTGCACGAGGGCCGGATCGCGGGTGCGGGCGTGGACGTCTTCGACACCGAGCCACTGCCCGCCGGCCACCCGATGCGCACCGCACCGCGCCTGCTCGCGACGCCGCACCTGGGCTACGTCTCACGCGCCAACTACGCCACGTACTACGGGCAGGCGGTCGAGGCGGTCCGGGCCTACCTCGCGGGCTCCCCCGTACGCCGCCTGCCCGTGCCCCCGGAGCCGGCTCCGGCTCCGACCCCGGCTCCGACCCCGGCTCCGGCTCCGACCCCGGCTGCGGCTCCGGCTCCGACTGCCGCCCCGCCTCCGTCCCCGGCGTCGGACGCTCAGGCGATCCCCGCCCGGACGGACTGCGCCGGGCGCCAGTAGATTCCGCCGCTCCGGCGCAGGTGGTCCAGGTCCACCAGATGGCGCCGGAGCGTCACATGGTCGACGTCGCCGTCCTCGCACCACGGCCGGAGCTTCTCGTCGACGGTGCGCTCCGGGTACTCCACGCCGGGCTCGAAGGTCTGCTCGGCGATATGCCGCAGCACCACCTTCTTGCGTGTCCAGCGGGCGGGGAGGCGGACCAGCCGCCCGTCCCTGACGAAGGTCCGCACGATCATGCCGGCCGCCCGGTCGTCGTCGCCCGCCCCGGGATTGCCGGTGGCCACCGCCGGCCGGCCCGCGCGGGCCAGGTCCCTGAAGCGGTCATGGGCGACGACGAGTTCTCCGCCGCCCCCGTACGCCACCACGCCCTGCCCCCGCAGCCGGCGCAGCGCGGCGGCCGTGTCCCTGGAGGACAGGCCGGCCGTCTCCGACACCCGCGCGGGACTGCCCGCCCCCAGGGCCACGGCCGCGAAGGCCCGCACCCGGCTCTCCTCGGCGAACAGGCCGGGCAGCGCGGACAGCGCGGACAGCGTCGACTGCGCGGACGGCTCCGGCGTTTCCATGGACCGGTCGGGTCGGTCGTTAACCATGCCCGGAGGCTAGTGGACACCTCGGCGCGGAGCGGAGCGATTTTCCGCCCCGGACGGCCCGCGCTCCACCCTTCTGTTCAAAAAGGGTGATCCTCACATTCCTCCCGTGACCCGTGCGCGACCTGCTGCGTTGGACCGGCAGTGCGGTGGCGCGTCCTGCCGCCGTGCTCCCCGAGTCAAAGGAGAACGTGATGTCTCGCATCGCGAAGGCCGCCGGCGTCGCACTCGGCGCCGGCGCTGTGGTGCTCAGCGGCACCGGCCTGGCCATGGCGGACGCGGTCGCCGAAGGCGCGGCCGTCGGCTCGCCCGGTGTCCTGTCCGGCAACGTCGTCCAGGTCCCGGTGCACGTGCCGATCAACGTCTGCGGCAACACGATCAACGTGATCGGTCTGCTGAACCCGGCCTTCGGCAACGCCTGCGAAAACGGCGACGACGACAAGAAGGACGGAAGCGACAAGCACGGCGCGGACGGCAAGAACGGCGGCTACGGCGGCTGAGTCCCGTAGGCACCAGGAGAGCCCCGGCCGTCCCGGCCGGGGCTCTCCCCATGTCCGCGCCGAGCGTTCGGGGCCGGTCGCTCAGCCGTACCGGTAGATCCGGCTGTGGTCCTCCAGCTCGTCCGGAGTCACGTCCCACGGCGGCAGCCTCTCGTGCCGTGCGACGATCCGTCCACGCTGTGCGCTGCCCCGGCCCGGCGGCTCGGCGGGCTGGTAGCGGGCGCCGCGGTGCCGGGCCTGCCAGCGGGACCACTGGAGGTCGACGAAGGCGTGGTGCAGCCAGAACACCGGGTCGTTGACGGACGCGCCGCCGACCATGGCACCGCCGACCCAGCGGTGCACGCGGTTGTGGTTGCGCCAGGAGACGCTGCCCCGGCCGGTCCCCCAGCCCTCCAGCTTGTTCCGGAAGCCCTTGCGGACCGTGGAGTCCCAGGGCGCGGTGTCGTACGCCGGGTCGTCGAGCGCCCATTCCAGGTCACTCTCGGTGGGCAGCGTGATCGGGTCCCGGGTGCGGCCGAGGTCCCGGGTGAGGTACTCGGTGTCGGTGACGTTCTCCTTGAGGGTCCAGTTGCCCTCCGCGTGGGCGAACGGCCCGGTGGTGACCCGGTGGTCGGAGCGCCGCCCGGTGCCGCCGAGGAGGTCGGCGGTCCAGGGCGCGGAGGTGGTCGTGCGGTCCTTCGTCCAGTCCCAGTACGGCACGGTGACCGAGGAGTCGACCCGGCGCAGCGCCTCCTCCAGGTCCAGCAGGAACCGGCGGTGCCAGGGCAGGAAGGACGGCGCCATGTGCGCCGTACGCAGTCCGTCCTCGCCGTCGGAGACGTAGTACTCGATGTGGGTGCGCACGAACTCGTCGTACTCGCCGCGCCGTTTGATCTCCAGCAGCGCCTTGACGAACCGTCGCCTCTCGGCGCGGGTCAGCGTGCTGACGTCCTTACGCGTGTACGCCATGGCTCCCCCCGGAGTGGTCCCGGCCGGCGGCGGCCGGCGTGTCGCGCAGGTGCTCGCCGGGGCCGAGTTCGTCGACGGCACCGCGGGCCGCGGCGAGGGGGGTGGGGTACGACCGGTAGTGGTCGATCATGCTCAGCCAGCTGCCGTCGGCCCGGCGCATCAGGTGCAACGGGCGGCCGTCCACGGTGACGTGCCAGGTGCCGGCACCGACGGCCCGGCCGGCGGCGGACCGGATGCCGCGGATACGGCGGCCCCGGTAGGTCTCGTCGAACGAGGTGCTCTCGGCCGATTCGTCGTGCGGCTCGGGACGCGAGGGCCCGGCACCGTGCCCGGTGGTGGGCGCGAGCCCCGCCCCGTGCCCGGCGGTGGCCTGGGAGGGCCGGGAGGCGGCGACCAGGGGAGCGAGCGTCACGGCGAGGGCCGGGCCGAGCAGCCCTCTCATCAGCTGCCGCCGGGTGCCGGACGCCGGCCCGCCTCTCGCCGGGCCCTCCCCCTGGTGGTCCCGCTGGTGATCCCGCTCCTGCTGCGCGTCGCTCGCTGCTCCGCCCGCGTTGACGACCATGGCTCGCTCCTCGTCCGGTTCCGGTGGTCCGCACCGCTAACCGGTCGACGGGCTCCGCGGTCACCCTCCCCAGGGCCGGTCGGAGCACGGGCCGCGCCTGCGCCGCGAGGCGCGACGGGCTAGGGGGTCTCGTCTGGATCAGGCCGACGCCAGGCATCAGTGCCTTGCAGCCGACCCGAGCGGGGTCTGGTGCGTGCGGCTGCAAGGCCGAGGAGGGCGGAGGGCGGAGCCCTGGCAACCGACGACGACGCCGCTGGGGGCACCTCCCACGCCCTTCAGGCAGTGGGGGAGCGCGTGCCGGACCCCGCGCCCCAGGCAGGATCCGAACGACACCCCTACAGCCCCGGTCCGACGCCCAGGTCGGCCACGGGAACCGTCCGGACGGCCGGGGCCAGCAGCCCGGCCTGCGGAAGCTTGGCCGTCGGCAGGCCGAGGGCGCCCGGGTTCGGCGCCGTGAGCGGGGCGTCCAGGGACAGGCCCGGCGTCAGCGTCCGCAGCCCGGCGGCGGGGGCGTCGACGGCGGCGTGGTCGAAGTCGTCACCGAGGACGCGCGGCAGCGGCTGGCGCAGGTCGGCGCCGGGCAGCCCGCCGTGCACCGGCAACCGCGGAAGCGTCCGCTCGGGCAGCAGCCGGCCCTCGACGTACCGCGGGCCCTCGGGCGCGCCGGCCGTCGGCACGGGCAGCTCTCCGGCCACCTCGGGCAGTTCCATGCCGAGGGCCGTCTCCGCGCCGTCCAGTGGCACCGGCACGGGGATCGCGCCGGCCGCGGCGGCGGGGGACGCGGCTGCGCCCACGGCGGCCGCCACACCGGTGACGACGGCGGCCAGGGTTCGTCTGGTGGTCGACTTCATTTCGGGCACGGTCCCTTTCGAGAATGCGAGAAGAACGGTGAAAAGGCGGGGCGGAGTGGTTCAGCCGCCCAGCGGGAGGCCGCCGAGCAGGCCGCCCTCGGAGTTCAGGTCGGTGGTCGCGCCCTTCACGGTGTGCAGCACGGAGTCCTTGTTCTCGGTGTCGAGCGCGTCCGACTGGTGCTTGAGCGGCATCACGTCGATGGGCTCCGCGGTGAGCGCGTTCACGGCGCCGTTGAGGCTGGTGGGCGTGATGTCGGCGGCGTCGTAGGCGAACGCGGGCGCGGCGGAGCCGGCGGCGACCAGGGACCCGGCGACGACAGCGGCGGCCTTGAGGGACTTCATCGTGTTCCTTTCTTCGGCAACTCGTGTCACCTGACGAAATGCTGACGCCGTGCCTAACGACCTGCGCCGGGCACGGAAACCCCGCGTCCGGAAGACATATGAGATCTCCGGAGGGCCGAAAGGGGAAAGGGAATGAGAATGGCGAAGGGCCGTCGCGCCACCCCGTGAGGAATGGCGCGACGGCCCGGAACGCGGACGCCGTGGGCGTCAGGAGGGGTTGGCCGGCAGCGGGTTCGCCGGTACCGCGGCTTCCGGCGCGGCGACCTCCGGCGTGGTGGCTTCCGGTGCGGCCGGCAGTGCGGGCAGACCGGCCAGGTCGGCGGCGGGCAGACCGCTGCCGACCAGGGTGGCGGCGACGACGTTGACGACGCCGGTCATCAGGTTCTCGACGGCCAGGCTCACCTGCTCGGCGGTGCCGGACGTGGTGGCCTCCACCAGGGCGTCGATCTGCTTCTGCAGAGCGGCGTACGACTGGGCGGCCAGGTCGGCCGCCGCCGCGGTCTCGTCGCTGCCCTGTGCCACGACGGGTGCCGGCAGCGTGACCGGCGTCTCGGCCTCCGGCGCGGTCACGACGGGCGGCTGGGCCGGGGTGCTCGTGCCGGGGGTGGTGGTGCCGGGCGTGGTCGTGCCCGGGGTGGCCGCCGCGTCGTCGGCGTCGGCGTCCGCCGCGTCGGCCTTGGCGAGGGCGTCCTTGACGGCGGCGGCGAGCTTGTCCGCGTCCATGGCGGTGAGCTGGCCGTTGTCGGCCATGAGGACGGCGTTGAGCATGTCGGTGACCGGCGTGAGCACACCGCCCAGGCCGGCCAGACTGCCGACCTGGTTCAGCAGTTCGGCCACGTCGGGGAGGGGTGCCTGGGACGCCGCGTGGGTGCGTTCCCGGACCGATTCGCCATCCGCCGCCATCACCACCGGTCCGGAGAGACCGATCAGAAGGCCGGCGGTGAGAGCGGTGGTGGCGATTCGCCGAGCGGGCAGACGCATGGGGGTTCCTTTCGGTGGTGCGTCGGATCTTGTGCCCACCGTGGAAGCGGCCGTGGCGCTCTGCAACCGAGCGGCGACCGTACGCGCTCGGCCGCCTTTCCCCGTCCCGGCGTCCTACCTGGTGAGACGCCCTGTCAAGGCCTTCCGGCCGTGTCGGCGCCCGCACCCCCCATTCGGGGCAGCACACCGCCGTCCGTGCGGCAACGCGAACCGGCCGCCCGCTCGCGGATGAACCGCGGTACGGACGGCCGGCGCAAGGGTTTCGAGCCGACGATCAGTCGTTCTCGCACTCATTGCCGAACGCCGGGTTCAGCAGGCCGATGATGTCGACGGTGTTGCCGCAGACGTTGACCGGGATGTGGACCGGAACCTGCAGCACGTTGCCGGACAGGACACCCGGGGAGTGAGCGGCGGCGGCCTGCGCGCCGGCGTCGGCAGCGGCGACACCGGCGGTGCCCGCCACCGCGGCGGCGGCGACGGAGGTCAGGGCCAGGCCCTTCGCGATACGCGACATGGAGAAGTGCTCCTTGGGGTTGACACAAACATCCGGGCGGGTGCCCGGCGCAGTGTCAACGCGTGGCGCGCACGCGAGTTGTGCCGCCAAAGGAGTGATCCCGCCGGAGAGCGGCGTTCACGAATCCAACACACTTACCCGGTTTCACCGTATTAGTACGGATAGCGGCTAGAGTCCCACACCACCGACGCACCCCGGTCGCACCACTGCGGGACATCGGCCGAGGGCACTCTCCGATCGCTCCGAACGTGGCGGTGACCAGTCGGCCTTCCGGCTCGTTTCCCAGCAGGACGCGGCGTGCGCCGGCGTACGCCGCGTGGCGGCCGACGTCCTGCGGTGAAACGCGTTCACGCCCGTCCCGAGCATTTTCCGTGAGCGAGGAAACGCGTATGCACCTGCCACCGACCGACTCCCGGCCACGGGTTCTCCATGTCACCCAGCCGGCGGACGGCGGGGTCGCCCGTGTCGTGTCGGACCTGACGCGGGCTCAGCTCGCCGCCGGGCTGCGCGTCGCGGTCGCCTGTCCCGACGGAGGTCTCGCGGCCGGACTCCGGTCGCTGGGCGCCGACGTGCGGCACTGGCCGGCGACGCGGTCGCCGGGTCCGGCGCTGGTGTCGGAGGTACGGCGGCTCGCCCGCGTGATCGAGGACGTACGGCCCGACCTGGTGCACGCGCACAGCGCGAAGGCCGGTCTCGCGGCCCGGCTCGCCGTACGCGGGCGGATCCCGACCGTTTTCCAGCCGCACGCCTGGTCGTTCGAGGCGGTCGGCGGGGCCGCCGCGGCGCTCGCGCTCGGCTGGGAGCGGTGGGGGGCTCGGTGGGCGGCGCGGACGGTGTGCGTGAGCGAGGCGGAGCGGCTGCGGGGGGTGCGGAGCCGGGTCCGCGGGCGGTGGACGGTGATCCCGAACGGTATCGACCTCGACCGCTTCGGCGCGGATGCCGTGGAGGGTGTGGGCTACGTGAGCGACGTGGGCGGTGGCGTCGGTGGCGTGGAGGCCGTCGACGGCGTACGGCTCCCGCCCGGCGCCGGCGGGCCCGGCCCGCTGGTGGTCTGCGTGGGGCGGCTGTGCCGGCAGAAGGGGCAGGACGTCCTGCTGACCTCGTGGAAGTCGGTCCTCGCGCGGGTCCCGGACGCCCGGCTGGTGCTGGTCGGCGAGGGCCCGGACCACGCGCGGCTCGCCGATCGCGCCTCGGCGTACGGATTCCTCGGCGACGGCCCGTCCCCAACCCGCCCCGGCGGCCACCACCCGGCCCCGGAACCCGGCCACGCGACGAACCCGGCCCAGCCCCGCGACCACGCGGCGAACCCGGCCCGGCCCCACACCTACGCGACGAACCCGGGCCGGCCTCACGGTCACGCGACGAACCCGGCCCAGCCCCGCGACCACGCGACGAACCCGGCCCGCCCCGGTGAACGCGCCCCCGCGTCCGTGCTGTTCGCGGGCGCCGTCGCCGATGCCAGGCCCTGGTACCGGGCCGCCGACCTGGTCGTCCTGCCGTCCCGGTGGGAGGGCATGGCGCTGGCGCCGCTGGAGGCGATGGCCTGTGGGCGGGCCGTGGTGGCGACCGACGTGGACGGCGCCCGCGAGGGCCTGCCGCCCGCTCTCGTGCCGCACTGCCTGGTACCGCCCATGGACCCAAAGGCGCTGGCCGACGCGGTCACCGGGCTGCTGCTCGACGCTCCACTGCGCGCGTCGCTCGGCCGCCGGGGGCGCGCACACGTCCTGTCCACGCACGACGTACGGCACACGGCCGCGGCGATCACGGCGGTGTACGACGACCTCCTCGGCGACGGGCGGACGACCGGGACACACACGGTCCCCGGCGACAGGCCCGCGCTCGTGGGGCGCTCGGCCGTCGTGCCCATCGAGTACAGGGAGTCCACGCACCCGTGACCGCGGAAAGCACCGTCCCCACCCCCGCCGGCCAGCCGCGCGACCTCGGCTCCTCCGCACCCGTCTCGGTGCTGCCGCAGCGTGCCGGCACCGCGGGTTTCCGATTCCCCGACCGGCTTCCCGCACCGCGGCCGGAGTCCCCGCTGCCACTGCTCGTCGCGGACGGCACGGCGGCGGCGGTGCCGGGCTCCCTGATGCTCACCGGCACTCCTCACCAACCGCTGCTCGCGGCCCTGCTGGTCGCCGCCTCGCTGCTGCTGCGCCCGCGCGCTCCCCGGCGGCTGCCGGGTGTCCTGGACGACCTGCCCGCCCTGTGCGGCCGGATCACGGTGGTCTGGCTGGCGCTGGCGGCGCTCGTCGCGGCGTACGCCCCGCCGCACACCCTGTCCGCACGCACACTGCTCCTCGGCTTCCTGCTGCACGCGGCGACGGGCTGCGCCGGCCGGGGCGCCGTGCACCGGTGGCGCCGTACCGCGCTGCTGAACCGCCCGCGCGCCGCCCTGGTCGTCGGCCCCGCCGCGACCGCGCAGCGCGTGGCCTCGGCGGTGCTGCGCCATCCGCGCTGCGGGGTGCGCCCGGTCGGGATCGTCGCAGACGAGCCGGGCGGCGGCGCGGGCCTGCCCGTGCTGACCACGGGCGAGGAGGTGCAGCGGGCGGTCGTGCAGAACGGCGTACGGGAGGTACTGGCCGTGCACCCTTCCGTACGGACGCGACAGGGACCGCTGCTGCGGGCGCTGGCCGAGTCCGGCTGCGTGGTGTGGGAGGTCGACGCGGACGTCCCCGCGTACGCGGGCCGGGACCGGCTCGCCGGGTTCTCCTGCCGGCGTCTGGAGGCGGGGGAACGGCGGCCGGGCGGCGCCGGCAAGCGGGTGCTGGACGTGACGGTGTCCGGGGCACTGCTGCTGCTGCTGAGCCCGTTGCTGCTGACCTGCGCGACGCTGCTGCGGGTCATCGGCGGGCCCGGCGTGCTGTTCCGGCAGGAGCGCATCGGCAAGGACGGCAGGCCGTTCACGCTGCTGAAGTTCCGCACCCACCGCCCGGCCGACGAGCACGAGTCGGCGACCCGGTGGAGTGTGGCGGACGAGCGCCGGATGCCGTGGTTCTGCCGCTTCCTGCGCCGTACGTCGCTCGACGAGCTGCTCCAGCTGTGGAACGTCTTCCGGGGCGACATGAGCCTGGTCGGGCCGCGTCCCGAACGGCCGTACTTCGTGGCGCAGTTCAGCCAGACCTATCCCGGTTACGCCGCCCGCCACCGGGTGCCGGCCGGCATCACTGGCCTGGCCCAGATCAACGGGCTGCGCGGCGACACCTCCATCGAGGACCGGGCCCGCTTCGACAACGCCTACATCGACGACTGGTCGCTGTGGCAGGACGTCTGCATCCTGCTGCGCACGGCCGTAGCGCTCGTGCGCCCGACCGGGAGCTGAGCGCGGTGGCCCAGACCCCGCCCCTGTGGTCCACCGCGCGCGTACGGCGCCTGCCGCCCGTGCTGGCCGTGGTCGCGGTCGTCGCGCTGCTCGCCCTGCCGGCCGCGGGGGACGGTGCGGGCGGTGCGCACCCGGCCGACGCGGCCTCCGCGCTGGTGGTGCTGTACTGCGCCCTGCGCCTGGTGCGGGACCGGCGGCGCCCCCTGACCCGCACGGCTGCCGTGGTGCTGGGCCTGCCCGTGCTCCCGCTGGCCCTCGCCGCCTTGGGCGCGGTGTCGCCGGGGGCCGGGCTCACCGGGCTCGGCCGATACCTCCAGGTGTTCGTCCTCGTCCCCGCCGCCGTACTGCTGCTGGTCCGCGACCGGGACGACGTACGGCTGCTCACCTGGTCGATGACGGGGCTGGCGGTGTGGCAGGGGGCGGTCGGCGTGCACCAGTACGTCACCGGGACCGGTGCCTCCTACCAGGGCGAGCAGATCCGGGCCGTGGGCACCTTCGGGCCGCAGGACGTGATGGGGATGGCGACCGTCGTCTCCCTCGGGCTGGTCTGCGCGGTCGGGCTGGCGCTGGGCCGTGCCCCTGCCCGGCAGCGCGCTCTCGCGGCCGGCTGCGCGATCGCCCTGCTGCTGCCGCTCGCCCTGTCGTTCAGCCGCGGCGCGTGGATCGCCACGGCGGTGACGTGCGCGGCCCAACTGATGCTCGCCGGGGCGCGCAGGGCGCTGACGGTGGGGGCGGCCGTGGTCGCGGCGGGCGTGGTGCTGGTCGGCGGGTTCGGGGCCGGTACGGCGATGCTCCAGGAGCGGCTGGGCAGCATCACGCAGGTCACCGACTCGCCCGACCAGTCGGTCACCGACCGCTACACGATGTGGGCGGCGGCGGCCGGCATGTGGCGCGAGCGGCCGCTGACCGGCGTGGGCCTGAAGGGCTTTCCCGAACACCGGGACGGGCACGCCTCGCTGGCCCTGTCCTCGGGCAGCGAGACCGACGGCGCGGGCGCCGGGTACCGCAAGCAGCCGCTGCTGTCCCCGCACAACATGTACCTGCTGATCCTGGCCGAGCAGGGGCTGATCGGGCTGGTCGCGCTGGCGGGGAGCTGGCTGGCGCTGCTCGTCCTGGGGCTGCGCAGGCTCCGTGCGGTACGGCGCTCCGGTGCGGCGTCCGGGACGGACTGCGCGCTGGTCGCCTGCGGGCTGCTGGTGTGGCAGCTGACCGACTTCGCGTACGCCGACATCGGCGGGCCCTCGACCGTACTGACGGCGGTGTGCTTCGGGCTGGCGGGCTGGTGGGCACTCGGGGGCGGGGACGGGGCCAGGTCTGAGGCCGGGGGCGGGTCCATGCCTGGGTCCGGGGCCGAGCCCGGGGCCGAGTCCCGGGCCGAGTCCGGAGCCAAACCCGGATCCGAGACCGGAGCCAAACCCGGAGCCGAGACCGGAGCCAAACCCGGAGCCAAACCCGCAGCCAAACCCGGGTCTGAGCCCGGATCCGGGCCTGGGCCTGGTTCCGGGCCTGGGCCTGGTTCCGGGGCCGGGCCTCGGCCTGGTTCCGGGCCCGGGCCTCGGCCTGGTTCCGGGCCCGGGCCTCGGCCCGGGGCCGGGTCCGGGCCCGGTGCGGAGGAGGTGCCCGCGCGATGAAGGTGACGCCCTTCCGGGCCGCACGGTCCCCGTCCGTCCCGCCGGCCCGGTCCGCCGCGCCGGACGCGGAAACCCGGGCAGCGGCGGCCGAGGGCCGGTCCTCCGGGGGCTTCCTCGCCCGGGCCGCACTGCTCACGGCGGTGCTGTCGGTGGCCGGGTCGGTCCTCGGGCTGGCCCGGGACCAGGCGCTCGCCCGGCTGTTCGGGGCCGGTAGCGAGACGGACGCCTTCCTGGTGGCGTGGACCGTGCCGGAGTTCGCGGCGACGCTGCTGATCGAGGACGGGCTGGCCTTCGCGCTGGTCCCGATGTTCAGCCTGGCCCTGGCCCGCCGCGCGCAGGGCGCCCCCGGCGACCCGGTCCGCGCGCTGGTCGCCTCGACCCTGCCCCGGCTGGCACCGGCCTTCGTCGCGGTCGGCGCGCTGACCGTCGTCTGCGCACCCCAGCTGGTCCGGGCCCTGGCGCCGGGGCTGCCCGACCACACCCTCGCCGTGGACTGCACCCGGCTCACCGCCACCTGCGTCGTCAGCTTCGGACTCGCCGGGTACTGCAGTGCCGCGCTCCGGGCGCACGGCCGGTTCCTGGCGCCGGCGGCGATCTACGTGGCCTACAACACCGGCATCATCACGGCGATGTTCGTGCTCGGCGGGCGCTGGGGGGTGCGCTCGGCGGCGGTCGGCGTCGCGGCGGGCGGCTTCCTGATGGTGGCGGCGCAGCTGCCCTCGCTGCTGCGGCAGTTGCGGCGCCGGGACGACGGCGTCGGGCGGCCGGCGGGCACCGGGGACCAGGCGCGTCCGCTGGCCCTCGCCCTGTTCGGCACCGTGCTGCTCTTCGCCCTGTGCCGTCAGTCGCAGGTCCTCATCGAACGTTTCCTCGCCTCCGGGCTCCCCTCCGGCGCCATCTCGCACCTGAACTACGCGCAGAAGGTGGCCCAGATCCCGATGACGCTGTCGCTGATGCTGTGCACGGTCACCTTCCCGGTGGTGGCCCGGGCGATGGCCGACGGCGACACCGAACGGGCCCGCGACCGGGTCGAGCGGGACGTGGCGCTGGCGGCCTGCCTGGTGCTGCTGGGCGCGGCCACGGTCGTCGCCTGCGCGCCGCAGATGATCGAACTCCTCTTCCAGCGCGGCGCCTTCACGGCGGCCGACACGGCGGCGACCGCGGACGTCATGCGCGTGTACGCCCTCGGGCTGCTCGGCCAGACCGTGGTGGGCGCGCTGGCCCGCTCCTACTTCTCGGCGGGCCGCGCCAGCTGGTACCCGCTCGCCGCGATGACCGCGGGCATCGCCGCCACGGCAGGCATCGGTGCCCGGGCGGTCGCCCCGTGGGGAGTGACCGGCATCGCGGCCGCCAACGCCGCCGGCATCACCGTCACCGCCGCCCTGCTGCTCGCCGGGATGGGCCCGCGCAGCGTCCCGGTCCGCGTCCGGCGCGTCCTGGGCGACCTGGTCAGACCGGTGCTGGCGGCGGCCGGGGCGACCGTCGTGGGCGCGCCGGTCGCGGGCCTGTTCACCGGGCCGGCCGTCTCCCTCGCCGCCGGCGTGGTGACCGTCGTCGGCGTCTTCGTCCTGCTCGGCCGGGTCCTGCGCGTCCAAGGTGTCGTGCCGGCCCTCTATTTCGTCCGCTCCGTCACACGAAGGCTCCCGCATGGCCGCTTCGGCTCCCGTTCCCGCGTCCTCATCCGCTTCCGTGACCGTTTCCCCTTCCGCAGACCCCGTTGACGCCCGCACGCGCCCCGGCGTTCGCACGCGTCCCGACACCCGCGCCCGCTCCGACGCCCGCACCCGCCCCGGCACCGTCCCCTGGGTGGCGATGTACCACTCCGTCGGCGACTGCTCGGACGACCCGTACCGCATCACGGTCACGCCCGACCGGCTGGACGCGCAGCTCGGCTGGCTGCGGCGGCGCGGGCTGCGCGGGGTGCCGGTCGCCGAGCTGCTGGCCGCCCGGGCCCGGGGCGGTGGCCGCGACCTGGTGGGGCTGACGTTCGACGACGGGTACGCCGACTTCGTCGAGCACGCGCTGCCGTGCCTGCGCCGCTGGGACTGCGGGGCCACCCTCTTCGTGCTGCCGGGCCGGCTCGGCGGCGACAACGCGTGGGACCCGCTCGGCCCGCGCAAGCCGCTGCTCACGGCCGACGGCATCCGGCACGCCGCCGCCGAGGGCGTCGAGATCGGCTCGCACGGCCTCACCCACGTGGACCTGACCCAGGCGGACGACGCCACGCTGAAGGCCGAGACCGCTGAAAGCAGAGCACTGCTCTCGGATTTGATCGGTGCTCCGGTAACCGGCTTCTGCTATCCGTACGGCGCCGTCGACGCCCGCGCCGCCGACGCCGTACGCGCCGCCGGTCACACCTACGCCTGCGCCATCGACCCCGGCCCGCTGACCGGCCCGCACGCCCTGCCACGCGTACACATCGGGCAGCGGGACACGGCCGTACGCCTGCTGCTGAAGACCCGGCTGCACCGCCTGCGCCGCCGCGCCGCGGCCGGGATCTGACAGGGAGGGGCACGAAGGACATGAAGGCCCTGCACATCATCACCGGCCTCGGCGTCGGCGGCGCCGAACAGCAACTGCGGCTGCTCCTGCGCCACCTCCCCGTCGACTGCGACGTCGTGACGCTCACCAACCCGGGCGCGGTCGCCGACGGACTGCTGGCCGACGGCGTGAACGTCGTCCACCTCGGCATGACCGGCAACCGGGACCTGACGGCGCTGCCCCGCCTGGCCCGCCTCATCCGCACCGGCGGCTACGACCTCGTGCACACCCACCTCTACCGCGCCTGCCTCTACGGCCGCATCGCCGCCCGCCTGGCCGGCGTCCGCGCCGTCGTCGCCACCGAACACTCCCTCGGCGACTCCCAGATGGAGGGCCGCCCGCTCACCCCCGGCATCCGCGCCCTCTACCTGGCCGGGGAGCGGCTGGGCAGCGCCACGGTCGCCGTCTCCCCCACCGTCGCCGACCGGCTGCGGCGCTGGGGCGTGCCCGCGCCCCGCATCGAGGTCGTCCCCAACGGCGTCGACCTGGCCCGCTTCCGCTTCGATCCCGTCGCGCGACTGCGCACCCGCCGCCGTCTCGGCCTGCCGCAGGGCGCGTACGTCGTCGGCGGCGTGGGCCGGCTGACCACGGCCAAGCGGTTCGACGTCCTGGTCCGCGCCCTGGCCCGGCTGCCGGAGGACTGCTGGCTGCTGCTGGTCGGCGGCGGCCCCGAGGAGCACGTCCTGCGCCGCACCGCCCGCGAGGCCGGGGTCGCCGACCGCGTCCTGCTCACCGGCGAACGCCCCTACGTGACCGACGGCTCCCCCGGCCCGGACCTGCCGTCCCTGGCCTCAGCGATGGACGTGCTCGCCTCGCCGTCGCCGGAGGAGGCCTTCGGCCTGGCGGTGGTGGAGGGCCTCGCGTCCGGGCTGCCGGTGCTCTACGCCTCCTGCCCGGCGATCGAGGACCTGCCCCCGGCCGCCGCGCTGACCGCCCGGCGTGTCACCGGTGGCGAGGAGGAGTTCGCCCGCGCACTCGCCGAGACCCGGGCGGCCGCCGAGCCGGGCCCCGGCCCGCGCACCGCCCCCGAGGCCGCCCGCCACTACTGCGTCACCCGCAGCGCCGCCCAGCTGATGGACGTGTACGCGACCACCCTCACGCACCCGTTGTCCCAGGCACCCCAGGGAGTCAGTTCCGCATGACCGAGCCCCTCACCCAGTCCCCGGCCGAGCCCGCGGAGCGGCACGAGGCCGAGCAGCCGGCCCGCCCCCGCCGCGCACGCACCGCCCTGCACGGCGTCCTGCGCCGCATCCGCTCCCTGCCACCCTGGTCCCCGCTCGCGGCCGGCGTCCTCGCCGGCGGGCTGCTCGGCGCCGGCTACGGCCTGGCCGCCACTCCGCAGTACACGGCCACCAGTTACGTGGTCGCCGTCCCCACCGGCAAGTCCGACCCGGCGTCGGCGCTGGGCTTCGCACAGGCCTACGGCCGGGTCGCCACCCAGCTCGCCGTGCTCGGGGACGCCCAGATGCTGGCGGGCGTCCCGGTGGCGACGCTGGAGGAGAGCGTCCGCACGGCGACCTCGCCGGACGCGCCGATGGTCTCGGTGACGGCCACCTCCGCGCACCCGGACGAGGCCGCCGACATGGCCAACGCGGTCGCCGGCGCACTCACCGAGCACGCGGACGCCGCCGCCGACGACACCCACGTGGAGCTGCGGCGGTTCGCGCGCGCCACCGAGCCCACCGAGGCGTCCTCGGCCTCGGCCGCCGTGACGGGGCTGGTGGGCGCGAGCGCGGGCGGTCTGCTCGGCGGTCTGGCGCTGCTGGTCCGTCCGCGCCCGGCCGCGCGGGAGCCCGGCCGCACGACGGCGGCCGTGCCCGGACCCGCCTCGGCGGCGGACGTCCGCGGACAGCTGTGACGTACCCGACGACGTACACGACCGAACTGGTCACCGACGAGCGCGCCTTCGCGGAGCTGACCGCGGACTGGGGGCGGCTGTACGGCCGGTGCGCCGCCGCGACCCCGTTCCAGAGCCATGCCTGGCTGCACTCGTGGTGGCGGTCGTACGGCGGGCGCGGCCGGTTGCGGCTGCTGCTGGCCCGCGACGGCCGCGAACTGGTCGCCGCCGCGCCGCTGATGCGCGTACGGCGTCCGGTGCCGTCGCTGGTGCCGCTGGGCGGGGCGATCTCCGACTACGGGGACGTCCTGCTGGACGACGAGCGCGGGGAGGACGCGGTGGCCGCGCTCACCGAGGGGCTTTCCGCGGTGGCCCGTACCGCGCTGATCGACCTGCGCGAGGTGCGGCCGGGTGCCGCCGCCGAACGGGTCTACGACCGCTGGCGCGGGCCCCGGCGCCGGGTGGCCGACTCGCTCTGCCTGGAGCTGCCCGCCCTCCCCGTGGACGAACTGGCCGCCCGGCTGCCCTCGGCCAAGGGCCGCCAGCGGGTGCGCGCCCAGCTGCGCAGGCTGGACGCGCTCGGCGTCAAGAGCCGGACCGTCCTCCCGGACGAGGTGGACGCGGCGCTGCGGCGGCTGCTGGAGCTGCACCGGCTGCAGTGGCAGGGGCGGAAGGTGACCGGCGAGCATCTGCGGGCGCGGTTCCGCGACCACCTGGTGCGGGCGGTGGGTCCGATGGTGCGTGCCGGGGACGCGGTCGTCACCGAGTTCCGGATGGACGACGAGGTGGTGGCCGTGGACGTCACGCTGCTGTCGCGGCGGCTGGCGGGCGGTTATCTGTACGGCGCCCACCCGCGGCTGCGGGAACGGAAGGCGGACGTGGCGGTGATGCTGCTGGACGCGTGCGCCGAGCACGCCCGCGCCCCGGGGCGCGGCACGCTGAGCCTGCTGCGGGGCGACGAGCCGTACAAACACCACTGGCGCCCGGAACCGGTGCCGAACCAGCGGCTGCTGCTGGCCCGCCGGCACACGGCCCCGCTGCTGTCGGCGGCCCTGTGCGACGTCGCCGCGCGTCGGCGGGGCAAGGAACTGCTGCACCGGCGACAGGTGCGCAAGGTTCGGAAGGAGCGCGACGGTGGCGGCAGGACCTGACCGCCCCCGCCGCCACCTCCGCCACCTCCGTCGCCCCCGCCGCCACCTCCGTCGCCCCCGTCGCCTCCGACACCTCCGTCCTTGCCCCCGTCGGCGGCTACTTGTTGCGCGAGTACCAGTCGAGGCGCATGCAGAGCTTCCCGCCGATCCAGTACTCGACCCAGTCGCCGAGCTCCAGCGGCGAGCAGTCGGCGGGCGGCCGGGGCGCGGTGGGCGGCACCGCGGGCACGGGCGGTGCGGTGGGCACGGTGGGCGTGGCCGGCTCCGGGACCGTGGTGTCCGGCTCGTCGGTGCGGCCGAAGAGCACGGACCGGTAGACCGCGGTGGACCGGGGGTTGTCGTCGCACTGCCACACGCCGTGCGGGCAGTAGTCGGTGAGCGTGTTGTACAAGGGTTTGTGCTCGTCCATCCACGCGAGCATGCGCCGCATGTACTCGGCGTTGTCACCGTTGCGGAAGAGGCCCCATTCGGGATAGGAGATGGGCTTTCCGTGGGCCTTGGCGAAATCGACGTGCGCCTGAAGTCCGTACGGTTCCTTCACCTGTTCGTCGAACGCCATTCCGCGTGGCTGGTCGTACGAATCCATGCCGATGATGTCGACCGTGGCGTCCCCCGGATAACACTGGGTCCACGGAACGGCGTCCCGGCCGCGGCTCGGGGTGAAGTCGAACCGGAACTTCTGGCCCGGCACCGAACGCATGGTGGTGACGATCCTGTTCCAGTACGTCTTCCAGGCCTCCGGGTCCGGTCCGCACCGATGGGTGTACGTGGTGCCGTTCATCTCCCAGCCGAGCACGAGGACCGTGTCCGGGACGTTCAGTTCGACCAGCCGTTCGGCGAGGGCCCTGAAGTGGTGATCGAAACGTCCGGCGGCACCTTGGCGCAGCAGAGTGCGCACCTCGCCGTCGTCGACGCCCTCCTCGTTGCGCTCCATCATGGGCACGTTGAGGACGAGCATCCGGTCGGCCTCGCGGGTGCGCCAGTCGGCCCACACGTCGAGGAAGCCGGGGGCGCCCTCGATGTTGCTCCACAGGTCGCCGGGCAGGTAGGTGTGGCCGACGCGCAGTTCGGCGCCGCCCAGCCAGTGGCTGAGCTGCGCCATCCGGGCCACGCCACGCGGGCCGTAGTCCAGGTACGCGCCGAACGCGGGAGCGGCACCGGGCGTCCGGCCGGGAACCGCGGGGGCCGGTGCGGGCGGGGCCGGCGCGGGCGGGACCGGTTCGCCGACGGCGACTTGGGGGATCGCGGCCAGGAGCGCCGCCGCCGCGACCACCGCCGCGGCGCGCGCCGAACGCCTGGACCGGGTCCGTGACTGCCGTACGGCCATTACCGGCTCCTTCCGTCGCCCCGAATTGCTTACTGCTTACTGACACTCAGTCATATGAAATGCCATCACGCCACCGCCGTTACGGCTTTCGAGTGCGCCGATCGCCCGCACCGGTGACCCGAATCGAATGCGAAGGAAGAATCCCGTGTCGCTGTTCGACACCCGTGTCCCCGCCGTTCTGCTGCGGACCGACCGGAATCCCTTTCACCACGGAACGCTGGGTGCCGTGCGTTCGCTCGGCCGCGCGGGCGTGGAGGTACACGTGGTCGCCGACTGCGCGCAGAGCCCGGTCCGCGCCTCCCGATATGTGAGCAGGCTGCACACTCCCCCGCCGCCCGGCGCGTCGCCCGCCGACATCGCGGTGGTCCTGCGCCGCGTCGCCGCGCGGATCGCGCGTCCCGCCGTACTGATCCCGATGGACGACGCGTGTGCCGTCGCGGTGGGGCGGATGCGGGCGGAGCTGGCGCCCGCGTATCTGCTGCCCGACCTGCCGGGCGCGCTGCCCGAACGGGTGGCCGACAAGGCCGAGCTGGCCGGCGTGTGCGCGTCCCTGGACGTGCCGCACCCCGAGACCCTGGTCCCGGACGGCCCGGCCGAGGCCGCCCGTGCCGCCTGGCGGCTGGGACTGCCGGTGGTGGCGAAGTGGAGCCGGCCCTGGCTGGTGCCTGCGGGCGGCGGGCTGCGGAGCACGGTGCTGGTGCGTTCGGCGCGGGAGGCCGGGGAGCTGTACCGGCGGGCCGAGGAGGCGGGCAGCCGGCTGCTGCTCCAGGAGTTCCTGCCGCCGGGGCCGGACCGCGACTGGTTCTTCCACGGGTACGCCGACCGCACCGGCGCGGTGCGGGCGGGCGGTCCCGGCCGCAAGACGCGCGCCAGGCCACGTGGCGCCGGTCTGACGGCGGTCGGCCGCTGGACACCGAACCCGCAGGTGCAGGCCCTGGCCGAGCGGATCACCGGCGAGCTGGGCTACCGGGGCATCCTCGACCTCGACTTCCGCCGCTGCGGTACGACGGGCCGCTATCACCTGCTCGACTTCAACCCGCGTCCCGGCGCCCAGTTCCGGCTGTTCACCGACACCGCCGGGCTGGACGTCGTACGCGCCCTGCACCTGGACCTGACCCACCGCACGCTGCCGGACGGGGCGCCGCAGCCGGGGCGGGCGTTCGTGGTGGAGAACTACGCGCCGCTCAGCGCCCTGCGCCCGGCGCCCGGCGGACGCGAGCTGGCCTGGCACGCCCCGGACGACCGGGCACCCGGCCGGGCCCTGTGGAACCTGTGGGGGCGCCATGTGACCGCCCGGCTGCTGGACCGCCTGCGCCGCAAGGCCGGCCGCCCGCGTACCTGGGCACCGGCCCGCGCCCGCGTGGTGCGCCAGGCGACCTCCCCGGGCCGCTCCGGCCGCCCGGACGACGACAGGGCGGGCAGCCGCTGACCGGCCGCTGCCGCGCGGGCACCACAACGCCCCCGGCGGACCCTGCGGGGTCGGCCGGGGGCGTGGGGGCGGCGGGAGCCGGGGTCAGCGGCGGGAGACGACGCGGGCCCGTCGGTACAGGATCGCGCCGCCGGCGATCAGCACGGCACCGGCGGCCGCGACGCCCGGCATCGCGGCCTCGCTGCCGGTCTCCGCGAGGACGGGCGGCTGCTCCACCTGGGGGGGCGGCGGGGGCTCCTCCTCACCGGCGGGCGGCGGGGGCTCCTCCTCACCGGACGGCGGAGGCTCCTCTTCCTCGCCGGGCGGCGGGGGCTCCTCGTCGGTCGGCGGCGTCGTGGGCGGCGGCTCCTCCTCGCCGTAGCCCGGAGGCTCCTCCTCGCCGTAGCCCGGAGGCTCCTCCTCGCCGTAGCCCGGAGGCTCCTCCGCCCGGTTGTCGCAGGAGTTGCCGAAGACCGGGTTGAGCGCGGCGATCACGTCGACGGTGTTCCCGCAGAGGTTCACCGGCACGTCGACCGGCACCTGCGCGTTGTTGCCGGAGCCGACACCGGGCGAGCCCACGGCCGCGCCGTCCGCGGAGGCACCGGAGGGGACGCGCACGTCCTCGCCGTACTCTCCGCCGTACCCGCCGTCCTGGCCCGTACCGTCGTCACCGTGGGGCGCCCCGTGCTTCACGGAGCCGCCGGTCCGCTCGTCCGAGCTGTTCTCGCACTCGTTGCCGAAGGCGGGGTTCAGCGCGGCGATCACGTCGACGGTGTTGCCGCAGGCGTTCACCGGCACGTCGACCGGCACCTGGAGGGCGTTGCCGGACGCGACGCCCGGCGAGTTCTGGGCGGCACCGCCCGCATGCGAGTCGGCAAGGACGGGGCTGCCGCACAGGGAAAGGATGCCCGTCGCGGCGGCTGCCGCGACCATCCCCCTGCTCAGGGTCTGTCGCACTCTGGTTGTCTTCCTGCTGGTAGCGATTGCTGCAGAAGAGGCTGCAGAAAGGGGAAAAGCCGGCCCCGAACCAAACGAGTTGGCCAAGGCCGGCCGTGACGCAGCCGGTCGGTGCGGAACGACGTCAGTCGTTCACGCACACGTTGCCGAACGCGGGGTTCAGCAGACCAATCACGTTGACGGTGTTGCCGCACACGTTGACGGGCACGTGGACGGGGACCTGGACGACGTTGCCGGACAGGACGCCCGGGGAGCCGACCGCGGCACCCTGGGCGTCCGCGTCGGCGAAGGCCGGGGCAGCCAGGCCCAGGGCCATGATCGCGCCCGCGACGACAGCAGCGCTCTTCTTCATGAACTTTCCCTTCTCTGCGGTCATGCCTGAATGACGGCCGAAACCGCGCGAGCACAGCATTGACGGCTCGCACCATGACCTGCAGCCTGCAAACGAGGCATTGACGGCCGGAGAAACTGTGGAACAGGGGGCCCCGCGAAATTCACTCGGATACACCACCACCCGTTACAGCCGTACCACCAGGAGAGCGACGACGTCATTCCGATCACCCGGCGAAATCCCGGCCCGGAAACGACCGGGCGGCCCACGGGGAAGTCAGCGGGCCGCCCGGACCGGGCAGGACTGGGCTCAGCCCTGGCCGCCCTCGCTGTTCGCCGACAGGACCGACAGGTCCTCCAGGACGTGCGAGATCGCGCCATCACGCTTGGCCTGCGTGGAGTTGTCCGCACACTGCTGCGCCAGGTCGTCCGAGAGGATCGGCACGTCCTGGATCGGCACGATGTTGATGACGGCGACGTTGATGTCCTCGAGACCGACGCACGGCTTGTTCAGCGTGCCCTCGACCAGCGACAGCTGTGGGCTCATGTCGCCGTCGGTCGCCGAGTTGCCGAACGACGACGAGGCGCCGTTGCCGTTGGCCACCGCCGGCCCGTTGTCGTCCCCGATGGCA
Source organism: Streptomyces sp. NPDC097107 (assembly GCF_044762405.1). NCBI lineage: Bacteria > Bacillati > Actinomycetota > Actinomycetes > Kitasatosporales > Streptomycetaceae > Streptomyces > Streptomyces sp. NPDC097107. The sequence goes on along the minus strand of NZ_JBIWEF010000013.1, from coordinate 5,507 downwards.
AGCGCCTGGGGCGCGGCAGCAGCGGACATGCCGATCACAGAAGCGGCAGCCGCCGCGGCGACCATTGCCTTCTTGAGCACTTCGCGTTCCTTTCGTCGTAGCGACGCACTGTCCTACGGCCTCATCAACCCGGTGGGGAGTGATTGGTTGCGGGCGTTCACCCGGTTGGCCCGCACTGGACCTCAAAACCCCTGGAACGCCGCCGGGAAATGGCGGGGAAACGCGGACCCGTACACATTTCCCGTTGTCCGCCGACGGAGTGAACGGGAGAAACCCGCCCGCGTACACGGAGTTGACCAGAACGCTCCGGTGGACGGGGTTTTTCAGAAAGGACTGGCCAAATGATCAAGAAGGTAGTCGCCTACGCGGCGATCGCCGCCTCCGTCATGGGCGCCTCCGCCGCCGCGGCCCCGCAGGCGATGGCGATCGGTGACGACAGCGGGCCCGTCTCCGCGAACGGCAACGGAGCCTCGCAGTACTTCGGCAACTCGGCGACGCACGGCAACATGAGCCCGCAGATGGCGCTCATTCAGGGATCCTTCAACAAGCCCTGCATCGCGGTCAGCGACATCCCGGTCAGTGTCATCGGCCTCGTGCCGATCCAGGACGTACCGATCCTGTCGGACGAGCTGACCCAGCAGTGCGCCGAGAACTCCACGCAGAGCAAGCGCGACGGCGCGCTGGCGCACCTCCTGGAGGACGTCTCGATCCTGTCCTCCAACGGCGAGGGCTGACATCGGCCGAGGGGCGGGCCGCCGAGCACATCGGCGGCCCGCCCCTTTCGCATGCCCCGACCGTGCCGCTCGCTCAGCTTCCCGGCGCCGCGTAGAGCGCCTCGATCTCGTCCGCGTACGCCGCCACCGCCGCGTGCCGCTTGACCTTCAGTGACGGGGTCAGCAGCCCGTTCTCCTCGGTGAACTCGCCCTCGACGATCCGGAAGGCGCGGATCGACTCGGCCCGGGAGACGGCCGCGTTGGCGTGGTCGACGGCCTTCTGCACGTCGGCGCGGATCCGCTGGTCCCGTACGACCTCGGACATCGGGGTGTCGGCGGGCAGCTTCCGGACCGACAGCCAGTGCGCGACGGCGTCCGGGTCGAGGGTGACGAGGGCGGCGACGAAGGGGCGGTTGTCGCCGACGACGAGGCACTGGGCGACGGGCGGCCGGCTGCGCAGGCGGTCCTCCAGGACGGCCGGGGAGACGTTCTTGCCGCCGGAGGTGACCAGGAGGTCCTTCTTGCGGCCGGTGATGGTGAGGTAGCCGTCGGCGTCGAGGGAGCCGAGGTCGCCGGTGGCGAACCAGCCGTCGGTGAGGGCGGCGGCGGTGGCCTCCGGGTTGTTCCGGTAGGCCCCGAAGACGATGCCGCCCTTGATGAGCACCTCGCCGTCGTCGGCGATGCGGACGGCTGTGCCGGGGACCGGTGGGCCGACGGTGCCGGGGCGGGGTCCCAGGGGCGGGACGATGGTGGCGGCGGCGGTGGTCTCGGTCAGGCCGTAGCCCTCGTAGACCATGATTCCGGCGGCGTAGAAGAACAGGTTGAGGTCGTGGTCGAGCGGGGAGCCGCCGCTGATGGCGTAGCGCATCCGGCCGCCCAGTTCCGCCCGGACCCTGCGGTAGACCAGCAGGTCGTACAGGGCCCAGCCGGCCCACAGGGCGGGGGCGGGGCCCTTGCCGCGGCCGAGGAAACGCTCCAGGTGGGCGGCGCCGAAGCGGACGGCGAGGTGGTGGGCGCGGTCGAAGGAGGCGCCGCGGCCGATCTTCTCGGCGGTCGCGCGGCCCGTGTCGTGGATCTTCTCGAAGAGGTACGGGACTCCGACCAGGAAGGTCGGGCGGAACGTCTTCAGCGCGGGGCGCAGCTCGTCGGGCCTGATGCTCGGGAAGTGGCCGATCTCGATGCGGGCCAGCAGACAGGCGATCTGGATGGTGCGGCCGAGGATGTGGGCCAGGGGCAGGAAGAGGAGGGTCGAGGCGGTCTGGCCGGTGACCTCCTTGAAGATCGGGTGCAGCAGCTCGACCGTGTTGGCTGCCTCGGCGTGCAGGTTGGCGTGGGTGAGGACGCAGCCCTTGGGTCGCCCGGTGGTGCCGGAGGTGTAGCAGAGGGTCGCCACCGTGTCCGGGGTCAGGGCGGTGCGGCGCTTGGTGACCTCCTCGTCGCTCACGCCCCTGCCGAGGGCGGTGAGGTCGGCGAGCGCACCGGCGTCGAGTTCCCGGACGCGCGGGCCCTCGGGGTGGCCGGCGGTGCCGGTCACAACGGTGGCGGTGTTGGCGGCCGTCTCGGTGACGACGTGGCGGGCGCCGGAGTCGCGGACGATCCATTCGACCTGGTCGGCGGAGGAGGTGGCGTAGACGGGGACGGTCCGGCCGCCGGCCGCCCAGATCGCGAAGTCCAGGACCGTCCACTCGTAGCGGGTACGGGACATGACGGCGACCCGCCCGCCGGGTTCCAGGCCGGCGGCGATCAGGCCCTTGGCCACGGCGGTCACCTCGCGGGCGAACTCCGCCGCCGTGACGGGGCGCCAGACGCCGTTCACCTCGCGGCGCAGGACCACCGCGTCCGGGGCCTCGGCCGCGTTGGTGAACGGGATGTCGGCGGTGCTGCCGGTGGTGGGGCGATGCGCGAGGGGCGCGGTGCGGGCCTCGCGGACGGTGCCGTCCGCGTCCCGGACCGTTTCGGTCCGGGTGCGGGACGCCAGGTCGCCGCGGTGTTTCGCCCGTTTCAGGTCCCTGCGTACGCCCATGTCGGCTCCCGGTCGCGGATCGGAGTGGTGTTGCGCTGCCTCTTCCCGTTACTTACTTGAGAGTAAACTTACTTGTGCGTAAGGGGTCAACGGGGGTGGCTCAGGTCAGCCGGTCGGCCTGCCGGACCGCCTCGGCGAGCTGCCCGACGTCCGGGTCCCCCGTGCGGTCGGCCAGCGCACCGGCACGTTCGGCGAGTTCGCCGAGGCGTGGTGCGCCGGGCAGGGCGCCGCCGCCCCCGTCGTACGGGGCGCGCAGCGCGTCGGCGAAGTAGGCGGCCGTCGCCGTCACCCGCAGGCCGCGGTCCGCGCCCCAGACCGAGTCGGCGAGGGCGCCCGTCTCCACGTCGCCGGACTCCTCGTGCGGGGCGCGGGTGCGGGGGTCGAGCCAGCGGACGGTGGCCGTGGCGAGGTGGCCGTCGGCGCCGGGCCGTACGCGGACGGCGTACAGGGCGGTCACCGTGTGGCCGGGGCCGACCTCGCCGCCGTCGACGCGGTCGTCGCGGAAGTCCTCGTCGGCGACCTGTCGGTTGTCGTAGCCGACGAGACGGAACTCGGCGACCGTCTCGGGGTCGAAGGCGACCTGGGCCCTGGCGTCGCGGGCGGTCAGCTCGATGTGGCGCGGGAGTTGCTCGCTGAAGACCTCGCGCGCGTCCTCGGTGTCCGAGACGTACGTGGTGTGGCCGTCGCCCTTGTCGGCGAGGCGTTCCATCAGGGCGTCGCCGTAGTCGCTGCCGACGCCGACGCCGAAGAGGGTGATGCCGTGCTCGCGGCGCTCGTCCGCGATGCGTTCGAGGATGGCGTCCGCATCGGTGTCGCCGGTGTTGGCGAGGGCGTCGGAGACGAGGACGACGCGGTTGGTGGCGCCCTCGCGACGGCCCTCGACGGCCGTGTCGTAGCCGGTCTCGACGCCCGCGCCGAGGTTGGTGGAGTCGGTCGGCTCCAGGCTGTCGACGGCGTCGTGGACCCGGCCGCGGCGATCGCCGAGCCGGGTCATCGGCAGCACGGTCTCGGCCTCGTCGCTGAAGGTGACGAGCGCGACCGAGTCGTCGTCGCGCAGGCGGTCGGTCATCGTGCCGAGGGACTCCTTGGCGAGGTCGAGCCGACCGGGTTCGGCCATGGAGCCGGAGATGTCGATGACGAACGTCAGGGCGGCGGGCGGGCGTTCGCCCTCCTGCTCGGCGCCCCGGGTGGCCAGGCCCACGCGGACCAGCGACCAGTCCTCCTCGTCGGCGCGGGCGCCGTCCACGGTCACCGTGAAGCCGTCGCCGTCGGGGCGGTCGTAGTCCTGGCGGAAGCTGTTGACGAACTCCTCGGGCCGGACCGTCGACGGGTCGGGCAGCCGGCCCTCGGAGAGGGTGCGGCGGGCGTAGCCGTAGGAGGCGGTGTCGACGTCCAGGGCGAAGGTGGAGAGGTGGTCGGGGTCCGGGGCGGTCTCGGGGGAGTCCTCGGTGTCCCCGTCCCCGGCTTCCCCGGTCGCCGTACCGCCGTCGTAGCGCTGTTCACCCTCGCCCCTGGGACGGTCGGGTGCGGGCATCGGGGCCGAGTCGCCCCGGGAGTCGGCCGCGGACTCCTTCGTCCCGTGATCCGCGTCGCCCCCGCCCGCGCAGCCGGTGATCAGCAGGCCGCCCGCCGCCGTGAGCGCGAGCAGCGCGCCGATCGGCCTTCGTGTCCGGTACCGCTTCATCTTCCGTGCCCCCTGGTCCCGTTGACGCCGGTGTACGTGACTGTGACGGCGCGGCGGGGCGGAACGTGCGGCACGGGGCGTTACGGGTGCGTCTCGAAGTGGGCACGGCGGCGGGCCGTCGAGACCGGTGGGCGATCCTCCGGTGACCTGCGGCGAGGTCTCCGCGACGGGGCGGGACCGGGGGGAGGTCGCCGAGGGGGCCGGGTGCCGGGTGCCCTCGACGACCTCCCCGGACGACAGGGCCTAGGACCAACGCCGTTCAGTTAGGGCGGGGGTTTGTTCGTCAAGGCCGGTGAACAAGGCAGCGGAGCTGCTGTAGAAGAGGGATGTCACTCCAAGACATCCTCACCACAGGAGCTCCGCTGTTGGAACAGGCTGCCATAACAAGGACCGTTGGAACAGCGGCCGGGGTGTTCGCGCCGGGGCACATCGGCGAGCTGACCCGGATTGTTCCGTTCGAGATGGTCGATGAGGTGCTGGCGGAGACCGGTGCGGTGCAGTGCAGGGTCCGGCTGGTGCCGGCGCGGGTCACGGTCTACCTGCTGCTGGCCGCGGCACTCTTCAACGGGCTGGGCTATCAGCAGGTCTTCGACCGGTTATGTGCCGGACTGGCGGGCCTCGCACCGTTGAGGCCCTGTGGCAGCGCACTTCGCCAGGCCCGCCAGCGACTGGGGCCGGCACCGATGAAAGCGCTGTTCGACCTGATAAGAGGTCCTGCGGCCACGACCGCTGGTGCGGGACGATGGCGGGGGTTGAGGGTCGTCGCGGTCGACGGCACCCTGCTGTCGGTCCCGGACTGCCCGGCCAACCTGGCGGTGTTCACCCGGCAGCGGCTCGGCAACGGGATCTCGGGCTACCCGCAGCTGCGTCTGGCCGCGCTGGTGGCCTGCGGGACCCGGTCGGTGATCGGGGCCGTGTTCGGTCCGGCCACGACCGGTGAGCTGGAGTACGCCCGCCGCCTGGCGGTGGACCTGCGGGCCGGGATGCTGCTGCTGGGCGACCGGAACTTCTCCTCCGCCGCACTGCTGAACCAGCTGGCCATCACCGGCGCCGATCTCCTCATACGCTGCAAGACGAACCGAAAGCT